>JAHKKM010000294.1 GCA_020027645.1 Pseudomonadota bacterium
GACAGGTTGGTGCCGAAGTAGCCGAGCGTCTTGTCATACCAGGTCGCGGCTGCCGCGGTATCGGGGATAAGCCGCATGCCGCTGCCGGCGGCGAGTTTCATCGCTCCGCCAATAGTTGCCGCGCCTAACAGCAGTTTCAGGCCCTGGCCGGGGTTAGAGCCGGTGCGCAGCACTTCCGCCGCGGCCTTGCCTTCAGGAAAGGCCAGGCCCTGGTCGACGATGAGGGAACGCCGCAGTGGCACCGAGAACAGCACACCGAGCAGGCCGCCGAGACCGGCAATCGCCAGCACCCAGGTATAACGGAAGTCATCCCAGTAGCCGAGGATGACCAGTGCGGGCAGGGTGAAGATCACGCCGGTTGCAATGGACGAGCCGGCGGAGGCACCGGTCGACACAATGTTGTTTTCCAGGATGTGCCCGCCGCCAAGTACTTTCAGCACCGCCATTGAAACCACTGCCGCCGGTATGGCCGAGGCAATGGTAAGACCCGCAAACAGCCCGAGGTAGGCATTGGCGGCCGCAAGGATCACGGCAAGGATCACGGACAGCACTACGGCGCGCAGGGTCATTTCAGGCGGGGCTTGAGGATTCATGGGCAGTTCCTGGTCCACGTGGGAAATTGTTTTTCTTATTGGAACATCGAATTGGCGCCGTTCATAGTCTTGCGCTGCCTTAAAATCGGGGTCAGACCACCATTAATTGCGATCGCGGGTAAGGCACCAATTTCGATTAATGGTGGTCTGACCCCGATTTATGGTTGACATAACGTATGCTAATTTATTTTCACAAGCGGGGGTGTTCAGGATCATAATTGCGGCGCGACAGGCGCGTTATCAGTGCGCAACAACACAAAGAAAATGTCGCGCACACGCGCCGCCAAATAAAAAATACTCAAGAGGTGAGCGATGAGTCCCACACGAATTGCAACAAGTCTGCTGGCCACACTTTCCTTCCTGATGATTGCCACGGCGGCGAATGCAACGACGCCGATCACCCTCAAGGTCAAGAACCCCGATCTACTCGGCAGTACGGGCATCCTGCTGTCGGGCGACTGGGTGTTTGTACTTGAACTCGAAGTCCAAGCGGCGATTGGAATAGTCGATGAGGATTTTGTACCGAATGAGACGGCCAACATGGCGCTGGTTATCCGAGATCCCGACACCTGCATCAACATGCAGGACTGGATAGCGCCTGGTGACCCTGGCGTATCGGTCGAGCCATGCAGCACGCCGCAAAACGAAACTTTTATTAAGTTTTCCGCGGACCTCATCGACGCGCCCGGGGTCGCCGAGTCGATCTCCGGCAACGGTGTGTTTGAGCTGCAGTTGGCATTGCGGGACGACGCGTTCGACCCGTTGAATCTTGCCAACCTGAACCGCCAATACTACGACAGCCGCCTAAGCACGCTGGGCCCGGGGAGTGGGGTCGGTGTACTCACCGAGAATTCAACAAACCCGGCCGACAGTTTCGGACACGGTGCCAATGACGACCTGCCAGGACTGTACGTGTGGGCGGCTATCGGCACCAACATCGTCACGGACGAATTCCTGAATCCGGTCAACGATCCGGTGACCGGCGCGAGAAAACTGCGCAATATGGCGGGCCTCTTCAATACGGTTTCCTATACGCAACTGGCTGCCAATAACATCACCAGCATCGTCACCAGCATGAACGTCGAGCGCGGTGTGCTGGAACCGATCGTACAATTCGATTTTGTGGCTGTTGACCCCTTCGACGGTACCACCAGCGTCGGCTTCCTGCGCCAGCTCGACGGCGGACCGATCGTGCAGATCAACTTTCCCGATGCAACGCCGCGCGGCCAGAATGCTGCGTACGAGGCGGTCTTTAACAGTCTCGCGCCATACGAAGTGATTATCAGTGCCGCGGTAGTGCAGGGCGATGCGAAGCCTTTCATCCAGGATCTCGACGGCAACGGAGTTTTCAACAAGAGAGATCTGATTCTTGCAGGCCACACCCTGCTGTCGAACGTGGTGAACTACAAAGTCCGCGCCATTCAGCGCGAAGCCCTGGATACCGGCGGCTTCGAATGCCCGAGTACGCGGATTTACAAGGAAGCCAAGCTGGATACGGACACCGACGGCAGCATCGGTTGCTCGACTGGCAGCGCGCGCTCGATCGTACGGCCACCACGTTAAGGGCAACGCCGGTCGCTGCGTTTACTGACCTGCCAGATCGCGCGCGAGTTCGATGTCGCGGTGTGGCAGGTCGGCTTGCTGCCACTGTTGCAGAAACTGTTCCGCGGTCGTGGTAGTTCGCGGCCCGCACGGCATGCTCAAGTGCACGGTCAAGCTGCCCAGCGGCCTGCAGTGCCCGCGCAAGGCCAAGTTCGAGAATGGCGTAATCGTAGCCCGGGATCGCGAGCGCCGCCTCGAGCCGTGATACGGCTTCGGCAGTCCGGCCTTGCGCCAGCAGCAACAGGCCCTCGAGTTGCGCTGCCGCGCGATCTTCCTTGCGATCCGTTGCCTCGACACCCGGGGACAGCGCTCGGAGTTCTGCGATGGTGCGTGTAACCGCATCAGAAGCCTGCTGTTGCAACTCGATCAGTCCGCGCGTGAACAGGTAACGCGCCGGGGAACTGGCCTGGTTGCTGCCCAGCGCCGCTGCGGCGAGTTGCATTGCAGTATCCGATTCACCCAGTTCCATGTGGCTCAGGGCACGGGTCGCGAGTGCCAGCGGTTCGCGTATGCGTTCCTCGCGAATCTCGGCTTCGAGCGCCAACAGAGGTTGCAGCGATTCGCGAAAGCGGCCTTCCGCACGCAACACCCAGGCGTAATCGAATGCCGCGAAGATACGCTCGTCAGCGGCGACGGCCGGGTCGGCAATTATGCTGCTCCAGATAGCCTTGGCCGCTGCCGAGTCGCCGAGCAGCGCGAGCACCTGTGCCTGGCCGCGGCGCGCTTCTGCAAAGTTCGCGTCGGCCTTGAGCGCTTGTGCGTAATAATCCGAAGCAGCCTGGTATTGCCCTCGCTGCCGTGC
>JAHKKM010000295.1 GCA_020027645.1 Pseudomonadota bacterium
CTCACGCGCTGCGTACGGAAACAGCACCTTGTGCACGAAATCGATGGAACTGGTCGTGCCTTCGATGTCCAGAACGATAGCGACAACATTCATTGCCGGGTGGCAGACCTATCGTGCCACACACAGGACAGCAGGAATTCCATTGCTTCGAGATGGCGCTGCGCCTCTGTGACGTCCTTGCCCCAGGCATACAGGCCGTGACCGCGAATGAGAAAACCCGGCGCTGGGGACGGACTGTTGCCGAGACAGTCCTCGAGGTTTTTTGCCAGGGCCGCCATGTCCTGCGTGTTGTCGAACACCGGCACGGAGAGGCCCGTCTCATGGCTGCGGATCCCGGCAAAAGCCTTTTGCATTTCGTATCCGGTGATAGCCACGGCACTGTCGGCATGGCGAGATAATGCCGTGGCAGTCGCCGAATGCGTGTGAAAAACCGCGCCGATATCCGGGTCATGGTGGTACAGGCAGAGGTGCAGTGCGGTCTCCGCCGAGGGGATCAGCCCGCGGTCCTCGGGCCGGCCCTGCATGTTGCAGATCATGAGGTCCTCGGGCGTCAGCTTCGACTTGTCCTTTCCCGACTGGGTAATCATGAAGTGATCGCTGTCGAGACGCGCAGAGAAATTGCCGCTGGTCGCGAGGCACCACTGTCGCTCGCCAAACAGATGGCAGATATCGCAGAGCGATTCGGCCAGCGATGCAAACGATGCCACAGAAATTTTTCGAGCGTCACGCATGTCGGTGGATGTAAGGACCTTCCGGTGATAGTAGGCTACGTTACTGCAGGTCGGCGGTCGTTATCGGCGAGGAAAGCAACTGTTCGAATCGCCGCCAGCGTTCGTCCTGGTCTGCGCCATCACGTTCTACGTATTGCTTCACCATGTCCTGGCCGAGGTTGTAGTTGATCACGTAGGAACGGTAGGCATCGAAGAACCGCGTTCGCTGACTGGCGCGCTCCGCCGATGACAATTGGTAGTCGATCAGCCACTGCTCTGCCTGCTCGCGCGTCATTTTTCCGTTCAGATAATCGCGGGCGGCCTCATTACCGGCGTAATCAAGGCCTGTAACGAGATTCTTTTCGAGCAGCACGTTATTCGCGTGGTGTCCCGGGTAGCCTTCATGGCAGCCGAGGTCGACTGCACGATTGATGTTGGTCGGCAGATCGGTATTGATCTGTATCAGACTCTGGCTCTTGCCCTTGTACCAGTTGTAGCCCGACCAGGGTTTGTCGGTGACGTATTCGAGCACGAAGGACTCGCCTTCCGGCAACTGGATCCGTGCCAGAGTTCGCTTGCGGCATTCGGCGATCGCGGCATCGAAGACCGCGGCAAGGTGCTCGGCCGGGATGTCGAAGCTCGAGCGAAAGGCATCGACGCGCTCGGGCAGGTTGCCTTCACCAGGCAGGAGCGCATCGATTTCCCTGAGTATGGTCGCGTAATATGCGGCGTCACGGTCCGGGGCAACGGCGCCAAACAACAGCATCGATTCCTCGTCGAAGGGCAGGGTTGCTCCCTGGTTCATGCGGATGCGGGTCCGAAGTGCCTGCAGGCGCTGCAGCAGCCCCGCCAGCCTGCCGGGATCGATGGACGCTCCCGCGAGTGTGTCGGCAAGTTCCGCTGCCCGCCGGTCGATGTCCGCCAGCGAGAGCTTCGCATCGGCTGCCTGGGATCGGATTTCCTCCGGACCGAAGTA
The DNA here is from genome assembly GCA_020027645.1 of Pseudomonadota bacterium. Classification (GTDB taxonomy): domain Bacteria; phylum Pseudomonadota; class Gammaproteobacteria; order Steroidobacterales; family Woeseiaceae; genus JAKEGN01. Next base: position 1,687 of record JAHKKM010000295.1, read on the forward strand.
GGCATCGACATGGGCCTCGTCGTGCAGGCCCATGCTGAGTTCGAGGAAAAGATATTCGCGCGCGATCTGGTCCATATCGACACTCGTCTCCGGAGTACCAACATCCGCGGTGCATGCCGCAAGAACGCACGTGGCAAAGAGCCCCGCTATCCCGGTTCTGTTCATTGGGTTTTCTCGCAAATCCGCTGGATTAGGCAATTAGGATGAGACAGGATAACAGGCAGAGGATTCGTGAAAAACAACCTTCGTACAGCGAAGGTGTCAAAACAGTTTCATTCACGTAATCCGTGACTACAAAGAGTGACGCTCATGAACAGAGAAACATCGCAGTGGCTCGTACCCGTAATTCTTGCGCTTGCCGTGGCGGCCGCACTGTGGTTTTTTGCCAGGCAGGGGAATGAACCGGAGCGGCCGGCCGCCGAGTCCCAGAAACCCGAAGTGCAGGAGCCAGCTTCCGGGGAGCGCGTCGGGCCCCTGTACCCGATCCCCGAGGTCGGCGAGCCAGTCGACGAATCACAGCTCCGGCCTTTGCCGCCACTCGATGCAAGCGATGAGTACTTCAGGCTCGAGATTATGGAGCTTTATGGCGACGCGATCGGCAAGCTGCTGGTCGAATCCGGTCTCATCGAGAAAATCGTGGCGACCGTGGACAGTTTGCCGCGTGCGTATGTGGCGGAAAAAATCCGGCCGGTCGGCCGGCTGGACGGTGAGTTTGCCGTGGATGGCCAGGACGGCAGCGGCGAATACACGCTGAACCCGGACAACTACGCGCGCTACGATGCATTGGTCCAGGTGGTGACATCGGCCGACATCGAGCGCGTGGTGGGCACGTATCGGCGTTTTTATCCGCTGTTCCAGGATGCCTATATCAATCTCGGTTATCCGAACGGCTATTTCAATGATCGCCTTGTCGAAGTCATCGACCACCTGCTGGAAACACCGGAACTCGAAGGGCCGGTAGCACTGGTGCGACCGAACGTGCTGTACCTTTACGCCGATACGGAGCTCGAGAGCCGCTCCAGCGGACAGAAATTGCTGATGCGCATGGGTCCACAACACGCCGCAAGCATCAAGCAGAGCTTGCGTGCACTGCGCGCCGCTGTTGCAGAACAATAATTCGAAAACATGACCTGATCGGGGAACCTCATGCGCATCACAGTCTTTGTTCTCTCATTGCTGCTGCCTGCGGCATTCGCCGTTGCCGATACCGCGAACGAATCGTCGGTAACAGAACAGCAGCAGGACATCGAACATCGCTACGATGAAAAGATCGATGCAGGCGAAATGGATGCCTGGCTGCGCCGCCTGAGCGCCAGGCCGCACCAT
>JAHKKM010000132.1 GCA_020027645.1 Pseudomonadota bacterium
CCACCATTCTTCGCTTGTAGCGAAGAATGGTGGTCTGACCCCGATTTTATTTTTATCGCTTGTTCAGCTGCACGTAGTCGCGATTCTTCGGACCGGTATAGAGCTGCCGCGGGCGGCTGATGCGCAGGTTCGGATCTGTGATCATCTCGCGCCAGTGAGCAACCCAGCCGACAGTGCGTCCAATGGCAAACATGACTGTAAACATGGATGTCGGAATGCCGAGCGCCTTGTAAATAATCCCGGAATAGAAGTCGACGTTCGGGTACAGATTCTTCTCGATGAAGTAGTCATCCTTCAGCGCAACCTCCTCGAGGGCAAGGGCCAGGTCGAACATGGGCGTATCGGTACGTCGTCCCATCTGCGCTAGCACCTTGTGGCACATTTCGCGGATGATTTTGGCGCGTGGATCAAAATTCTTGTATACGCGATGACCGAATCCCATCAGTCGAAACGAGTCGGACTTGTCTTTTGCTCGCGCCACAAACTTCGGAATATTCTTCGTATCGCCAATTTCCTCGAGCATGCGCAGCACTGCTTCGTTAGCGCCGCCGTGTGCCGGCCCCCACAGTGCAGCAATACCGGCCGCGATAGCGGAATACGGGTTGGCGCCGGAACTGCCGGCCATCCTGACCGTCGATGTAGAACAGTTCTGTTCGTGGTCCGCATGCAGGATAAATAGCAGGTCCAGAGCCTGCGCTGCAATCTCGTTGATCTGGTATGGCTCTGCCGGCACCGCGAAAAACATGTGCAGGAGGTTTTGCGTGTAGTTGAGATCGTTACGCGGATAGACAAACGGTTGGCCGGACGTGAGCTTGTGCGCTGCCGCGGCAATGGTCGGCAGTTTCGCAAGAATGCGGTGGGTAAAAATGTCGTGAGTGCCAGGGTCATTTATATCCAGCGTGTCGTGATAATAGGCCGACATCGACCCCACCACAGCGGACAGCATAGCCATAGGGTGCGCGTCATAACGAAAGCCGTTGAAGAAGCGCAGCATTCCTTCATTCAGCATCGTATGCGTGCGAATCGATGTGTCGAACGCATCGAGCTGGGCTTTGGTCGGTAACTGGCCATACAGCAGCAGATAGGCGACCTCGATGAAGCTCGAATGCGCAGCCAGCTGTTCCACCGGGTATCCGCGATACAGCAACACACCTTCATCGCCGTCGATGAACGTAATGTCGCTCTTGCAACTGCCGGTAGCAACGAACCCGGGATCGTAGGTAAATACGCCCTGCTCTTTGTATAGCTGTCCGATATCGACTACGTCCGGCCCGAGCGTTCCCTTACGAACGGGCAGTGTCGTGGATTTGCCATCCGGACTGGTCAGCGTAAATGCGTCTTTACTCATGTTTTTCCTTGGTTCCCGGTTCACGCGCAGACCGGGCTTTGGCAAGACCGGTCATATCGGCAGCGCGCCACACCCGGCAAACGCTTCAGGCGTAGCAGACACGTCGCCTGCAGCCCGTCATGGTGCCGGAAGCGTGAAAAGCGAGCAAATGAAAGTGGCAGATGCTTAGCGCGATCGAATCGCGCGCTTGAATCGCCGATCGTCAACTTTTGCCGTACTTGCGACGGAACTTGTCGACCCGGCCACCGGTATCAACGATCTTCTGCTTGCCGGTATAGAACGGATGGCACGAAGAGCAGACTTCGATTCCGAGGTCCTCGCCCAGCGTCGAGCGGGTCGTGAATTCGTTGCCACAACTGCAAGTCACCTTGATCTCTTTGTAGTTGGGATGAATCTCGGGCTTCATAAATGGATTCCTGGAAGTGTCGTCCCTGACGACTACGTGAACGCCGGCAGGCCGAAAAGGCCGCGTAGCATATAGGCAAGCCGTTTTTGCCGCAAGCACGGCCGGCATGGCGCGGACCGCGGCCAATCATTATCCACAAAAGCTGTGGATAAGATTGTGGAAGGAAATTGAGTCAATGAGCTAAGTGAGGATTTTTAAAGCCCTCGTATCAATATGTCTATTTTGTGTGCAAATTGAAAACACGTTATTTTTCAATGTGTTACTGCTTCTATTGAACGGCTGGACTGAGTATCGCAGCTAATTGCCCGGAATCCATAGCGCAAGACCTGCTGTTGTGCATAAGCAGGTCCACCTGCGAATTGCGAGTTTCTTTCAGCCTGGCAGGAATTCGGCCTGCAGGTCATTCAGGAATTGCCATCCCAGGGCTGTCGGCTTCCAGTCCTTGCCGTTGCCGCTCGCGATAAGTCCTTTGCCTGCAGCTCGCTCCAGCTGTGGCCTTAAGGCATCGAGCGGCAACCCGGTTCGCTGCCGCAAAGTTGATTCGCTGAAGCCCTCCGGCAATCGCAGCACGTTCAGAAGATATTCGAATCCGAGGTCAGCCTCAGTAACGGCACTCGCGCCAGTGCGGAACTGCCGATTCTCGGCCTGTTGCATGTAGGCCAGCGGATGAGCCGGCTTCGCGTAGCGCCACACGGTGCCCTCCGCTGACGTGAATTTTCCGTGGGCCCCCGCACCAACGCCCAGGTAGTCACCGAAGTGCCAGTAATTCAGGTTGTGCAGGCATCGCTGTCCGGGCCGGGCGAATGCCGAAATCTCGTACTGCTCAAATCCGGCGTCCTGCAACATTTGTTGCCCGAGTTGCTGTATGTCCCAGGCGATATCTTCATCCGGCAAATTCGCCGGTGGCTTGGCGAAAAACACGGTATTGGGCTCCAGCGTAAGCTGGTAATAGGAGATGTGCGACGGGCCCAGTGCAAGCGCTTGCTCGATGTCCGCTTGTGCAAGCCTGAGATCCTGGCCGGGCAGTGCAAACATCAGATCCAGGTTGATGCGCTCAAACCCCGCATCGCGTGCAGCCTTGAACGATTTCACAATCTCCGCCGGGCCGTGAATGCGCCCCAGGGATTCCAGCATGCCTGCATTGAAACTCTGAGCCCCTATCGAGAGGCGATTGACCCCGGCCGACCTGTAGCCGGGCAGATCAATACACTCGACGGTGCCGGGATTCGCCTCCATTGTGATCTCCGCATCGGGCAGCACATCGAACAGCGCGCGGACCGCGTCGAGGACACGCCCGAGTTGCGATCCGCTGAACAGGCTGGGCGTACCGCCGCCGATGAATATGCTTTGGAACGGCCGGCTCGCTGTCCGGCCGGAACTTGCTTCCGTTTCCAGGTCCGCGATCAGCGCATCGACATAGCGGTCTTTCGGCACGTTTGCGCCAGCGGTATGCGAATTGAAATCGCAGTAAGGACATTTTCGCACGCACCAGGGCATGTGCAGATACAGGGACAGCGGAGGCAACTTACCTGTGATCATTGAAATTACCAGGTGCAACGCGCTTCAACCGGGATGCGAGCAGCCGTAGTGCCTTGCCGCGATGGCTGACCGTGTTTTTTTCGTCAGTTGTCAATTCTGCTGCGCCTTTGCCAATTGCGGGATCATAAAACACCGGGTCGTAGCCGAATCCTCCTGTGCCAGCTGGTTCCAATAGAATCACCCCGTGCCACTCGTCCTCGGCGAGAACCGGTTCGATGCTGTCATCCGGAGTCACCAGCACGGCGGCACAGTGAAACCTCGCTTGTCGTTGGTCAGCCGGAACACCGCGAAGTTCAGCGAGCAATTTTCTGACGTTGTCCGCATCACTCGCGTCGGTCCCTGCGTAACGGGCCGACTGTACGCCCGGCCGACCGCCAAGAGCATCGACGCACAAGCCGGAATCATCCGCGATCGCCGGTAGTCCCGAACGACGAGCGGCGTGCCGTGCTTTCAGCAGGGCGTTGCCGGCAAATGTTGCTGCGGTTTCTGCTGCGCTATCAATGCCCAGCTCTGATTGAGCCACAATCGTAAGCCCCAGCGGGCCAAGTACGGCCTGAACTTCGGCCAATTTGCCGCGATTGTTGCTGGCAAACACGCAACGGGAGAAATCAGGCTTTACCTTCATCGGCAATCGCCTTTTTCTGGGCTTCGATAATCTGTGCGATACCACGCGCCGCCAGCGTTATGAGTGCATTGAACTCTTCCTTGCTGAACGCATGGCCCTCGGCAGTGCCCTGTATCTCCACAAACCGGCCGGCCTCGTTCATCACCACATTCATATCCGTTTCTGCCTGCGAATCTTCGGCGTAATCCAGATCGAGGATCGGTACGCCGGCAAAAATACCGACAGATATTGCAGCGATCTGCCCGTGCAGCGGATTGCTGCGGAGCTTGTTCTGCTTGCAGAGGCGGTTCATTGCCAGCTGAAGTGCAACGTACGCACCGCTGATAGCGGCCGTCCGGGTACCCCCATCGGCCTGCAGGACATCGCAGTCCAGTGTTACGGTTCTCTCGCCCAGGGCGCTTAGATCCGTCACCGCTCGCAATGACCGGCCAATCAGACGTTGAATCTCCTGCGTGCGGCCGCTCTGTTTGCCTCTGGCGGCCTCGCGATCCGATCGCGAGTGCGTCGATCGCGGCAACATGCCGTACTCCCCGGTGACCCAGCCTTGCCCTGCACCACGCAGCCAGGGCGGCACACGATCCTCGATGCTTGCAGTGCATAGCACCTGCGTATCGCCGAACATGGCCAGCACGCTGCCCTCCGCGTGCCTGGTAAAATTGGTGACGAACTGAACCGGCCTTAACTGGTCCGGTTCGCGGCCGCTGGGTCGCATGGCTAATCCTCGCTGCTGTGTTTCGCGATGACGTTGCGGGCTGGCCGCAGGTCACTTCTTTAACAGGCGTCCCGTCTGAATCCTACTCGCTGATCCAGAGTAACGCGGTAGCCGTGGTGTTGTCGCTGTGGGGTGAACTGTTTGTCAGGGCCTTAAGACTCAGCGCCTTGAGGTTTTCAGTCAGGTTGCTGGCAGTTCTTGTCGCAAGTACCGCCATTTCGTCATCGCTGATACCCGACCACAGGCCGTCGGTGCATGCCAGCAGGACATCGCCGGGCATCAGTGCTTTTTTCCGCGTGATACTCATGTCCGGCACCGGCGCATCACCGCCTATGCAACATTCGACGAAATTCCGCATCGGGTGCCCCAGCGCCTCTTCCTCGGAAATGGCGCCTTCCTGAGCGACCTGGAGACCAGTCTGCCTGCACGCATGTGATAAATCCGGCTGTCGCCGATGTGTCCCCAGAATGACCCGCCTTCCTGCACCAGGCAGACAGCGCAGGTCGCTCGCGGACGAAAATCGACGGAGAGTTCCGCGCCCAGCTTCACCACTTCGTCATGCGCCCGCGCCAGCGCCATATACAGGAATCCCTGTGGATCAAAAACCGGCAGCGGCGTCGCCATGAACATATCCTGCACGATTTTCAGCCCGGTCTCCGCGGCCCTCGCGCCATCGGAATGACCGCCCATACCGTCGAATACCAGCATGAGCGCTGCGTCTTCAGCGACGATTACCGAGGCACGATCCTGATTATCCTGCCGGTCACCAAGCGCCGACACTTTTGCGTATTCAATCTGCATCTGCTGTTTCTGTTCGGGTTGGCTTTGTGCTCTGTGATGACCGTGCGGTGGATCCGTACCACCACATATACATTGTTATCAAAATTGCTCAGAATTGCCCGGAGCCACAGAGCCGTCGAATTATGCCGCCGGGCTGCGCGGGAATCTGCGATTTGGTCAGCGCAACCGGCATCCAGATAATTCGTCCGGGCGCCAGAAAACCAGGGGACCTCATGTTACACAGTATGACAGGCTTTGCGAGACAGGCCGTGGAGTCGGGGGCCGGCACCCTCACCTGCGAGATTCGCGCTGTCAACCACCGATACCTGGATCTGCAATTTCGCCTGCCGGACGAACTCCGCGGCAAGGAACCGGAACTTCGCCAGCAGCTCGCCGCCAGCATCGCCCGGGGCAAGGTCGACTGCAGCCTGCACCTGAAGCGCCGCACAGGCACGAGTAACGAAATTCGAATCAATGCAGGACTCGTGCAACAGCTTTGCCAGCGAGCTGCGGAGATCGGCGTCATATTGAAAAACGCTGCGGCACCCGTCAGCCCGCTCGATGTTCTGCGTTGGCCCGGAGTTATCGAGGACCAGGAGATCGACGCAGAGCCACTGTTCGAGTCCGCTTCGGCACTCCTCACCTCGACTGTGGCATCTCTTGCTGAGATGCGCCAAAGCGAGGGCGCGCGCATCGCCGAGCTCCTGGACACACGATGCCGCGAACTTCTGTCCATTGCTGCAGGGATTAAGGCACGGCTGCCTTCTGTACTCGATGCTGCGCATCGTAAACAGAAGGAACGCATCGAAAAGCTCGATGTGATCGCCGATCCCGCACGTCTCGAAACAGAGTTGGCCCTGATTGCGCAAAAAATGGATGTTGACGAGGAACTTGACCGGCTCGAAAGTCACGTGAGCGAGATTCGGCAAGCGCTGGCAAGTAATCAACCGGTCGGCCGCCGCCTTGATTTTCTTATGCAGGAGCTGAATCGCGAGGCCAATACCCTGGGTTCGAAATCCGCCGATGCGGACACCACCCGCTCGGCCGTTGACCTGAAGGTGCTGATCGAGCAGATGCGCGAACAGGTTCAGAACATAGAATGACGCTGTCTTGAATTCGCCGATGCAGAACCGGGCCCGACTTTTTGTGATTGCCGCACCCTCCGGTGCCGGCAAGACGACGCTGGTCAAAGCCCTGGTCGGCCGCAACCCGGAGTTGCGCTTCTCAGTCTCGTATACAACGCGCAAGCGGCGTGAAACCGAAATCGACGGTCGCGACTACTTCTTTGTCAAAGAGCCGGAATTCCTGAAGCTTCGCGACGCGGGCGAAATGCTGGAATCCGCCATAGTGTTCGACAACCGGTACGGCACCAGCCGATCCCAGGTCGAGCAGCTGTTGTTTGAAGGCCACCATGTCATTCTTGAAATCGACTGGCAGGGTGCCCGCCAGGTCCGGGAGTCGATGCCTGATTCGAGAGACATCTTCATCCTGCCGCCATCCGCGGTTGAACTGGAGCGCAGGCTGCGGGGGCGGCGCACGGACAGCGAGGAGGTGATCAACCGGCGCTTGCGGGACGCGCTTGGCGACATGTCCCATTGGCAGGAATTCGACTTTGTGATTATCAACGACGACCTGGAAACGGCCATCGACGAGCTGGAGGGCATACTCGAGGGCGGCCGGGAAGCCAACAGGACAGACAATCCGCGGCTGCAGAAGAAGGTCGCGGGAATCCTCCGCTGATCGCCCGGATTTCATCGCTCCCTTCCATCTTCCCACCGTTCTGAATTAGACTCCTCGGCCCGCTCGCATGCCGGCCCCCTGGGCCACGATTGGAGTTTCAGCTCAATGGCAAGAATTACCGTCGAGGACTGTCTCGACAATATCGAGAATATCTTTGAAATGGTGCTGGTCGCCGCGAAACGCGCCCGCCGCATTGCCCATGGTGCAGACGTGCTGGTTGACCGCGAAAACGACAAGCCGACGGTAGTCGCATTGCGCGAGATTGCGGCCGGCCATGTAACCCCCGCCATCCTGGACGAAATCGAGCAGCCTGCCCCGGACGAGTTCATGCAGCCGGACATCATCGACGACCTGATCCCGCTGCGAGGCATCTCGATAGGCGACTGACCGCCTCTGACAAGCGGCTTCTGGCGCCGGCAGATCGCATATGATCGAATGATCGATATGGACTACGCCGCCACCCTGCTCTCGAAACTGCCTGGCGCGTCATCGTGGCGTGACTGGGGCCTGCGGCGCCTGCTCGACACCCTGGAATCGTATCTCCCGAAAGAACAGATCGAACTCGTAATAAAAGCCTATGAGTTCGGCGCCGCCGCCCACCAGGGCCAAACCCGGCGCACTGGCGAGCCGTACATTTCCCACCCCGTGGCCGTAGCGCAGACGCTGGCCGACATGCACATGGACGCGCAGGCCATTGCCGCAGCTGTCCTGCACGATGTCATCGAGGACACCGCAACCCCGATCGCCAAGCTGGAAGAAGAGTTCGGCAGCGAGATTGCCGCACTGGTCGACGGCGTCAGCAAACTGGACCAGATGCAGTTTCACAGCCGTGCCGAAGCGCAAGCCGAGAGCTTCCGCAAGATGATGCTGGCCATGATCGAGGATATTCGCGTCATCCTGGTCAAATTGGCGGACCGGCTGCATAACATGGAAACGCTTGGAGCCATGCCGCGCGACAAGCGGGTACGTATCGCCAGGGAAACACTGGAAATCTACGCGCCGATTGCCAACCGGCTTGGCATCAACCACCTGAAGGTCGGCCTCGAAGATCTCGGTTTTCGCCATCTTTATCCGAATCGCTACGCGGTACTCGAGCGAGCGCTGAAACGGAGCAAAGGCAGCCAGCGTCAGTACATCAAGAAAATCACCGACATGATTCGCAAGGCGATGGACGCGGAGGGCATCGAGGGCGAGGTGATCGGCAGGGAGAAACACCTCTACAGCATTTACAAGAAAATGAACGAGAAGAAGCGGCCGCTGGCGGACATCGTCGATGTCTTCGGTTGCCGCATTATCGTGGCGGATGTCATGACCTGCTACCGGATGCTGGGCCTGGTGCACGGCCTGTACAAACCGATGCCAGGTCGCTTCAAGGACTATATTGCCATCCCGCGTGTCAACGGTTACCAGTCGCTGCACACAACGCTGTTCGGTCCGAACGGCATGCCGCTCGAGGTGCAGATCCGCACGCGCGACATGGACCGCGTTGCCGAGTCCGGCGTGGCAGCGCACTGGCAGTACAAGGCCGAAGACAAGACCACAGCCACGCCGCAACGACGCGCGCGCGAATGGCTTGCTCACCTGGTGGAGATTCAGGAGTCGGGTAGCTCCGAGGAATTCCTCGAAAGCGTCAAGGTCGACCTGTTCCCCGACAAGATTTATGTATTCACGCCGAAGGGCGACATCATGCCTTTGCCGAAAGGCGCGACCACAGTCGACTTCGCGTATGCAGTACATACCGATGTCGGCAACCGATGCGTTGCGGCGAAGATCGACCGCAACCTCGTACCGCTGCGAACGCCACTGCAAAACAGCCAGACTGTGGAAATCATCACCGCTCGCGGCGCCAAACCCAATCCCCACTGGGTCACCTTTGTGACCACCGCGAAGGCGCGTTCGGCTATTCGTCAGTACATGAAGAACATGCGCAGCAGCGAGTCCATCGATCTCGGAAAACGCCTGCTCGACCGTTCGCTGAAGGACCTTAATTCGTCGTTGCGCAAGGTCGGCAAAGTCCGCATGAAGGAAGCGCTAAAGGAACTGGTACTCGAAACCGAATCGCAGCTATTCGAACAACTGGGGCTCGGCGAGCGCCTCGCACCGCTGACCGCGAGATTCCTGCTCGGCGTCAAGGAAGACAGCGAAACCAAGGTATCCGCGGCCAGCCTGGTCATCGCCGGTACGGAGGGTATGGTCGTGAGTTACGCGAAGTGCTGTTACCCGATACCCGGTGACGAGATCATGGGTTACTTAAGTTCCGGCCGGGGCGTTGTGATACACAGAAATTCCTGCGGCAACCTTATCAATTTCCGCAAGCAGCCGGAGAAATGGTTGACGGTAAGTTGGGAGATGGCAATCAGCCGGGACTTTTCGAGCCAGATTCATGTCGACACCGAGAACAAGACGGGCGTACTTGCCGAGGTTGCGGCGACGATTGCCGATTCCGAGTCGAATATCGAGCAGGTCTCGGTACTGGAACGTCAGGATGACTGCTCGGTGCTCAATTTTGTATTGCAGGTGAAAGACCGGAAGCATCTTGCCGAAATACTGCGCAATATAAGAAAGATGCCGAATGTGATGCGTGTATCCCGCGTGTGTGCATGAAGCGCTTCAATCAATACTGACATTAAATCGGAGATCGAATTGAACAAGACCCGGGTACACAGCGAGCATGCGCCGAAAGCAATAGGGACCTATTCGCAGGCCATTCGGAGTGGAAGCCTTGTATTTCTATCGGGACAGATCCCCCTGGATCCGGCAACCATGGAAATCGTCGCTGGTGACTTCGAGGCCAGGGCGCGCCAGGTATTCAGGAATTTGCAGGCCGTTGCGAAAGCGTCGGGTGGCAACATCGACGACATCGTCAAGGTCACCGTCTACCTGACCGACCTCGGCAATTTCGCGACTGTCAACAAAGTGATGACCGAGTTTTTCCGCGAGCCGTATCCGGCCCGCGCTGCACTCGGCGTGGCCTCACTGCCCAAAGCCGCGGACATCGAAGCCGAGGCCATCCTGGCTCTCTGATCCGGCGCGGTCGCGGTGCAGACCAGCAAACTCAGCGACGCCCTGACCAGTCTCGCGGGCGTTGGCCCGGCGCTCGCGGAAAAACTGCAGAAGCTTGGAGTCCATCGCGTAGAGGATCTCCTCTTCCTGCTGCCGCTGCGTTACGAAGACCGTACCCGGCTGACTCGACTGGGCTCGCTGCGCGCCGGGACCCGCGCGATGGTCACTGGCGAGGTGCTCCTTGCGGAAACCGTGTTTCGCGGCCGCCGCAGTCTGCTGGTCCGAATCGGCGATGGCAGCGGACAACTCACCTTGCGCTTCTTTCATTTTTCGCGACAACAGCAAGCGCAGTTCCGCAGCGGCATCAGCGTCAGCTGTTACGGTGAGGCGCGGACCGGGGCACTCGGTCTCGAGATGGTGCATCCCGAGTACCGGATCCTGCGGTCCGGTGAACCGCCGGTCACCAGCAATGCGCTCACTCCCGTGTACTCAACCACGGAGGGAGTACAACAGGGGCGGCTGCGCAACCTGATGACGCAGGCGATTGTACTGATGAAAGCGGCACCACCCGAGGATTTGCTGCCACAGGACGTCCTCGATCGATACAGCATGCCATCGATCGCGGACGCACTGCTTTACCTGCACCGCCCGCCGACCGACGCGGACCTCGACAGCATGGCGTCGGGTCGTCATCCCTGTCAGCAGCGGCTTGCTTTCGAAGAGTTGCTTGCTCATTACATCAGTCTGCGCAATCTGAGAATGGCCGCGCTTCGCGAGTCGGCTACGTCGCTCGTTGACAGCAGGAAACTTGCATCGGCTTTTGTAAGCAGCCTGCCTTTCGTGCTCACCAAAGCGCAGCAACGCGTCATCAAGGAAATCACTGGAGACCTGCGTGTGGCACACCCGATGATGCGGCTCGTGCAAGGAGACGTTGGTTCCGGAAAGACCATCGTGGCAGCCATAGCCTGTCTGTATGCGATCTCCAGCGGCGTGCAGGCCGCGGTGATGGCGCCGACAGAATTGCTCGCCGAGCAGCACTGGCAGAATTTCAGCGCATGGTTCGCCAATCTCGGTATCAATCTTGCGTGGCTGAGCGGCAGCCAGAAACAATCCGACCGGAAACGTTCGCTTGCGGCCATCGCCGATGGAAGCGCACAACTCGTCATCGGCACACACGCGCTCTTCCAGGAGGGTGTTGAATTCGCAAATCTCGCGTTGATCGTCATCGACGAGCAACACCGTTTTGGCGTGCATCAGCGCCTGGCGCTGCGTAACAAGGGTGTTGCGGCCGGCGGTCAACCACATCAACTGGTCATGACGGCAACACCGATCCCGCGCACGCTGGCCATGGCCGCGTATGCAGATCTCGACACCTCGGTTATCGATGAAATGCCACCGGGCCGCCAGCCCGTGCAGACGGTCGCGTTGCCCGATATGCGCCGTGGCGATGTCGTGGCACGAGTGCGCCGCGCCTGTGAGCAAGGACACCAGGCGTACTGGGTGTGCCCGCTGATCGAGGAATCCGAGGTACTGGACTTCCAGGCGGCCGAAGTCAGCTACGAGATGCTGAAGGAGGCATTGCCGTCCCTGGAAATCGGGCTGGTGCACGGACGCATGAGCGCGAGCGAACGGGATCAGGTCATGCGACGATTCAAGAACGGCGAGATAGAAGTGCTGGTGGCAACGACGGTCATAGAGGTCGGCGTCGACGTGCCGAACGCAAG
>JAHKKM010000296.1 GCA_020027645.1 Pseudomonadota bacterium
AATACGCAGGACCAAACCTGCTGGTTACCCCGCACATCGCCTGGGCCACGGTCGAAGCGCGGCAGAACGCCATCAACGAACTGGCCGCCAATATTCTGGCTTTTCAGCGAGGAGAAAAACGCAATCGCGTCGTGTGAGCTGCCGATCTGCCAATCGGTCGATATCAGGTCGTGGGCCGCACAATCAGTGTCTGCAATGCGACCCCCAGTGCGCCGCGCGCGTCGAAGAGCGTCGCCTGCGACATGCCGATGCCGTTCGGTTCCCAAAAGGAAATTGCGCTGGAGGCCAGCCATTTGGACTCCGGCAGCCGGTAAGCCAGAACGGTAAGGTCGGCATTGACGAAACTGGCGACCGAAAACTCGGCGTTGCGTGCAATGCCGTTGCCACAATCGGCAATCGGGCACAGGGTCTGGAACGGCGACGGATCCTCATCGTCGAACAACGGCAAGGTCCGCATCCATATGGTGGTAGGTCCCGGCGCTCCGGTCTCGCCCGGCGGGTAGGCGGCCTCGATACCGAAACCGAAAAATGGAAGATCGTGTAACGGCCGTTGTACCGGGAATTCGCCCTTTCTCGCATCCGCGAACACGGGATGCGGAATCGACGGTGTAGGAAACTCCGTGGGCGCATAGCTTGCGAGGTGCATGCTCGATGCGACGGCGCAAATCCGGCCGCTGCGGTCACGCAATTCTGCAGACGCGGTGGTTGCTGCACGCCCGTCCCGCTCGAGCTTCGCCGCGATGCGAAACCCGGCCATCGGTATCGGACGCTGGAAACTGAGCGTGAGCCGCACCAGTTGTTTGCCGGGAACCGCCATTTCCACAGCGCGCGCAATGGTTCCCGTTACCGGACCCGCGTGACAGGCATCAATAGACCACGGTCCGCGACAGGCATCGTTGGCAACGATCCAGTCATCGGCGATATGAAAAAATGCCTTGTCCTTTCGCTCCGGCACTGTCCGATTCCTTCCCCGATACGACTCAGGCAGCCCGAAGCACGTCGGTAGGCGGTGCGTTGATGGCGCCGCGTGCTGCAACGAAGCCGCTCAGGCACACGAGAGCCACACCGCCGGCAAGACCTGCGACCCACAGCATCGGGTTGAACACGTATTCCAGTTCGAACAGTCGCTCGGCAATGACCGCGGCGAGAACGGATGCGCCGGCGGATGCAAGGAGTCCGGAGGCAAAGCCGAGTGCCGCAAACTCGGTCAGTACACCGGAAAGGACAGTGCGTCGCTTGACCCCCAGCGCTCTCAATATCGCGCTCTCGAAGCGGCGCTCGTCGATCGTTGACTGCACCGCTGCAAACAGCACAGCGATTCCGGCTGCGAGTGTGAATACGAACACCGCCTGCACCGCAAGACTGGCTTTGTCGATGATGCCCTTGACCTGCCGCAGAATCGCATCGAGATCTATGACCGACACGGTGGGATGCGCGCGCACCAGGCGTATCAACAGGTCCGTTTTTGATTTATCGATGCGCATGCTGGCAACGTAGGTCAAGGGAAAATTCTCCAGCGCACCGGGCGAAATCACCATGAAGAAATTTGGCTGGAAGGAGTCCCAGTTGACTTTGCGTATGCTCGTAATCTTCAACTCGATTTCCTGCCCGGCAATCAGGAACGCGAGCCGGTCGCCGAGACCCACGCCGAGTTCCGTCGCCGCATCTTCCTCGACCGAGACCAGCGGTTCACCGTCATAGTCGGCCGGCCACCAATCGCCGGCCACGATCTCGTTACTCGAACCGAGCTTTGCAAGCCAGGTCAGGTTGGCCTCGCGATTTGCCATCCACTCGCCGTCCTCGACCGGGTACTTGCGCGTCTGCACGTCCTCGCCGTTGATCGTGGTCATGCGCCCGCGAATCAACGGCACAAACTCCGGCGCGTCGATGCCGTCACTGCGGATGATTTCCGCTATGGAGTCCCGCTCCTGCGGCTGAATGTTGATCAGGAAGTGATTCGGCGCATCCTCATCGAGCGTCTGTCTCCATCCATCCAAGAGATCGGTTCTGACAAAGGTCAGAAGCAACAGCACGGTAAGTCCCAAGCCGAAAGCGACCACCTGCACGGCGCTGTCGCGGCCGCGGCGCGCCACATTGGCAAGCCCATAGCGCCAGGCGATGCCGACGCCGCCGCGCGAGCGTCCGAGCAGAGCAACCAGTCCGCGGCCGGCGACATACAACAGTCCGGAAACGACCAGCATGCCGCCGAGCACGATGGCAGCAAAGATGGCAAGGCGAATCCGACCAGCAGAATCAGCGCGCTGCCGGTGCCGAGCACGACCGGTGCGAGTCCCGGGTCCGGCAACGCGCTGGCGAAGAGATCCGCGAGCATGCCGGTTACCGCAAACTCGACCAGGTACCCGGTGACACTGCCAATGAGTACTCCGAGCAGGCCGAGTATGACGAGCTGTATCGATGCCGACAAAAGTACGAATCGCTGGCTCGCACCGAGGCTCTTCATCAGCGCAACCACATCCATGCGCCGATGCGCATAGCGCCGTGCCGACATGGCGATGGCAACGGCGCTGAGCAGCAAGCTGATCACCGCGGTCAACGACAGGAAACGCTTGGCGTTCGACGCGGCACTGGTAGATCGTTCGCTGCTGTCTTCCTGGTTGAGCGTGCGAACCGAGTCCGGCAACTCGTCCTCGACCGCCAGGAAAAATTCATCGACATCGGCCTGCTCGCCCGCGACCAGCAGCGCGTACTGCACGCGACTGCCCTCATTGATCAGTGCGGTTGCCGGCATGTCGCGAAGATTCAGCAACAGCGACGGTGCAAGCGATGCAAAGCCGATCGACTGATCCGGACGGTAGGTCAGTACGGCGGCAACCTTAAGATCTGCCTCGCCGACCGCGATACGGTCACCGACATCGATATTGAGTTTTGCCAGTAGCGACCGGTCGGCCCAGACTCCGATACCGATGATCGTTGCCAGTGCACTTAAGTCACCGGCGAATACAACGCTCGGGAAGGACTGCGTTTCGGCCGTCTGCAAGCCGAAGTCCGCGGCCGCTTCACGCCATTCGCCTGGCAGAGGATCCGGCGAACGCAGGCGCAGGTCCGCCGCCAGCACTTCGTTTGCCTGGCGCGCAACGGCGCGTCCGATCCGATCGGTCAGGAATCCGACCGCCGTGAGTGCCGCAACGGCCAGCGCGACGGCGGACAACAACACGATGACCTCACCGGAGCGCAACTCCCGGCCGAAGCTTCGCAGCGCGAACCTGAGAGCCTTCACGCCGCCACCCTTTTGTCGCCGATCAGCCGCCCGGCGTCGAGACTGATCTCCCGGTCACA
>JAHKKM010000133.1 GCA_020027645.1 Pseudomonadota bacterium
ATAACACCGACGGCCCGTTCCTGGCGTGGATTGCCAGGCAGTCCTTGCCGGCCGGCAAACCCGTGGTCGTAATGATCAATGGCGGTACTTCACCGGAGGAATACTCTGGCATGTTCACCGAGATCGAGCTGAAGACACTGGTAACGCCTGCTCTTTAGATTGACGCTGGCGGGAGTTTGCCGGCTATCCGTGCGCCAGCGCTTTTGCATTCGACTCGAGCTGGCGATCACGCTCCATGCTCGGAGCGTAACCAAACAACTCCTTGTAACTCTTGCTGAAATTCGACGTCGAGACGAAGCCGCACTCGGCGGTGATGTCCGAAATACTCATCCTGGTTGCGAGCAGCAGTTCCCGCGCGCGGCGCAAGCGCAGTTTCAGGTAATACCGGGACGGCGAGCACAACAGGTATTTATCAAACAGTCTCTGCAGCTGCCTGCGGGACAGATCGACGTATGCCGCCAGCTCGTCCTGGCCAATCGGTTCACGCAGATTCGCTTCCATCAGCCCGACCGCTGCAATCAATTTCGCCGATTTGTTGCCGATCTGGTGCCGTAACGGGATCCGCTGCTCGTCGTCGGTGCGTCGAATGCGATCGCAGATGAACTGCTCGGCCACCGCCACACTGATGTCAGAACCAAGTTGCGCCGAAATGATGTGCAGAATGAGATCGAGCGGCGCTGTACCCCCTGAGCTCGTGTAGCGGCACCTGTCGATGGTGAACAGACTGCGACCGACCGGCACGTTCGGATAAGCGCGGGTAACGGCACCCAAATTCTCCCAGTGGATACTGCAACGTATTCCATCGAGCAGCCCGGCCGCCGCCAGCACCTGGCTGCCCGTGCATATGCCACCGAGTGCGATCCCGTCCCGGTCCGCGACTCGGAGAAATCGGGTGAGCTCGGCGGAATAGTTCTTTTCTATGTTGGTTCCGCCGCAGACAATCAGCAAATCAACATCCTCCAGAGCACCGGGACTGGCAATGCTGCAGTCGACATTTATGTTGAGCCCGTCGCTTGCTGCAACCGCTTCGCCGTGCTCGGATAGAGTCTTCCAGGTGTAGTGGTCGCGCTCGCAGATTCGATTCGCCATGCGCAGCGGCTCGATTGCGGCAGAAAGCGAGATCAGCGTGAACTCATTCAGCAGCAGAAAGCCGAACTTTTTTGGTTCACGGGCGATGTTGTCGGGTTCGTTCATGCAGACGCCAAGCGGCTTGATGCAATCTCACTTCACGCGTGCGATCCGCGCACTATTGGTCAACCAGAAAATTGATACCGAATTCTTTGCCGGCTTGAGCGAACCAGAGTGCAACGTATTCAGCAAAACTGCGACGCACAATCAGGCTGAATGCCGGTCGATTGTCCTCAAATGCAAGCATAACGCCGGCCTTTGCCAGCAGTGTCTGTGCGCAATGTCCAGCCAGGAACGACTGCGGGTGCAAATCGAGCGTACAGCCTTTGGCCAGAACGTCTCTTGCAGCGTCGCCGACTAAACGCATTTGCACGAAGGCACCACTTTGCCAGTTTGCCGTTGAAAAACTTGTCTCTGCAAAAGTACGAAGGCGGGCAAACACGCCCGTAGCGGCCGGAGCAACGATTAGCCATTCGTCAGTAGCTAGCCAATAGACGGACTGTGGGCCTTTGGTCCAGGTATTCGGCGTTAGCGGCAGTCCCTGTTGCAGTACCGACTCGACTGCGTCGCGAAACTCCGGATCCCCGGCACAGCCGCGCAGATTGATGTAATCGAGATTGGTCTGCACGTTTACGGTGACAGCCGGATGCGCCACCGTCGTCGCGGCGCGCCGCCGCATAAAGTCCTCGAGGGCGTGCCTGCGAAGCGGGCTACTGGACATTCTGACGCTCCCCTTTCGGGTCGTAGAAGACCGGCGAAACGATCTCGACCGGGACTTCCACCCCGTTGGAACCAATGGCCAATACCGTCTCACCCACTCTGGTATGGCCGGCGCGAATGAGTCCGAGTGCGATCGGCTTTTGCAAAACAGCACTGTAGTAGCTCGAACTGACGTGGCCGGCAATTGGTATCGGAATCCGTGCAGGAATTCGTCCTGGCTGCCCTGTCACCAGTTGTGCCCCTTCTGCCACCACCGTTTTTCCGTCGATGGCTTTCAACCCGACAAATTGCTTGCGGTCGCTTCTTTTGCAGTCACTGCGCGCCAGCGATCGCTTGCCGAGAAAGTCCTTGTCTTTTGACAGCAGCCAGTTCATCCGCAGGTCGACCGGCGTCACCGACCCGTCGGTATCCTGGCCGACGATGACGTAGCCCTTTTCTGCACGCAACACATGCATGGTCTCGGTGCCGTACGGTGTAATGCCGAATTCCCGGCCTGCTTCCATCAGTTTCAACCAGGTATCCAACGCATGGCGGCTGTCGATGTTGATTTCGAAGGCCAGTTCGCCGCTGAAACTCACCCGGGACAAGGTAACAGGCACGCCGGCCAGGTTTCCCGAGCGGAATGTCATGAAGGGAAATGCCTCGCGACTCATATCCACATCGCAACCCAGTTTCTCGATGACACGGCCGCTGTTTGGCCCTGCTACCGCTATGGTCGAATAGTGTTCCGTCATCGAGGTCAGGTGAACCCGCAATTGCGGCCACTCGGTCTGCAGCCACTTCTCCATCCATGCCAGTACGCCGGCTGCGCCACCGGTGGTCGTCGTCACGTAGAAGTGCTGCTCGCCGAGCCGTGACATGACACCGTCGTCCTTTATCATGCCGTCCTCGCCCAGCATGATTCCGTAGGCGCAACGACCGACCGGCAATTTCGAAACATTGTGCGTATAAATCCACTCCAGAAACTTGCACGCATCGGGCCCGCGCACATCGATCTTGCCCAAGGTCGATGCATCCATGATGCCAACCGAGTTTCGGGTCGCGATACACTCCCGCTGAACCGCGGACTGCAGGTCTTCGCCGTTCACCGGATAGTGCGATGGCCGTAACCACTGTCCGACCGGTTCGAAGTGAGCCTTTTGATCCTCGTGCCAGCGGTGTATCGCCGTTTTCCTTACCGGATCGTAAAGCGATCCGATGCTCTCGCCCGCACAGGCGCCGAAACTGACCGGCGTATACGGCGGGCGAAATGTCGTCGTGCCAATTGCCGAGACCGGTTTTCCCAGGCATTCGGCGAGTATTGCCATGCCGTTGATATTGCCGAGTTTCCCCTGATCCGTGCCAAACCCGAGCGCGGTGTAGCGCTTGAGGTGTTCGATGCTGGTGTATCCCTCGCGCGCGGCCAGGCGAATGTCAGATACCGTAGTGTCGTTCTGGTAATCCACGAACTGCTTCGGCAATCGCTCCGGGTCGCGCGCGCCAGGCACGCGCCAGAGCGGCGTCGTCGCATGTTCATTCGCGGCATCGTTCGCTGGTTTCGGTGCTGCCGAAACGGTGCGTTCAAATTGGTCACGCGGTAGTCGCTGGCCAGAATTCCTTGCAGCGGCAAGGCCGGCTTCGTGTCCCTCGAGAAGGCACGTTGCAAGAGTCCAGGTTCCGTTGCATGCGCCAACGGAGCGATTCGGCTGCACCGATGGCGCAGGCACAAAGCAATGCCTGTCGTCGTCCCAGTGAATCGAACCGCCTGCCTGTGAGTGCAGGTGCACAGCCGGGCTCCAGCCGCCGGACATGGCAAGGAGATCGCATTCGAGAGTTTCTCGCTGCGACAGGTCAAGTCGCGCGACTTCCACGGCACTGATTCGCTTGCGGCCGTAAGCATTGGTAATGATGCTGCCGCAATGCACCGGAATCGCCGCTTCACGCAAGCTCTCAGCGATCTGGCCAGCTCCCCCGGGCCTGCTGTCGACAACGCAGCGTACGTTCACGCCGGCACGGTGCAGGTCCAGCGACGCCTGGTAAGCCGAATCATTGTTGGTGAAGACGACAGCCCGACGGCCCGGCCGCACGGCGTAGCGATTGACGTAAGTGGAAACCGCCGAGGCCAGCATGATTCCGGGACGGTCGTTGTTGCAAAAAACCAGTGGCCGTTCGAATGCGCCTTGCGCCAGCACTACCTGTTTCGCGCGCACGCGCCACAGCCGTTGGCGAATCCTGCCCGGGTTTTGCGCGCCAGGCTCGATGGCACACTGCTGCAAAATGCCCAGGAAATTGTAATCGTAGTAGCCGAACACCGAACTGCCCGGCAGCAGGGTAACGTTTTTCGAATTCGTGAGTGTCCGGCATTGCAGCGCGACCCAGTCCGGCGCCGCGAGGCCATCGATGCTTTCCCGCGACGCCAGCAGCGAGCCACCGAATTCGCTTTGTTCGTCCGCAATGATGACCCTGGCACCGTCTCGTGCTGCGGTAACGGCAGCCGCAAGGCCTGCCGGTCCGGCGCCGACGACCATTACGTCGCAATGCGCGTTGCGATGGCTGTACGTATCCGGGTCCGGCAAGCTTGGCGCAGTACCAAGGCCTGCACTGCGTCGAATGAAATGCTCGTAGAACTTCCAGAGCTTCGCCGGACGCATGAAGGTCTTGTAGTAAAAACCGGCGGCAAGCGCAGCACCGGCCCAGTCGTTGATTGCGCCAAGATCGAATTTGACGCCAGGCCAGCCTTTGACGGAGCTCGCTTCAAGCCCCTCGTACAATTCAACCTGTGTCGCCCGCAGTGCCGGCTCGGCCGTCGCTCCCCTGCCAAGCTGGATGATCGCGTTCGGCTCTTCGGCACCACTGCCGATAATGCCGCGCGGACGGTGATACTTGAAACCGCGCCCGACGACAGCGACATCGTTGGCAATCAGCGCGGAGGCGAGCGTATCGCCGGCATAGCCCTGCAGGCGATGCCCGTTAAAACGGAAATTCAGCGGGCGCTTGCGATCGATGCGCCCGCCGGACGGCAGGCGGCTATTCTGCATCGCCGCTCGCTCCCGCTTGCAAGGCTGCCGTCTCACTGAAGCGATACGTCACCGTATCGCGAACGGCAACAAACCAGCGGCGGCAACCCTGCGCATGATTCCACAATTCGCGGTGCGGCCCGCGCGGGTTCGAGCGCATGAACAGGTAGTCAGCCCATTCGGCATCGGTCAGGGATTCAGGGTGCTGCGGACGCGCGATGCCCGCCTCGCCACCGTAGGAGAATTCCGTTTCGTCCCGTTCACCGCAGTACGGGCAATCAATGATTAGCACCTGGTATCCTCATCAGTGTGCAACCGCGGCCGCGCCATGTTCGTCAATCAGTGCTCCGCTGGAAAAACGCGCCAGGTCGAAGGCCGCGTTCAGTTCGTGCGGTGCGTCGTTTGCAATCGTGTGTGCGAAAACCCAGCCCGATCCCGGCGTCGCCTTGAAGCCACCGGTGCCCCAGCCGCAATTGAAATACAGACCGCGCACCGGCGTCTTGCTGATAATCGGGCAAGCGTCCGGCGACACGTCCACTATCCCTCCCCACTGACGCAACATCCGTGCCCGGCTGAATATCGGGAACAGTTCGATGATCGCCGCCATGGCGTGCTCGATGGTGTGAAAACTGCCGCGCTGCCCATAGCCATTGTAGGCATCGATGCCTGCACCAATGACCAGCTCGCCCTTGTCCGACTGGCTGATATAACCGTGCACGGCATTTGACATGACCACGGTATCGAGTACCGGTTTCAGCGGTTCTGAAACAAACGCCTGTAATGGATGGCTTTCGATCGGCAGGCGAATTCCTGCCATGCCGGCAAGTACACTGGCATGCCCTGCAACCACCACACCGACTTTCTTGCTGGCAATGAAACCGCGTGTCGTCTCCACACCGCACACTTCGTCGCCGCGCTTGCGTATGCCGACGACTTCGCATTGCTGAATGATGTCGACGCCGCAGGAATCGGCAGCGCGAGCGAAGCCCCATGCCACCGCGTCGTGCCGGGCGACGCCGCCACGGCCCTGGAATGACGCCCCCAGGATCGGGTAACGCGAGGTCCGTGACATGTTGAGATACGGAATCCGTCTTGCAATTTCCGCAGGACTGACGACTTCGGCGTCGATCCCGTTGAGGCGATTGGCGCTGACGCGCCGTTCGATATCGCGCATGTCCTGCAAGGTATGGCCCAGGTTGTACACGCCCCGTTGACTGAACATGACGTTGAAATTGAGTTCGGCGCTCAAGCCCTCCCACAGCTTCAAAGATTTTTCGTAAAGCTGTGCAGCCTCGGTCCACAAATAGTTGGAGCGGACGATCGTGGTATTGCGTCCCGTGTTGCCGCCGCCGATCCATCCCTTTTCAAGCACCGCAATATTTCGCAGGCCATGCTCTTTTGCGAGGTAATAGGCGGTCGCCAGCCCATGTCCGCCGCCACCGACTATGATGGCATCGTAAGCCGGTTTTGGCGCCGGGCTGCGCCAGGCCTGCGGCCAGTTCCGGTTATGGCTGATCGCATTTCGCAGCAGCGAAAATACGGAATACCTGGACACTGTCAGCTCACGTCCCGAAGCCGCTTGTTCTTGCCATCGAAGGGGCTTTCCTCCAGCACCTTTGCCTTGTGTTGTTGTCCGAGTATCTCGATCGACAGTTCCTCACCCGGGGTAGCGTATTCAGGACCAACCATGCCGAGCGCGAGCGACTTGCCGATGCGAAAACCGTAGCCGCCGCCGGTGGCCCGGCCGATCAGATCGCCTTTCACCGTCAGCGCGTTGTTGCCCAGGGCATCCGCATCCCGAACGTTCATGACTTCCAATGTGACCAGCCGATACCGCAGACCTTTGTCCCGGCTTGCTACCAGCGCCTCGCGGCCAACAAAAGAACCCTTGTCAGGGTGCAGGAATCGGTCCATTGCCGATTCGTACGCAGAATACTCGATAGACAACTCGGTACCGACCATCCGATAGGATTTTTCCAGGCGCATCGAATCCATGGCGCGAATGCCGAACGGATCGTCGTTCGAGACCCGCTGCAACAATTCGCGCGAGCGCGGACCTGCAACAACCAGCACACCGATCGCACCGGTCAGCGGCGTGAAATGCACCGAGCTATCGCGCGGCATGCTCTTCTTGATGTAATCGTGATCGAGGCGTTGCAGGCCGCCGGCCGAGACCAGGTAGAAGGAATCCGCTGCCTCCCTGAGGATTGTAAACTCGGAGTGCACGCCGCCGCGCTTGATTTGGAACGGCGAAACGACCAGTCGTCCTGCTGGGCCATGCCATTGCTGGCAAACCAGTTGGCCCGTTCCCAGCCGAACTTCTGGCCGAAAACGGCACCCAAATCTTTCAGTCGCTCGTAACAGGGCGCCGTGCGCAGCGGCCGCGCCGCCGGGCGTTCCTCGTCCGGGTAGTGAATGACAAAGACGTGTGAATACGCTTCTTCGTTCTTCTTGATGAGGTATTCGCGCGTCGCGTAGTCACCGAAGCGACGCGGTTCCACACCAAGCATGTCGATGGTCGGTTCTCCCTCGACGATCCATTCCGCCAGCTGCCAGCCGGCACCACCGGCGGCTGTTATGCCAAAACTGTGACCTTCATTCAGCCAGAAATTGTCGATATCCCAGGCCGGGCCTATGATCGGACTTCCATCCGGCGTATACGCGATCGCCCCGTTGTAGACCTTTTTGATGCCAACCTCGGCGAAGGCTGGCACCCGCGCCATGGCGGCTTCGATGTGCGGCTCCAGTCTTTCGATATCTTCCTGGAACAATTCGTACTGGGCGGCCGGATCGGGACCATCGATGTAACAACAGGGTGCGCCCTTTTCATACGGTCCGAGGATGAAGCCGCCGGCTTCCTCCCGCAGGTACCAGGAACCGTCCGATTCGCGCAGCACCGCCAGTTCCTCCAGTCCCTTGCTGCGTCTTTCCAGCAAAGCCGGGTGCGCTTCCGTAACGATGAACTGGTGTTGCACGGGCATTACCGGAACATCGAGGCCGACCATCGCGCCGGTCTTTCTTGCGTAGTTTCCGGTCGCCGAAATGACGTGGTCGCAGACGATACTTCCCTTGTTCGTTTCGATGCGCCATTCCCCGGCGCTGGTCTTCTCGATTGCCAGTACCGCCGTGTTCCGGTGTATGGTCGCACCGCGCGATCGCGCGCCCTTTGCCAAGGCCTGGGTGAGATCCGCGGGTTGAATGTAACCGTCATCCGGATGGTAAATCGCACCGACCAGGCCGCCAATCTCGCACAGCGGCCACTTCTTCTTCACCTCGGCCGGCGTCAGGAACTCGACCTTGATACCGATGGTACGCGCCGTCGCCGCATACTGATGGTATTCATCCATGCGATCCTGGTTCATCGCGAGCCGCAGGTTGCCGACCTTGCGGAAGCCAACGGATTGCCCGGTTTCTTCCTCCAGTTCCTGGTAAAGCCTGACCGAGTATTTGTGGATCTGGCCGACGCTGTAGCTCATGTTGAACAAGGGCAACAATCCGGCGGCATGCCACGTCGAACCTGAGGTCAGTTCGGCTTTCTCGAGCAGTACGACATCTTTGCCCCAGCCCTTGCGCGCCAGGTGATAGAGCGAGCTGACGCCGACAACTCCGCCGCCGATAACTACCACTTTCGCCCGTGATCTCAATTCGCTCATTTTAAAATTTATCTCGCATGCGCTTTGTTATTGGCGTTGGCGCCGGCGCCGTGGTCGCCCATCGGTCATCGCAGCAGCCGGCTTTTTCGCGTCTGGTTTCCTGATGACAGCAAACAACTCCGCGAATGCGTCGACGCTGTGCGGAAACGCCATGGCTTCCACGAAGAACTGCTGAAACTGCGGTTCGACCGCTGTTTCTATTTTTTCCACCCGGCGAACGATGGTCTCTATTTCACTCCGCGCAGCCATGTTGAGCAATGCGATCCGGGCCCCGGTGCCTGCGGCGTTGCCGGCGGAACTGACCTTGTCCAACTTGCAGTCCGGGATAAGTCCAATCGCCATGGCGTATTTCGCATCGATGTGGCTGCCGAAAGCACCGGCAAGGCGAATGGCATCGACCTTCTGGATGCCGGCACGGCTCATCAGGAGTTTTACACCGGCGTAGAGCGCCGCCTTCGCGAGCTGGATCTGGCGAACGTCGTTCTGGGTCACGAGAATTTCCTGGGCACCGGAATAGAGCCGGAACGACCAGGTCCGTCCGTCCTGCACCAG
>JAHKKM010000026.1 GCA_020027645.1 Pseudomonadota bacterium
AAAAACGCAGAGCAAATGAACGTGTCGTTACGCTGTGCAAGACCTTTATAATTTCGAGTCGAAATTGATCTCGGATAATTGCTCCGGCCTCATCGCGAGTTTGCCAGCAGACGCCAGTTCGCGGGTCCTGTCGAGTTCTTTTGCGATACGAGACCGGACTTCTTCAAGCAGAGTCTTGAACTCCGGATCATCGTGCAGAGACTCGAAATTCGGATTCTGCTCCGGCAAGTCAAGCCAATAAGTCATCCACCCGGAATCTATGGCTTCGTTCAATGCGGCGAGGGCGGCGGGTTTGTCGCCCATCAATGCCAGCACCTCTGCTTCAAGTGTCCGACTCCCGAAAACACCGTTCAATGGCATCGATTGCAACAAGGCGAGCGCACGTTGTGCCAATCGATCTGCCTGATCGGCGCGTCCCAGTCCAAGTTCCTGCTCGGCAAATCTTGTGGCATTTTCGTCTTCACCGGCTACTGCCGCCAGCTGAATTGCGAGCTCGACGCCGGTAGCCGCCTCCGGAAATGCCTCGGCGTAAAATGAGTGCCAGTAAGCGGCCGAATCAAGATCGCCAAGTGCGACAAAGCCTGAGCCGGCGAGCATTCCACTGACAGGGTCCCGCGCTGCGGCTTGTTGCATCCATAACATGCTTTCGGCGATCTCTCCACGTCCGTAGAGCAACATGTTTCCAATGGCTTCATAGCCATCGATCAGGTCCGGGTTGATTGCGAGCGACTTCATTGCCTCCGACATGGCTTCCTCGACCTTTCCCTGTCTGCTTAGGACGGATGCCAGGTTGGCGCGCACGTTGGCGGCAAGCGGATCAAGTTCCACGGCCCGCCGGTAAATTGCTTCGGCTTCGTCATAGCGGCCCGTAAAGTTAGTCAACAGCAGGCCGAGCCAATGTCGCGCCACTGTGTATCCGGGACTGAGTTCGACGGCCTTTCGGTAATATTTTTCTGCTGTTATAAAATCGCCCTCATACTCACTGAGGCCGCCCATGATGTTGTACACCTCACCGAGCGTGCTATCGAGTTCACGAGCTTTGGCTACGAGCGGGCGAATATTTTGCAGCAAGTCTTCCTTTGACATAGCGCCCGAGTTGTTAAGTATCATGTAAGTCTCGGCAAGACCCACGTAAGCAAGAACAAAATTCTGGTCGAGTTCAATCGCCTTCTTGAATTGAACAACTGCTTCCTGCAATTCTGAAACTTTGCGGTTCGCCAATTTCTGCCTGCCTGTAATGTAGGCTTCATAAGCGGCGAGGTTGTCCGTTGGCTTGGTACTGAGACGTTTCTGTTCTTCGGGCGAAAGTGCCGTGTGCAGCGCGTCGGCAATTTCAGAGGCAATCTGCTCCTGAATCTCAAAAATATTTGAAGCGGTCAACTCACGATTATAGGTTTCGGCCCAAAGATGCTCGTCGGTATCCGCGTCAATCAGCTGGACGTTTATTCTGATTCGGTCCCCGGCACGTTGTACGCCGCCTTCAAGAAGCGTGGCGACGCCGAGTTCCTTGCCAATCTCCCGCATGGTCTTGGTCGTGTCTCGATACTGCATCACAGAGGTCCGGGAGATCACTTTGAGCGCAGAAATTTTGGCCAATTGTGTCAGCAAATCGTCATGCATGCCGTCGACGAAAAAGGCATCGGTCTCGTTGTCGCTGCGATTGGCAAACGGCAACACGGCAATAGAGCGATCGACGCCGTCTGCGGCCGTTGTCGGCTCAGGCGGAGAATCGCCCTCCGTCGCAAAGTTCAGGTAGACGGAGACGCTGAGCGCGGCGATGAGAACACCGATAATGATGAAATCGAGCTTACGTCCGGTCTTGTGAGTGATGGACTGGCTGCGGTCCACGTGTTTCTCGAGTTTGACGCCTTCTGGCGTGAGTTCGAGCGCCCAGGCCAAGACCAGGGACACCGGGAACAGGACGACAAGCAGCAGAAAGACCAGTCGGCCGATCCAGTCCGGGAGGCCCAACATGGGCACCAGGATATCGACGAGCTGAAGGACCAACCAGGCGACGACCACAAATGCAATCGCAACGCGAAAAACATTCCGCCGCTTGAGCTCCTGGAAGACGGACGATCGGGGCAAATCCGGCATGCTTACGACCAGTTGGCCTCAGAGGGACAACAGCATAGCAGTTCGGGGACAGTGGCCCTAACTCCGGGGCTTCGGACCTGGCGGCAGTTTGCGCAGCCGCTTATCGCACTGTGTCTCCAAGCTGGAGATAAATGCTTCGACTCCTGCTGGCAAGCCTGTCGGCTCGGCATGAAGGTATTTTCTTCTTGTTTTCACGATGCACGTGCTGACCCATTATCGGCCTTTTCTACTGTGTCCGCGATATCAAGTAGAAACCCATCGGTGCGCCTCCAGCCAGCACTCAAATAAAAAACGGACCCGATGGGTCCGTTTTTATTGGCGCCTCGCATCTTGCGCGCCGAGTGTCACGTTGTCGTGACTGCGGGGGAAGGTTGTTACTTACTCGCCGACCGTGTCCGAGATGGATTTCTTGCAGGTCTCGCCAGTTTTTTCCGCGTTGGCTTCGAGACAGGCGAGAATCCTGCCTTCACCGGCTTTGACGTCACTGCACAGCGTTTCAATCTCCGTTGCACAGCTTTCCGCAACGTATACGATCGCGGACGACAGTTGCCTTAGCAATGACGCGGCTTCGTACAACGCATACTCGCACTGCCCGGACAGTTTGTCCTCGTGAGCGGCGACGCAATACATCATTCGACCCTCGCCCGGAGTGACCTGACTGCAATATTGCTTGAGATCGGCTTCGCAGGCAGTGACTACGTGTTCAAGCAAGGAATCCTGTGCTGATGCATGCCCGGTCAGCGCCAGTCCGGCAGCAAGCAAGGTAATTCTTATTCTGGTTTTCAATTCGTTCTCCTGATTGGTCAATAATTAATCTTGTCACGGCGAAAACCTCGCCGTGTCGGTTCTGGTGTGCGTGCAAGGCGAGACATCCGGAAAATGAATCTCGCGCCAAAAGCCCAGCCTGGTCCTCATTGTACGCCGGCTTGCGGCAGACCTGCATCTTCGACGACTGCGAGGTCGAGCGCCGCCGCCATCAACGCTTTCGTATAGGCTTCTTTCGGTGCCGCGAAAACCTCCGTGCAAGGGCCTTCTTCGACCACCTTGCCGGCGCGCATCACGATCAGGTAATGGCTGAGTGCTCGCACCACTTTCATGTCGTGGCTGATGAACAGGAACGCGATCTGGTGTTTTGCCTGCAGTTCGCGCAGCAGCGAGACGATCTGCGCCTGCACCGACATGTCGAGCGCCGAGGTCGGCTCATCGAGGACGACGAATTCCGGTTTCAGGATCATGGCTCGCGCCACCGCGACGCGCTGGCGCTGGCCGCCTGACAGCTCGTGCGGCAGCCGGTCCTGCATCGCCGGCTCGAGCCCTACCTCGGCAAGTGCGGCAGACACGGCAGCGCGGATTTCCGTGCGTGTCATCGCGGGTGCATGCACTTCGAGGCCTTCGCCGATGATCTCGGCGACTGTCATGCGCGGGCTTAGGCTGCCGTACGGGTCCTGGAATACGACCTGCATGCGTTGCCGCAGCGGGCGCAGCGCCTTCGATCGCCAGCCCTGGATATCCTGACCGAGGAACACGACCGGGCCGCTGCTCTCGACCAGGCGCAACAGCGCGAGACCGAGCGTGGTCTTGCCCGATCCGGATTCGCCGACCACGCCGACGGTCTGCCCGCGGCGCACGGAGGCGCTAACACCATCGACCGCCCTGACGTAATCCACCGTTCGCCGCAATATGCCGCGCGTAATCGGGAAGTGCACCTTGAGGTCGCGGGTTTCCAGGACCATCGCAGCACCCGGCGGGCAGGGCGAAGGCGCGCCGCCCGGCTCCGATGCAATGAGGTGCTTCGTGTACGGATGTTTTGGGTTCTTCAGAACCGCATCGACGCTGCCCTGCTCGACGATTTCGCCTTGCGTCATGACCGCGACCCGGTCGGCCACCCTGGCGACGACGCCAAGGTCGTGAGTGATCAGCAGCATCGCCATGCCTAGTCGAGTGCGCAGCTCGCAAAGCAGTTCGAGGATCTGCGCCTGGATGGTAACGTCCAGCGCCGTTGTCGGCTCGTCTGCAATCAGCAGGTCCGGTTCGTTCGCGAGCGCCATCGCGATCATCACGCGCTGGCGCTGGCCGCCGGACAACTGGTGCGGATAGGCGTTCAGGCGTGATTCCGCGTTGTCCAGGCCGACCAGGCGCAACAGCTCGAGCGTGCGGTTACGCGCTGCGTTGTTGCCGAGTCCCTGGTGGAGCCTCAGGGTTTCTCCCACCTGGCGGCCGACGGTATGCAGCGGATTGAGTGACGACATCGGCTCCTGAAAGATCATCGAGATGCGGTCGCCACGAATCCGGCGCAGCACCGGTTCCGCCGCGCCCATCAGTTCCTCGCCATGCAGGCGGATTGATCCGCGCGGATGGAACGCGGTGGGGTAGGGCAGCAATTGCGGGATAGACAGGCCGGTCACGGTCTTGCCCGAGCCGGATTCGCCGACCAGTGCCAGCGTCTCACCCTTGTCGATTGCGAGATCCGCGTGACGCACCGCCTCGACGACGCCGTCCGGCGTGCGGAAGCTGACGGCCAGATCGCTGATTTCGAGCAAAGTGGTCACAAGCCGATTTTCCTTGGATCGAATGCGCCACGCACGGCCTCGCCGATAAAGATCAGCAGGCTCAGCATCGCGCCGAGCACCACGAATCCGGTGATGACTAGCCACGGTGCCTGCAGGTTTGCTTTGCCCTGGGCGAGCAGCTCTCCGAGCGATGGCGATCCGGTCGGCAGACCAAGGCCGAGGAAATCGAGTGCCGTGAGCGTGGCGATGGACGCACTGAGGACGAACGGCAGCAGCGTCAGTGTGGCGACCATTGCGTTCGGCAGCACATGGCGGCGGATAATTGTCGCGTCGCGCACGCCGAGTGCCCGCGCCGCACGCACATAGTCGAGATTGCGGCCGCGCAGGAACTCCGCGCGGACCAGGCCGGTAAGCGCCATCCAGCTGAATCCGAGCACGATAAAGAGCAGCCACCAGAAGCCCAGATCGACGATGCTTGCCATGATGATGAGTATGTACAGCACCGGCAGCCCGGCCCAGATTTCGGTCACGCGCTGCAGGATGAGGTCGATCCAGCCGCCGAAGTAGCCCTGGATTGCGCCCGCTGTGACGCCGATGACCGTAGAGAGCAGAGTGAGGATCAGGCCGAACAGCACGGAAAGCCGAAAGCCATAGATCACGCCCGCCAGCACGTCGCGCCCCTGCTCGTCGGTGCCGAGCAGATTGTCACGGGTAGGCGGTGCCGGCGCCGGGGTCTCGAGGTCCCAGTTGATGGTACGGTAGCTGTACTTCAATGGCGCCCACAGGATCCAGCCGTTCGCTTCGATCCGGTTCCGGACGAAGGGGTCGCGGAAATCGGTCCGGGCAAGAAATCCGCCGAACTCGGATTCGGGGTAATCGACGAACACCGGGTAGTAGTAACGGTCATCGTACCGGACCAGGAGCGGCGCGTCGTTCGCGATGAACTCGGCAGGCAAGGTCAGGACCAGCAGGCCAATAAAAATCCCCAGGCTGCGGTAACCACGGCGATTGGCCTTGAAATTCTTCAGGCGGCGCCGGGTGAGTGGAGACAGCTGCGGAAGGATGTTCATGCCGGTCAGTGTTCGCGGGTCGCAAAATCGATGCGTGGATCGATCGCAGTGTAGGCAATGTCGCTGACGAGGTTCAGCATCAGGCCGAGCAGTGTAAAGATGAACAGCGAGCCGAATACCACCGGGTAGTCACGGTTAAGTATTGACTCGAAGCCGAGCAGGCCGAGTCCGTCCAGCGAGAAAATCACTTCGATCAACAACGAGCCGGCAAACAGGATGGTGACGAACGCTGCGGGGAATCCAGCGACGATAACCATGATTGCATTCCGGAAGACGTGTCCGTACAGAACCTGGCGCTCCGAGAGTCCCTTGGCGCGGGCCGTCATGACATAGAGTTTGCCCACCTCGTCGAGGAACGCATTCTTCGTCAGCATGGTGAGGCTGGCAAAGCCGCTGATTGCCATCGCGATGACCGGGAGAGTGATGTGCCAGAGGTAATCCAGAATCCGCGCGCCCCAGCCGAGTGTTTCCCAGTTGTCCGAGACCAGGCCGCGTAACGGGAATATCTGCCAGTAACTGCCGCCGGCGAAAAACACGATCAGCAGCACGGCAAACAGGAATCCTGGTACCGCGTAGGCGACGACGATCGCGGCGCTCGTCCAGACATCGAAACGCGAGCCGTCGTGAACGGCTTTGCGGATGCCCAGCGGGATAGCGATCAGATAGACGATCAGCAACGTCCACACGCCGAGAGACAGCGACACCGGTAATTTCTGCTTGATCAGATCGATGACCCGCGCATCGCGATAGAAGCTCTCGCCGAAGTCGAGACGCGCGTAATCCGCAAGCATGTTCGCAAAGCGCACATGCGCCGGCTTGTCGAAGCCGAACTGCTTCTCCAGTTCCGCGATGAAAGCCGGATCGAGGCCCTGAGCGCCCTGGTAGCGGCTCGAACTTTCGGCTATTGCCGCCGTCTGGCCGCTGCTACCCGCCGTGCCGCTGATCCGGGCGGTCACATCGCTGCCGAGGCCGCTCGCCTGCGCAATCGCCCGCTCCACCGGGCCGCCCGGTGCGAACTGCACGATCGCGAAATTCACGATCATGACGCCGAGCAGGGTCGGGATCATGAGCAGCAGCCGGCGCGCAATATAAGCGGTCATTTCGCGTGCCGCCACGCTTCTAGCGCAGCATCCTTTTGCGGGTCCACCCACCAGGTACTCATGTCCCAGATCAGGCGGATCCAGGTGGGCTCGACATCGGGCCGTCCGAACCGGTCCCAGTACACAACCGGAATGCCGGGTGAGTAGTAATGCGGTATCGAATAGAAATTCCACAGTAGCACGCGGTCCAGCGCACGTGTCGCCGCGACGCGCTGCTCGCGGTCGGGGGCAGAGATGACATTTTCGATCATCGCGTCGACTACGGGATCGGCGATGCCCATGAAATTCCGGGTACCTGGTTGGTTCGCCATGGCCGAGCCCCAGAATTCCCGCTGTTCGGCACCCGGCGACAGGTTCTGCGGGAAGTAGAACGCAATAGTCAGGTCGAAATCGAAATTCTGCATGCGGCCGAACCACTGGGCCGTGTCGACGGTCCGCTGGCGGGCCCTGATGCCCAGCAGTTCCAGGTTGGTGACGAATGGGCCGGTGACGCGCTCGAAAAAGGGATCCCAGGCGATGACTTCGAATTCCATTGCTTCGCCAGCGGCGTTGACGAGCCTGCCGTCACGTATCGTCCAGCCTGCTTCGCCGAGCAAGCGCACCGCGTTACGAAGATTCTCGCGCAACGAGGCGCGCGTCCCGTCCGTCGCGGGAGAATGAAATTCCTCTGTAAACAGGCGCGCCGGCAGGCGGTCGCGAAACGGCTCGAGCAGCTCCAGCTCGCGGGCGTCAGGCAGTCCGGTCGCGGCAAGTTCGGAGTTCTCGAAATGACTCTGCAAACGGGTATACAGGCCGTGGAAGATCATGCGATTCGTCCATGCAAAATCGAACGCGCTGGCAATCGCCTCGCGAACCTTTGCATCCTGAAACTTCGATTTCCGCAAGTTGAAAAAATAACCGGCGTACATGGTCGTTCCTGAGTACGGCAGCAGCTCCTTCACGAGCCGGCCATCGTGCACTGCCTCGATGTCGTAACCGGTTGCCCATTGCGTCGGCAGTGTCTCCCAACGAAGGTCTACGTTTCCCGCGAGCAGCGCTTCGTGTTCGATTGAAATGTCGCGGTAATAGTCATGCTGGATACGGTCGAAGTTGTAACGGCCGCGATTGAGCGGCAGGTTGGCTGCCCAATGGTCCTGCACCCGTTCATAGACGATCGACCGGCCGGGATCGACCACGCCGACCCGGTAGGGGCCGCTCCCGAGCGGAGGCTCGATACTTGGCTTCGAGAAGTCCTTTTCCTGCCAGTAATGTTTCGGCAGCAGGATTAGCTGGGCTGCCGTGTACAGTGTGCCGCGGTTGTCATCGCCGGCGAACGTGAAGCGCACGGAGCGCGGACCGGTTTTCTCGACGCTGACGACATCTGCGTAACTCGCACGGAACTGGGGAGCGCCCTTCGATTTCATAAGCTCGAGGCTGAAGATCACGTCCTCCGGCGTAATCGGATCGCCGTCATGCCAGCGCGCTCCTTCGCGCAGCCGGAATTCGGCCCAGGCGAAATCTTCGGGATAGCTCACGGACTCCGCCACGACGCCATAGATGGAAGCCGGCTCGTCGCCGCTTCGTTGCATCAGTGATTCATAAACGAGCGGCGGCAGGCTCGCAGCGGGTGCCGTGCCGGCTACGATAAAAGGATTCAGGTTGTCGAACGTGGACGAGAAGCTGTAGCGATAGGTGCCGCCCTTTGGTGCGTCCGGATTCACGTAATCAAAGTGCGTTGCATCAGGGCCGTATTTGAGCTCGCCGAACAAAGTGAATCCGTGCGAGGTGTGCACGGCTGGCGCGGCTTGGGTCAGCGATACCAGGAACAGCCCGCAACAGGCGATGAACCGGCGAAATCGGCAGTGTCCTGCATCAGTCATCGATGCTGTACCTTTGTCCTCATGCGGCCCGCGAGCGACAGTCACCACGGCGCCGATGCCAACGCGCGATCAGCTATGGTAACGAGGCAACGCGCATTTCCATAGCCGTCAATCGCGACGCGTCTGTTATACACTGTCAGCTGGTCCGGTTTCGGCATCGATTCATGCTGGTTGTCTACGTCGGGATTTACCTGCTCGTCACTATTGGCATCGGCTGGTACGCCGCGCGCCGCGTACACACAGCCACCGATTACTTCGCCGCCGGACACAGCCTGCCGTTGTACATGAATTTCGCCACGGTATTCGCGACCTGGTTCGGCGCCGAGACCGTGCTGGCGGTGTCCTCGACGTTCTTGAGCGAAGGTCTGAACGGAGTCGTTGCCGACCCGTTCGGCGCCGCCACCGTGCTGGTCATTGTCGCGTTGTTCTTCGCCCGGCCGTTTTACCGCCTGGGCCTGATGACCATAGGGGACTTCTACCGCAAGCGTTACAACACCACGGTGGAAGTGGGTACCGGCATTGCGATCACACTGTCTTACCTGGGCTGGGCTTCAGCCAACCTGGTCGCGCTCGGCATCTGCTTCAATGTGCTGTCGCGTGGCGCCATCCCGATAGAAGCCGGCATCATGCTCGGCGCCGGCGTGGTTTTGGTGTACCTGCTGTTTGGCGGCATGTTCGCGATTGCTTTCACCGACCTGTTTCAAACCGCCATCATCGTGCTCGGCCTGCTGTATATCGCGACCATGCTCGGTGCCGAGGCCGGCGGATTCAGCGCCGTGGTCTCGACTGCCGCAGAGCAGGGCAAGTTCGTGATGCTGCCTTCGCTCGACGCCAGGGACATCCTGGCTGTAGCCGCGGCATTCATAACCATGTCGCTGGGCTCGATCGCGCAACAGGACGTATTTCAGCGCGTTACTTCAGCCAAAGATGAAACCACGGCTGCACGAGGCACCATGCTCGGCGGGCTGTTCTACCTCTGTTTTGCTTTCGTGCCGATGTTCATCGCGGTCTCGGCGTACGTGATCGAACCGGACATGGTGCGCAACATGCTCGCCGGCGACGAGAACGATTTCCAACTGATCCTGCCCAACCTGGTTCTCAACCATGTACCCATGTCGGGTCAGGTGTTGTTCTTCGGCGCGCTGCTCTCGGCCATACTGTCCACCGCCAGTGGCGCGCTGCTCGCGCCGACCGCGATCTTGACAGAGAACATTTTCAAACCGCTGTTGGGCGGGCGTCTCGAAGATCGCCAACTGCTGAGCATGGGACGCATCGTGCTGGTGATGTTTACCTTGAGCGTCATGATCTTCGCGCTGAACAGCAGTTCATCGATGTACGACATGGTGCAGAACGCTTACAAGGTCACACTGGTTTCCGCATTTACGCCGCTGGCTTTCGGTTTGTTCTGGCGCCGTGCAACTCCGCAGGGGGCGATACTCTCCACTGTGTTCGGCCTCGTGAGTTGGATGCTGGCCGAACTGGTCGCACCGGAAGCCGTGCTCCCGCCGCAACTGGTCGGCTTGGGCTTCGCCATCTTCGGCATGATCGCCGGGTCCCTGATGCCAAGTGTGGCCGGCGGGCCCGGACAACCGGAGGTCGTGGATCAAGCCGCCAGGGCGCCTGGCATTTAAAGAGCAATGCAACGATCTGTCCAAACGTGAGGCTTTGCCCGTGACTGCCAAAGAGTTTGATGCCGTTATTATCGGCGCCGGCCACAACGGCCTCACCTGCGGCGCCTATCTCGCTAAGGCGGGGCGCAAGGTGCTCGTGCTGGAGCGGCGGCCGCTGATCGGTGGCGCTGCGGTCACCGAAGAATTCGCGCCCGGCTTCCGCACGTCCACTTTCTCCTATGTCATGAGCCTGCTGCACCCGAAGGTAATCCGCGACCTGGAGTTGCGCGATCTCGGCCTCACTGTTTTGCCGGCTACCGACATGTTCTGCCCGATAGGTAGCGATGATTACATCGTGTTCAGCGGCGATGTGCGCAAAACGGCTGCGCAATTTGCCCGCTTTTCCAAACACGACGGCGATATCTATCCAATGTTCGACGTCTGGCTCAATGAAGCCGCGGACATCGTGCGCAAGTTGCTGCTGGATACGCCGGTCGATCCGTCGAAGCGCGATCTCCGCAGCCTGCGTGATTTGTTCAAGCTCGCGTGGAAGTATCGAAGGATCGGCGACAAGTTCTATCGCCTGGTAGATCTGATGACCATGAGCGCCGACGATTTCCTTGCTCGCTGGTTCGAACACAGCGTGACCCGGGCGGTGCTCGGCTATTACTGTTCCATCGGAACTTTCGCGGGTCCGAAGACGCCCGGCTCCGCCTACGTTGTGTTGCACCACATCATGGGCGAACACGAGGGTGCCGGCGGCTGGGGTTTCATCCGCGGCGGCATGGGCGCGATCAGCGAGGCCATAGCGGAAAGCGGCCGTCGCCATGGCATGCAGATCCGCACAGACGCGGAGGTGGTTCGTGTCGAGGTGGCCGGTGGTCGCGCATCCAGAGTGATCACGGCAAAGGGCGATGAATATACGGCTCGTGCCGTCGTCAGTAACGCCAGCTGCAAGGTGCTGTTCGATCGACTTATCGAGCCCGCACATCTGCCGGCCGATTTTCTGAAACACATCCGCGAATACCGGACATTCTCGACCGCATTCAAGATCAATGTCGCCGCGGACGCACCGCCGCGCTTCAGCGCATTCGATGCGGCGAAATGCGGTTTCGCGGCACCGAACTACGTGCACATCGGCCCGACGATCGAATATCTGCAGGCAGCCTACGAGGATGCCTGCCAGGGCCGCTGGTCAAGCCGGCCGTTCATCACGGCCGTGATGCCGAGCACGGTCGACGACACGCTGGCACCGCGCGGCAAGCACGTCGTCAATCTGTTCGGTGGCCATGCGCCCTATGAGCTGGCCGGCCGCAGCTGGGACGACGAACGACCGGCGTTCGTGAAAAATGTCTTCGATACCATAGACGAACTGGCTCCCGGCTTCAGTGACGGCATCATCGACAGCCAGGTACTGCTGCCGCCGGATATCGAGCGCATCATCAACACACCACAGGGCCATATCTTTCACGGCGAGCTCTCGCTCGAACAACTGTTCTTCCAGCGGCCGGCGCCGCATTACGCAGACTACCGGTCTCCGATCCGGGGACTGTACCAATGCGGGTCCTCGACGCATCCCGGAGGCGGCGTGTCCGGCATTCCCGGTCACAATGCGGCTCGCGAGATTCTCAAGGACTGGAACCGGCTCGCCCGATAGCAATGCACACGCACAGTGACAAAGACATTTACGACCTGATCAAGGCACAACGGCCGGGCTACTCTCTCGATCGTGCGTTCTACACGGACGCCGGCATTTTCGAGCGTGACCGCGAGCACATTTTCCGTAACCACTGGATCCTGGCCGCGCATGCCTCAGAGCTCCGGCAGACCGGCGATTATCGACTGTTCGACATCGCCGGCGAGAACGTCATCCTCGTGCGCGGTCGCGACGGCGCGGTGTATGCGCACTACAACGTATGCAGGCATCGCGGCAGCCGTGTGTTGCTCGATAATTGTGGCAACTCGCCGGCATTGACCTGCAAATACCATGGCTGGACCTATGCGCACGATGGCACGCTGTCGGCAGCTAAACACATGTCGGAGGATTTCGATCGCTCGCAGTATGGTCTCCGGCCATGCCACGTCAGAATCCTCGAAGGCCTCATCTTCGTCTGCCTCGCAGCGGACGACGTGCCGGACTTCGCGCCTGTAGCGGACAGGCTGACGCCATTTCTTCGCTTGCACGGCACCGCTGCGGCGCGGGTTGCCGAGCAGCAAGTGTTCCCTGTGCATGCCAACTGGAAACTGGCCATCGAGAATTATCTCGAGTGCTATCACTGCAAACCCGCGCACCGCGAGTATTGCCGGGTGGAAATCAAGGCGGACAGGATCGGCGACGGAACGCCGGCGGCACTCGCGCGCTATGAGGCCCGCGATTGCGAATGGCGGGCCAATGCGCAGCGGCTGGGAACCTTGCGCGCGGAGGTCGGAACGAAACTTCCGCTCGATGAGCGCCTGCCGCAAGCGCCGATTGCCAATGCCTACCGGGCGCCGCTGCGTGCATCGCATCTCAGTGCGACGGAAGACGGTCGCCCGGCGGCGCCGCTGATGGGCGAATTTCCCGATTACGACGGCGGCGAGACCGCGCTCGCCGCGGGCCCGTTTACCTACATGCTGGCATACAACGACCACGCGGTTTTTTTCGCGTTTGTGCCGCGCGACGCCGAACACAGCGATATCGTTTGTACCTGGCTGGTGCAGGGGCAGGCACAGGAGGGCAAGGACTACGATCTTGCGCGCCTTAGCTGGTTATGGAGCGTGACGACGAAACAGGACAAGGCCATCATCGAGGCCAATGCCGCCGGTATCCGCTCGCCGAGTTACCAGCCGGGTCCGTGCTCGCTGCTGGAGGCCGACGTGGCCGGGTTTCGCGAATGGTATCTGTCGTCGATCGGCCCGCCGAGCAGGACCTCGCGCCTGGCCGAAATTCACGGTGGCCGTTATTTCACCGCCTGAGCAAGGCTCTCGGTCGTGAACGCCTACGCCTGGGGCATCCTGATAAGCATTGCGATCTATTTCGTGGTCGGCAACTACGCCGGCCGCAAGGTTAAGCACCTGGATGACTACTTCGTCGCCGGGCGACAGGCACCGACCCTGCTGGTGGTTGGCACGCTGGTCGCGAGTTTGCTCAGCACGACGGCATTCCTCGGCGAAACCGGGATGGCGTACACCGGCCATGGCGCGATCGTGCTGATACTGGTAGCTGTCAATATCACCGGCTATATTGCCGGCGCTATCCTGTTCGGCCGGCAACTGCGCCGCAGCCGCGCACTGACGATCGCCGAATATTTCGGCCGACGCTTCGACAGCCGCCGCGTGCAAGTCGCCGCCGGTCTTACCATCATTGTCGGCCTGGGCGCCTACCTCGTGGCAGTCACCCAAGGCGCGGCGCTCATTGTCACCAACATCACCGAGCTGTCGTACCCGGTCGCACTTATCATCGTCTGGTTCGGCTACACGGTATTCACGATGTATTCGGGTTCGCGCGGCGTGATCATTACGGACACCATCATGTTCCTGCTGTTCAGTGTCGCCGCTTACGTCGCGCTGTCGTTTGTCATCAATGCAACGGGCGGCTGGATTACCAGCATCGATGCGCTGGCGAATTTCACTGCCAAGCCCGGCATCATTTCCTGGCACGGCGTCACCGGCCCGGACGCGACCTGGAAGACACCCGCCGAGGCGATGGCCTGGGCGGTGATCCTCGGTGCGGCCTGGTCGGTGGTGGTCGCCGTCAGCCCCTGGCAGGCGAGCCGTTACATGATGGCGCGCAACGAGCAGACGGTGCTGCGAGCGGCTTGCGGTGCCACGGCGGCGCTGCTCTTTTTGTACCCGGTGCTGATGCTGTGCGGCGCGGCGATCAATCTTGGCAACCCGGACATCGAGCCGGCGGACACAGCGATGATCTGGGCGGCGCAGAACCTGATGCCGACCGCGGCCGGTGTGCTGCTCATGTCCGGCGTCATGGCGGCTGCCTTGTCGTCGGCGACGACTTTCCTGTCGCTGGTCGGTTTCAGCGCGAGCAACGACGTGGTGCAACACGCCGGCATCGATGAGCAAAAGCTGCTGCGCTTGAGCCGATTCTGCATGCTCGGCATCGGCGTACTGGTGCTGATGCTCGCGTTTTTCCTGCCGCCGCGAATCTTCTGGGTCACGTATTTCGCCGCCACGGTGTTCGCCTCCTCCTGGGGCCCGGTTGCGTTCATGAGTGTGTGGAGCAAAAGCATCACCGCCAATGCGGCCTTCTGGGGCATCGTGGTCGGCTTCTTCGGCAATATCATCACCAAAGCGCTGAGTTATTTTGGCATCGTCGAACTGCCGGTGTGGGCCGATCCCATAATTCTCGGCGCGGCAATGAGCACACTAGTGATCGTCCTGGTGTCACGTCATGGCATCGTTTCGGACGCGGAGCAACGATATCGCCGCATGCTGCACGAGGTGCCGCCGGCGGAACTCGATCCGCTGGAGATCCGCCGCACGCGGCGATGGTCGGTGATCCTGATCTTCGGCGGCATCGTGTTGTCCGTGCTGATGATCGGTTTCTGGGCGTTGCCGTACCAGGCTGCAACAGAAACGGCTGGCGTGTTGACCGGCGAAGTCTGGGTCAGTCTCGGTTATGGATTCGTGCTCGTTGCCTGCGGATGGGCTATTCGACTACTGACAAATTCTCGAAAAAGACTCCGTATCCGTTGATACAGTTGTTGAAAGTGCCGCGGCCTGACATTGCGGGCTTCGACAAGCCCGTGCTACAAATAAGAGATGACTATTCTCAACGGTTCGCGCGCGGCCTTTGCTGCGCTGGTCCTGACCGCGGTATCGGTCGGTGCAGTTGGTGCTGAGGACGACGGCCAATGGACTCGTCCCGGCAAGGATCTGGGCGCCACGCGTTACAGCGCTCTCGCCGAGATCACGGCAGAAAACGCGGCACGGTTGCGACCAACCTGGACTTTCTCCACTGGGGTGCTGGGCGGGCACGAAGGGCAACCCCTGGTCGTGGATGGAACCCTCTATGTCGTTACCCCCTATCCCAACGTTCTTTACGCGTTCGATCTGACCAAAGAGGACTACCCACTTCGATTCAAATACCGTCCTGACGTAAACCCCGCCGCGGTAGGCGTGGCCTGCTGCGACGCGGTGAACCGCGGCGCTGTCTACGCCGAGGGAAAGATCGTCTACAACTTGCTGGATGGCCACACCGTCGCGGTAAACGCCGAGACCGGCCGTGAACTGTGGAAGACCAAGGTCGCGGATCTCGCGTCCGGCGAGACAATTACCATGGCCCCGCTGGTCGTCGGCGACCGGGTCCTGGTCGGACCCTCGGGCGGTGAGTACGGGATCCACGGCTGGCTCAAGGCACTGGACCTCGCGACCGGCAACGTCGTGTGGACGGCTCGTAACATGGGCCCGGACAGCGTGGTGCTGGCGACGCCGGGCACGTTCAAGCCGTTCTACGACAAGGGGACTGACCTGGCGCTCGACAGCTGGTACGGCGACTCGTGGCAGCGCGGCGGGGCGCCGGTCTGGGGCTGGCTGTCGTACGACCCTGAACTGGACCTGCTCTATTACAGCACTGGCAACCCAGGGCCTTACAACTCCGAGCAGCGCCCCGGCGACAACAAGTGGAGCGCCAGCGTCCTGGCACGCAGGCCGGCTGACGGCCAACTGGTCTGGGCCTACCAGTTCACGCCGAACGACAACTGGGACTACGACGCCAACGCGGAGAACATCCTTACCGAATTGACCATCGGCGACCAGCTCCGCAAGGTGCTGGTGCACTTCGACAAGAACGGTTTCGGCTATACGATCGATCGTGCAACGGGCGAGGTGCTGGTCGCCGAGCCCTACGTGGAAGTCAACTGGGCCAAGCGCGTCGACCTCGCGACCGGTCGCCCGGAGGTGGATCCGAGCAAGCTCACGGGCAAGTCGCGCGGGATGGTGAAGAACATCTGTCCTAACCTGGAAGGCGGCAAGAGCCCGGCATCGCCGGCATCGTACTCGCCCCGGACCGGGCTCTTTTACGTGCCGACCAACAACCTCTGCATGGACTGGCAGTCGGACGACGCCGCGTATATCGCCGGCACGCCCTATGTCAGTGCCAACATCCCGTACACCGCCGGTCCTGGCGGGCATCTTGGGGCGTTCATTGCCTGGGACGCGACCACGGGGCGGCGCGTATGGGAGATCAAGGAGAAATTCCCGGTGTGGAGCGGCAGCGTCGTGACGGCCGGCGATGTCACCTTCT
The DNA here is from genome assembly GCA_020027645.1 of Pseudomonadota bacterium. Lineage (GTDB taxonomy): Bacteria > Pseudomonadota > Gammaproteobacteria > Steroidobacterales > Woeseiaceae > JAKEGN01. The sequence goes on from JAHKKM010000026.1 coordinate 16,488, forward strand.
ACGGTACCCTCGACGGCTGGTTCAAAGCAGCCAATGCGCGGACCGGCGAGTTGCTCTGGAAGTTCAAGGTAGGCTCCGGCGTGGTCGGGGCGCCGATCACGTATCGCGGCCCTGACGGCAAGCAATACGTGGCCGTTTACGCCGGCATTGGCGGTGACTGGTTCCTGATAGCGGGCGACGTGCGCTCGGATGACCCGGCAGACGTGCGGCCTCCGTCGGATTTCGCGCCCGACCTGGCGCGATACACCAGCCGGGGGGGCATGCTGTGGATCTTCGCGCTGTGAAGCCGGCCCTGGCGGTGACCCTGATCGCTCTTGCCTCCTGCGGCGGGTCCGGGCCGGCGGATTCGCCGGCCAGCAAGGCAGTGCAAAACGCACCGTCGGCCGTGCGCTACGTTGAGTACGGCGCTGCCGGTAATCTCGCGCCACCGGCAGAGGACCTCGTCAATCCGCTCATCGGAAATCCGGGTGACGCCGCACAGGGCGCAGCGCTTTTCGGTGCGATGAACTGCGCTGGCTGTCACGGCGGTGGCGCGATCGGATTCGTTGGACCGAGCCTCATCGACGGGCGCTGGAGGTATGGCGGCGAAGACGGGGCGCTGTTCCACTCGATCTTCTACGGCCGGCCGCACGGTATGCCGGCATACGGAGGCCTGCTCTCCGACACCGCGGTATGGCAGTTGGTGACCTACGTCCGGTCTCAGCCGGTGCCTGGCGTCGTGCCGACTGTAGCGTGGCAATAGGCAGCTCCCGACAATTCGCAATTCGGTGACAGTGACCCTAATTCGTTCTTCGTTCGTACTGGATGCCGATATTTCCCATCTGAATTAGGGTTACTGTCACCTAATTCTCGGCCCTACAAAATCGGATCCATGGGCAGCACGCTGTACATCCACGCGCGGATGCGTTTGCCATAGCCCACCTCCGAGTCGGGATCGAAGTCCGCCGTGGTATGCCAGCTGTTCTCGGGCCGCATATCACGCTCGATGCTTGTGCTGAGCTGGCGGGCCAGTTCGTGATTTTCGATCAGCACGCCGACCTCGGTGTTGAGGTTCGTCGAGCGCGGATCGAGATTGAATGTGCCGACAAAAATGATCTGCTCGTCGATCACCATGCTTTTCGCATGGATCGCGAACACCGGGTCGTTTGCAACGATGCGCGGATAGTTTTCGATGAGTTCGTCCTGAATCGCGGGACTTGGTTTGAATTCGTATAGCTCGATGCCGGCATCCAATAAGTCGTCGCGCTGTCCCGAGTAGCCGCCGAAAGCCGGAATATTGTCGGTCGAGGCCAGCGAGTTGGTCGATATGCGTACCCTCACGCCCCGCTTGATGAGTTGCTCGAACAGTTCGATGCCGCCGTCCGGCATGATGAGATACGGCGACTGAATCAGGATCGATTTTCTCGCGCCCTGCACCGCACTGATAAGCTGCTGCGTCGATTCGCCACTGCCACCCAGACCTGACGTGCCCTCGTTCTTGCCCGGTACATCGCTGATGAATTGCACATCGCCCCATACCATCGCCTGCAGCAGAGCGGGGAAGTAGCGCGGCGTGGTTTCGATAGCCTGCCGGACTTCCGGTGCAAAGTTAGCTGGATCGCCGGCATAGGCGTGCAGTTCCGCGGACCGGCGCGCGACGTCCGCGCCGGAGATTTCCGCGGCGTCATCCTCCAGGATGCGTTCAACCGGAATAGCGTATTCGCTGTCCCAGAATTCATCGAAGTTTTCCTGCATGTCGCCAACCGCGGACCCAAGCAGGAGAATGTCGCGATCACGGAAGTTGTATTCGTGATCGAAGTCGAAGTACTCGTCGGCCATGTTGCGACCGCCAGTGATGCCGGCAATGTTGTCGAAGATCGCTGTTTTGTCGTGCATGCGTTGATTCACGGCGCGAAATTGTGTGATCGAGTTTTTCAGCTTGTCCCAAAAACCAACGCCGACCACAAAATTCGGGTTGTAGATACGAATTTGCACGTTCGGGTGCGCGGACAATAGCAGCAGGGTTCGGTCTTCGGCGTCGATGATAAAATCGTCGACCAGCACACGCACACAGACACCGCGTTCAGCAGCGCTCAACAGTTGTTCGGCGGCAAGTATGCCGATGTTGTCCGTGCTCCAGATGAAATACTGTATGTCGATCGACTGCGTTGCGTGCTTTGCCAGCCAGGCACGACCGACCAGCGCCTCTTCACCTTTTTCAAGAATATACGCGCCGGTCTGCGATGCCATGCGCGTCGTGCAGTCTGCGCAGTTCGACGTTACCCATTCATTCAGCGATTGCGCTTGCAGCGCACTGGTAGCACTCAGCATGCAAAGCAAGACGCAAAGCGTGGCGGGCCGATTGTTCGCCAGGCGCATATGCACGACTACCGGAATCGTGGCAGTAAACCGCAGATGCCGGAGCCGGCAACGACCATCACGAACGAGCCGACATTCAAGCCCTGTCTGGGCGGGCTTCCGATCCCGAACATGGCGAGCAGAGCGACACCCAGGCAAATCAGCACTGCACCGCCAATCAGCCGTGCGGCGCCGGGCACCGGCGGGTCGGCCGGCATCGAACGTCGTTCCAGCGGCGAAAACAGCAGGGTGACCGGCAATAGGAAGGCATACAGGACTGCGATCCAGACCGGGCGCGTCAGCCACCAGTCACTCGTGCCGGGTTCGATACCCAGTCCGAAGCCGCCTATCGCGTAAGCGACGGCGACGATGATCACCATGACGGTCAGATGCCACAAATACAAAGTCATGATCATGCTGTTTATCAACACGGTCGCCGCCCAGATTCGCAAGCCGGACAACACGTATCGCATGGGCTGCTCGATGGCCAGCAATAAGCCGAACTGAAAAACACCAAGTGCCAGCAAAGTAATCTTTGGCGGCAGCGTATTGCTCAAGCCCTCGTCCGGCGAGCCCACCATGGCGAACGGATACGGCCCTTTGAAGATCAGCAGCCAAAGCACGGCAAAGCCCATTGCGGCATACAACAGGAGTCGCGCCTGGCTGCCCATGCGGCCATCGCGCCAGGCGTAACCGAGATGGTGCACGGCGAGCCAGACCCAGAAGTAGTTGCTGAATCCCAGCCATTCGATGTGGACCTTGAAGAAAGCTACATCGACCAGCGCTCCAACAATCGCGAAGACCCAAAACGACGCGAAGCCCCAGCGCTGCCAGGCGGCGTAGCTTGCCGGCGCCAGCACCACCACCATCATGTAGATGGCGAGAAACCAGATTGGAATCAGTGCGGCCCGTGTCGTTAGCTGCAGTCGGTCGCCAGTGACGCCGGCAAAGTGCAGTATCGTTGCGAGCACTGCCCACACGAGTAACAGGACGAGCAGGGGTGATACCAGGCGATTGAGGCGCGTGATCAGCCAGCCTGCGTAGTTGGTCCCGCGGCGGCGCGCACCTTCGAGCGACACCGCGTTGGCATAGCCGCCGACGATAAAGAAGATTGGCATCACCTGGAACAGCCAGGTCAACCATTGCGTATTCGGCTGCATTTTGAGCAGGTCATTGACCTCCAGTTTACCGTCGTGAAAATACAGCGCGACGATGAGCCAGTGGCCGGTGACCACCATGAGTATTGATACAGCCCGCAAAAAGTCGACATAGCGGTTGCGTTCGACCGGCGTTTTCGCCGACATTTCTTTTGCTTGTGACCACATGCGCATGGCTGAGGCCGCCGAGAACCGGTTGGAGTTTGGTCTGAGTGTACTC
>JAHKKM010000027.1 GCA_020027645.1 Pseudomonadota bacterium
ATTACCCAGTTTTTTTTCGATGTCAAAGTCTTCCTGCGATTTCGCGACCGCTGCGCAATGGCCGGCATCGACTCCGTGATCGTGCCCGGAATTTTGCCAATAACCCGCTTTCCGCAAATGCTGCGCTTTGCCGCGCAGTCCGGCATCAGTGTTCCGCGCTGGGTACACGAGCGCTTCGATGGACTTGACGATGACGCAGATACCCGTCAGCTGATTGCCGCGAGTGTCGCCATCGAACAGGTGCGCCGGCTGCAACAGGAAGGCATCAACGAGTTTCACTTCTACACCCTGAACCGGGCCGAACTGACCTACGCAATCTGTCATGCGCTCGGCGTCCGGCCACAGCTGGCGAAGGCCTGAGTACCCGCCATGGACAGGATGCAGAGAATTGCAGCATTGAGGAAGGGTCTGTCGCAGAGAATCCTGCTGCTGGATGGCGCCATGGGCACGATGATCCAGGCGCATCGCCTTACCGAGGATCAGTTTCGCGGGCAGCGATTTGCTGACTGGAACCGTGACCTGCGCGGTAACAACGATCTGCTGACGATCACGAGACCGCAGGTCATCCGCGATATTCATAGCCAGTTCCTCGATGCCGGCTGCGACATCATCGAAACCAATACTTTCAATTCCAATGCACCGTCAATGGGTGACTATGGTATGGAGGCACTGGTAGGTGAGCTGAATCTCTCTGCGGCGCGTCTTGCAAGAGAGGTCGCAGACGAGTACTCCGCGAGGTCCGGATTACCGCGTTTCGTCGCTGGTGTGCTCGGGCCAAGCAATCGCACGGCGTCGATCTCGCCGGACGTCAACGACCCCGGTTACCGCAATATCAGTTTCGACCAGCTTGCAGTGACCTACCGGGATGCGGCAATGGCCTTGATTCATGGCGGCGCCGATTTCCTGATGGTCGAAACGATCTTCGATACTCTGAATGCCAAGGCTGCAATTTTCGCGATTCGACAGGTTTTTTCCGAGCTTGGCATGGAACTACCAGTGATGATTTCGGGCACGATTACGGACGCTTCCGGAAGAACGTTGTCTGGCCAGACCACGGAAGCCTTCTGGAACTCCGTGCGGCATGCGAAGCCGTTCATGATCGGACTGAACTGTGCTCTCGGCGCAGCCGATCTCAGGCCTTATGTGAGCGATCTCGCGCGCATCGCCGACACCGGCGTCAGTGCGCACCCGAATGCGGGTCTGCCCAATGAATTCGGCGAATACGACGAGACGCCGGAACACATGGCGGAGATCATCGGCGAGTTTGCCAGCAGCGGCCTGGTCAACCTTGTGGGCGGCTGTTGCGGAACCACGCCGAAGCACATCCGTGCGGTGGGAGAGGCGATCAGGGGCAAAGTACCAAGGCGGATTCCGCAGCTTCCGCCACGTTGCCGCCTGTCCGGGCTCGAGCCATTGAACATTGGTCCAGAGGATCTGTTCGTCAACGTCGGTGAGCGGAGCAACGTCACCGGTTCGGCGGTCTTTCGCAAGCTGATCGAAGCAGGCAAGTACGCCGAAGCTGTCCAGGTTGCACGGCAACAGGTCGACAACGGCGCGCAAATTATCGACGTCAACATGGACGAAGGCATGCTCGATTCGGAAGCAGCCATGGTGACTTACCTGAACCTGATCGCGTCCGAACCGGATGTCGCGCGGGTTCCGGTCATGATCGACTCCTCCAAATGGTCGGTAATCGAAGCCGGACTGAAATGCGTGCAGGGCCGGCCGGTGGTCAATTCCATCAGCATGAAGGAGGGAGAACAGCTATTCATTCAGCAGGCGCGGCTGGTTCGGGACTATGGCGCTGCCGTAATCGTGATGGCATTCGACGAAAAGGGCCAGGCCGATACGGTTGCACGCAAGGTGGAGATCTGCCAGCGATCGTTTCGAATTCTGACTGAAATCGTCGGTTTCGATGCTGCCGATATTATTTTCGACCCGAACATTTTCGCGATTGCTACCGGTATCGAGGAACACAACAGCTACGGCCTCGATTTCATCGAAGCCACGCGACAGATCAAGGCGATTTTGCCGAATTGCCTGATCAGTGGCGGCGTCAGCAATGTCTCGTTCTCCTTTCGCGGAAATCAGGCCGTGCGCGAGGCGATTCATTCGGTATTCCTCTACCACGCAATCAAAGCCGGCATGGATATGGGCATCGTCAACGCCGGGCAACTTGCCATTTATGAAGATTTGCGGCTCGACCTGCGGGATGCCGTCGAAGACGTGGTGCTGAACCGGCGTGACGATGCCACCGAGCGCCTGCTGACGGTTGCGGAAAAGTTCAAGGGGCAGGCCGGTGAGCGCAGGACCGGCGGTGCAGACCTGGGTTGGCGGGAGTTACCGGTCAACAAGCGCCTGGAGCACGCGCTGGTCAACGGCATCGACGAATTCGTGATTGCGGATACCGAGGAGGCGCGGCTTGCGGCAGCCAAACCTCTGGACGTCATCGAGGGTCCGCTGATGGCGGGCATGAATGTCGTCGGCGATCTTTTTGGCGCAGGCAAAATGTTTCTGCCCCAGGTGGTGAAGTCGGCACGCGTGATGAAGAAAGCTGTTGGCCACCTGGTGCCGTTCATCGAGCAGGAAAAGGGCGGCGCGATCAAGACCAACGGCAAGATTGTCATGGCTACAGTCAAGGGCGACGTGCACGACATCGGCAAGAACATTGTCGGCGTGGTCTTGCAGTGCAATAACTTTGAAGTGATCGATCTGGGCGTGATGGTGTCTTGCGAGAAGATCCTGCATACAGCGCGCGTCGAGAACGCGCAGATGATAGGGCTCTCCGGCCTGATAACCCCCTCGCTTGACGAGATGGTTCATGTCGCCAAGGAAATGCAGCGGCTTAAATTCGATATGCCGCTGCTGATCGGCGGCGCCACCACGTCGCCGGCACATACCGCGGTCAAGATCGAGCCGGGCTATGAGGGACCGGTGATCTATGTCAAGGACGCGTCGCGCTCGGTCGGCATCGCACAGGCCCTGGTCGAACCCGCGACCCGTGCGGAACTGGTGCGCAAGACCCGCGAGGATAACCGGCGGCGACGTGACCGCCACGCCGGCAAGGACCGGCTCCTGCCGCAGTTGTCATTGCTCGACGCGCGCAACAACAAGCATCGATGCGACTGGAGCGCCTACGAGCCACCTCGACCGCGGTTCACCGGTACGCGCGTGCTGCCGGATGTCGACCTCGGCATCTTGCGCGACTATATCGACTGGATGCCGTTCTTCAACGCCTGGGAGTTCCACGGCAAATACCCGGACATATTGAGCGACGCCACGGTCGGCGCGGCGGCGCGCAGCCTGTTTGCCGATGCATCTGCAATGCTCGATCGGGTAATTCGTGAAAAGTGGTTGCAGGCAAAGGCGGTGTTCGGTTTTTTCCCGGCCAACTCCATCGATGACGACGACATTCGCGTATTCCGCGACGAAAAGCGCGTGCAGGAAGTTATGCGCCTGTGTCACTTGCGGCAGCAGAAAACCAAGCCGGAAGGCCATCCGCATTATTGCCTTGCCGATTTCATCGCCCCGGTCGACAGTGGCCTGAAGGATTACATCGGCGCATTCGCTGTGTCCGCCGGTTTCGGCCTGGACCCGCACGTGCGCCGCTTCGAGACGGCGCACGACGACTACAGCAGCATACTGTTGAAAGCGCTGGCCGATCGACTGGCCGAAGCGCTGGCCGAATACCTGCATGAGCGTGTACGCAAGGAATACTGGGGATACGACCAAACAGAAACCCTGAGCAATGAACAGCGCATCGCGGAACAGTATCGTGGTATTCGTCCGGCACCCGGCTACCCGGCGTGCCCGGACCACACGGAGAAAGGCAAACTCTGGCAGCTGCTCGCTGCGGATGACGCCATCGGCCTGCGCCTGACCGAGTCATACGCCATGTATCCGACGGCCGCGGTCAGCGGCTTCTATTTCTCTCACCCGGAAGCCAGGTATTTTGCCGTGGGCCAGATTGCGCGCGATCAGGTAGAGTCATTTGCGGCACGAAAACAGCTTGCAATCGCCGCAGCCGAGCGCTGGCTTTCGCCGAATCTGGGTTATGACCCGGATGCGGCCAATGCGGCCTGACACTCGCTGCGACAAAGGGTTCTGCCAGGTTAAATGATGCAACTTCCGGCTCAACTTGAAATTGCCCGACGGTTCTGCGGCCCGCCAAAGTCCGCCAACGGCGGTTATGCCTGCGGACGGCTGGCAGCTTTCATTGACGGTGCAGCAGAAGTCACCTTGCGCAACCCGCCCCCGCTGGACAAGGCGATGCAGGTAGTCGCCGATGACGGTGGTGTGGCACTTCTTGACGGTGACAAATTGATCGGCTCCGCCAGGGCTTGCAGCGTCAGCGTAGACATTCCCAGGTCGCCGACCTTCAAGGAAGCTCATGCTGCGGAACAGCGCACGATTGCCGCGGACCAGCACAACTTGCCGACCTGTTTCGTTTGTGGACCCCATCGTGATCCGGGTGACGGGCTGCGTATCCATGTCGGACCGCTGCACCCGGATCCACAAGGCTGGTCGGGACCGCTGGCGGCGACGTGGATTCCGCGCCCCGACCTGGCCGATCCATCGGGCCGCGTGCGACCCGAGTTTGTCTGGGCAGCGCTCGATTGCCCGACCGGCTACGCGGCAGGTTTTTCCGACGGCAGTGTTTTCCTTCTGCTCGGCCGGCAGGCCGTGGAGATCTATCGGCGGCCGTCGGCGGGTGAAAAGTGCATTGTGCTGGCGCAGGAAACCCGGCGCGAGGGTCGTAAACATCATGCCGACGGTGTGCTATTTGGCGAAGACGGAAAGCCTCTTGCCGTTTGCAAGGCGGTCTGGATTGCGGTCGATCCGGCGGTGATGCGCGGCGAATAGCGATACGGGACCAGCGGACAGTCTTATTTGATCCGTGTTATTCGGCGCGAACTTCGATGATCGTGACCGGCTTGACCGGCACGTCCTGGTGGCCGGCCCGGTTGCCGGTTTCAACGGCGGCGATTTTGTCGACCACGTCCATACCGTCCTTTACGCGGGCGAATACCGCGTAACCGAAGTCGCGACCGCCGTGATCGAGAAAGGGATTGTCGCGAAGATTTATGAAAAATTGCGAAGTGGCACTGTCAACCTCACCGGTTCTCGCCATGGCCAGCGTGCCGCGCAGGTTTTTCTTGCCATTGGCCGCTTCGTTTTTGATGGTCGCGCGCGTCTTCTTTTTTTGCATATCGGCGGTCATGCCGCCGCCCTGGATCATGAAGTTGCGAATCACTCGGTGGAACACCGTATCAACAAAGAAACCGTCTTCGACATAGCGCTGGAAATTCTCGCAACTTAGCGGTGCGTCGTCCTCGAAAAGTTCGACGACTATGTCGCCGTGATTGGTCACTATCGTGATCATGATTTTCCTTCTGTAATTTTGAATGCGATCAGTATACCGAATTCGACCCGGCGTTCGGCGTCAGCCGCGAGGCATTCGCGAGGCGGAGTTCGGCCGCGTGGCTGATGTCACCCGTGGCAGTCCGGCGTAGTCGTTGAAACATTCGATTTGCGACCACCCGTTCTTTTGCAATAACGCAGCGACCGCATCGCGCTGCGTGCTGCCATGCTCCAGCAATAGTCGGCCACTGACGGCGAGAACATCACCCGCTGTTGCTGCTATGCGGCGAATGGCATCGAGCCCGTCGTCTCCGGCGCTGAGCGCAGACCGCGGCTCATGACGTAACTGTGTTAGCGCTGCGTCTGTGTCTGCAATGTACGGAGGATTCGATACGATGAGATCGAATTGTTGCCCTTTGACCGGATCGACCCAGTCGCCAAAAGCGAAGGAAACGTTGGCTATATCCAGCTGGCGCGCGTTCTGCCGGGCGATGGCCAGTGCGCCCGCGCTAAGATCGGTTGCCACGATCTCGCACAGTGGGCGCTCCCGGGCGATGGCGAGGGCGATCGCACCACTGCCCGTGCCGAGGTCCAGTATGCGAAGCATTGCGCTGCGGCCGATCAGCATCAACGCGCGTTCGACCAGGATCTCGGTCTCCGGCCGTGGTACCAGGGTTGCCGGACTGACCATCAGGTTCATGGACCAGAATTCCCGCTCGCCGGTTATATAGGACATCGGTTCCCCGGACTCCCGCCGCGCGACCAGGGACAGAAATCGCTTGCTCGCATCCGGGTCCAGGGTGTCCTCCGGGTGGGCGAAAAAGTAGCTTCGGTTTACATCGAGCGCCCTTGAAAGCAACAGCTCGGCGTCCAGGCGCGCACTGTCGCTGGACGCTTGCAAACGGTCTGCTGCCATGGCCAGGGCAGACTCGATGTCCATAAACTCATTCAAAGCGACCAGACCTTCGCGTACCATTGCGCCCAGTTTCTCCGGCAACTGTAAATCGAATGAAAGTCTACTCCAACATTCTCGAGATGGTCGGACGCACGCCCATGCTTGAAATCAGGCGGATGGACACCGGCGCGTGCCGCCTGTTCCTGAAACTGGAGCTGATGAATCCCGGGGGCTCGATCAAGGATCGCATCGGCATATCGATGATCGAGGAGGCCGAGAAACGCGGTGACATCAAACCCGGTGACACGCTTGTGGAAGCGACCGCCGGCAATACGGGTCTCGGCCTTGCCGTAGTTGCTGCGCAAAAGGGATATCGCCTGATTCTGGTACTGCCAGACAAGATGAGCCAGGAAAAGATCTTCAATTTGCGAGCTATGGGTGCCGAAGTCGTGTTGACGCGATCGGATGTCGGAAAGGGGCATCCGGAATACTACCAGGACCTCGGCAAGACCATCGCCGCGGAGAAAGGCGCGTACTTCATCAACCAGTTCGGCAATCCGGACAATCCGCTGGCACATGAAACCACGACCGCGCCGGAAATCTTTGAACAGATGGATGGCGACATCGACGCCATCGTTCTCGGCGTCGGATCCAGCGGTACCGTCAGCGGTATTGGCAAGTACCTGAAGGCCAATGCGCCCAAGGTCGAACTGATACTCGCGGACCCGGTCGGCTCAGTGTTGGCGGACTACATAAATAAGGGAGAAATGGGTACCAGCACGCCCTGGCTGGTCGAGGGCATCGGTGAGGACTTCATCCCGTCGATCGCGGATTTTGATTGTGTTACCAGGGCTTACAGCATATCGGACGCGGAATCATTCAGTACCGCACGTGAGCTGTTGCGAAAAGAAGGCCTGCTGGCTGGGTCATCGACTGGCACGCTGCTCGCCGCTGCATTGCGCTTTTGCCGCGAGCAAGAAAAGACCAAACGAGTCGTCAGCTTTGCCTGCGACACCGGAAATAAATACCTGTCGAAGTTGTTCAATGACTTCTGGATGGAGGATCAGGGCTTCATTAAACGGGAATCCTTCGGTGACCTTCGAGACCTGATAGGACGTCCTCACGGACAACGTGCCACCATAACGGTGGGGCCGACAGATGTGGTTACGACGGCGCACAACCGCTTGCGGAACGCCGGTTTTTCACAATTACCGGTGATGGAAGAGGGCAAGCTTGTAGGCATCCTGACGGAGGACGATATTATCCGCTTCGTATTTGGCAAGCCGGAACTGCTGAGCGCCCCGGTCAAGGCAGCGATGCAGACGGCTTTCATCAAACTCGACAAGAAAACGAGCATCAACAACCTGGTGGCGATGCTGCACGTGCAGCCATATGCCGCCGTAATGGACGGTGAACAGTTCATGGGGCTGATCACGCGCTCCGACGTGTTAAACCATTTGCGTAAACAGGCCTGAAGTAATCGCTATGAGCAAATCCGAGAGCAAGCAAGCATTCGCCACGCGGGCCATACATGCGGGGCAGGAACCGGATCCACATACCGGCGCGATCATGACACCGATATACGCGACTTCGACCTACGTCCAGTCGAGTCCCGGTGTGCACAAAGGCTACGAATACTCACGCACGCAAAATCCCACGCGGCAGGCGCTGGAGCGTTGCGTTGCCGATCTCGAATCCGGTCGTTACGGTTTTGCATTCAGTTCCGGCCTGGCCGCGACCGGCACGATTCTGGAGCTGATCGACAGCGGCAGCCATGTCATTGCCCTCGATGATATTTACGGCGGCAGTACGCGCCTGTTCGAAAAGGTGAGGCGTCGCAGCGCCGGTCTCGATTTCAGTTTCGTCGACATGACCGACATCAAGGCAGTACGAAATGCCGTGAAGAGCAATACGCGACTGATCTGGGTCGAAACGCCGAGCAATCCCCTGTTGAAGATTGTCGACCTGCGCGCGGTTGCCGAGATTGCAAAACAGCATGGCATCATCATGGTCACCGACAATACCTTTGCGACCCCATACCTGCAGCGCCCGCTCGAGTCAGGCTGCAGCATTGTCATGCACTCTGTCACCAAGTTTCTGAATGGTCACTCCGACATGGTGGGTGGCATTGCAATAACAGATGATGAGGCGTTGGCCGAACGCCTGGCATTTTTGCAAAATGCAATCGGGTCCGTGCCGGGGCCGTTCGACAGCTTCCTCGCATTGCGCGGACTTAAAACCCTGGATGTGCGCATGGAGCGACACTGCAAGAGTGCGATGGAGATCGCGCGGTGGCTCGAAAAAAACCGGCATGTCGAACGGGTGATTTACCCGGGCCTCAAGTCTCACCCACAGCATGCGTTGGCGAAATCGCAGATGAGCGGCTTCGGCGGTATCGTTACATTCTTCATCAAGGGCGGATTGAAAGAATCCCGGGCTTTTCTCGAGCGCTGCAAGATCTTTGCACTGGCCGAGAGCCTTGGCGGCGTCGAAAGCCTTGTCGATCATCCGGCAATCATGACCCATGCGTCCGTTCCAGCGGCAAAGAGGGCGGCGCTCGGAATCAGTGATCAGCTGATCCGGCTGTCAGTCGGCATCGAGGACCTGGACGATCTTATCGGCGATCTTGAACAAGCCTTTGGCCAGGGGCACCTCAAGGCTGGTAAATAACGTAAATCTTGCGGGTCGTTTCCACGACCTCCCACTCGCCGTTGAATCCCGCGGGAATAGTGAAGTTGTCTCCCGTGCGGAGCTGACGTTCGCGACCAGATGCATCCCGCAGCACCGAGTGCCCTGACAGAATCTGGCAGAACTCGTTTTCGGTGTAGCGGATGGTCCAGCAGCCAGGTTCGGCTTCCCAGATGCCGGCAAATAATCTTTCATCCTCACTGGTGTAGTGGTGCCAGGTTCTTTGCAGCGGACGACCTCGCACACACCTGTCTTCAGCGGTCAATGACTCGGAGTACTCCGGCGCATGTGTGTCAAAAAAGATCAGGTCAGCGACCGTTTTGTTTTCCATGCGGCGCTCCGTGCGGCGTTTCGTTCGATTCGATGCTGCAGGTCATGATCGGGACTATACTCTGTTGATCACGTGGATGTGGATGGTGCCTATGTATCTTCGAGTCATCAGAACCGTGTGCCTTGCCTTGTGCCTGGGCTGCTTTGCAGTCGAGGCAATCGCGCAGGAGGCGACGGCGAAAGATTATTTTCTCGATTTTACTTCTGTCAACCCGCTTTGGCTCGCGCTGGCAATTTTTCTCGCACGTATCGTCGATGTATCAATGGGAACCTTCCGTACCATCATGGTCATTCGCGGATACCGTGTGCTGGCGACGGCAATTGGATTCGTCGAGGTACTGATCTGGATCGTCGCAATCAGCAGCGTCATCACCAATCTCGATGCCTGGTACCTCATCGTTGCCTATGCCGGCGGATATGCTTCCGGCAACTACATCGGAATGTTGCTCGAGTCCCGCGTGGCTATCGGTTCCGAACTGGTTCGGGCGATTTCGTGGCGCTCCGACGGACATCTCGCGGAGGCACTGCGCAGCGCAGGCTGGGATGCGGTCGCCGTTCCCGGCATCGGGCCTGGCCGGGAAGCCGTTGAGATCGTCCTGGTGGTCGAGCCGCGGCGCCGAATCGCCCAGTTGCTTTCGGCCATCAGGGAGATCGATCCTGACGCCGTTTACACCACCTCGGACATTCGTTCAGTGCACGAAGGCGGCCGTGGGCAGCGCGAAAAAATGTTCCGGGCGGGGTGGCCGCGGCGCGGCATGCGGAAGTAAGCCGCGGCGCAATCAGGCGCCGAGTGCAGCCAGCTGGTCGGCCTGGTACTCGTGGTTCAGCGGGCCGATGACCTGTTGCAGTTCGCCTTGCAGGATCTCATCCAGCTTGTACAGGGTCAGGTTTATTCTGTGATCCGTCACCCGGCCCTGCGGATAGTTGTAGGTGCGAATTCTCTCGGACCTGTCGCCGGTGCCAACCAGCAGCTTTCTTGTCTGCGCCTGTTCTGCGGCACGCTTGCTGATCTGTGCGTCCAGCAGCTTTGCTTGCAACAGTGACATCGCTCGCGCACGATTCTTGTGTTGTGATCGCTCGTCCTGACATTCGACAACGATACCGGAGGGAAGGTGAGTTACGCGGACAGCGGAATCGGTTTTGTTCACGTGTTGGCCACCGGCTCCGGATGCCCGATAGGTATCGATGCGCAGGTCGTTTGCATTTATTTCGATTTCTTCCAGTTCGTCAGGTTCAGGCATTACCGCCACGGTGCATGCAGACGTGTGAATTCGACCCTGTGATTCTGTTGCAGGCACGCGCTGTACGCGATGCGCCCCGGATTCAAATTTCAGCGTGCCGTAAATGCCACTGCCGGATATGCGGCTGATGACCTCGCGATAGCCACCGTGTTCACCGTCCCGTGCGCTGAGCACTTCAACCTGCCAGTGCCTGGATTCAGCGAAACGCGAGTACATGCGAAACAGGTCGCCGGCAAATATTGCCGCCTCGTCGCCTCCCGTCCCGGCACGAATTTCCAGGAATACGTTGCTGTTATCGTGGGGATCCGGCGGGATCAGGGCTTTCTGCAACTCGAGTTCGAGTTCCTGCTGCCTTGCTGCCAGCGAAAGCAGCTCGTCCTCGCCCATCTGGCGAATTTCCGCATCCTTGTCGCCGGCCATTTCCTTTGCGGCCGCGATATCCGAACGCAGGGATTCGTACTTTCTGAACAGACCGACGACCGGATCCAGCCTGGCGTATTCCCGGGACAGATCGCGAAAGCGGTTTTGTGCGCCAATAATCTCCGGATCGGCGAGCATACCCGCAATCTCTTCGAAGCGGTCACGCGTGGTTTCAAGTTTATTTCTGATGGAGTCTTTCACGGTCTGGCGTCACTTGTCCGGATCGAGGCCAAATAACTTGCGGACAACCTCGATGAATTCGCGGTCCGATGCCTCGCCAGCTTCACGCAGTCGGACACTGGGCTGATGCAGCAATTTCTTGAGCAGCGACGCGGTAACGAATTCGAGCACTTCGTCGCTGTCGGCACCTTTCGCCAGTCGCCGCCTGGCTTGTTCGAGCACTTCGGCGCGAAGCGAGTCGCCGTGATCACGCAGTGCCGTGATGATTGGAGCGACCTCCTTGCCGCGCTCGATGCTCAGGTAGCGCTGTGTCTCATCTTCGAGAATGCGACTGGCATCGACGGCGGCTGCTTCGCGGCTGCTCTGCCCCTCGACGATCACTTTGTCGAGATCATCAATGGAATAAAGGTATACGTCAGCCAGTTGCCGCACGGCAGGATCGATGTCACGCGGCACCGCGATGTCGACTGCGAAGATCGGTTTGCGTTTGCGCGCCCGGATGGCCCTCTGCATCTGCTCCAGGGTGACGACAATTTCCGGACTCGCAGTGGAGCTGATCAGAATATCTGCATCGGGCAGGGTGCCGCCGAGTTCGGATAACGGCAGTGCGAAGCCGTTGAATTGGCCGGCGAGATGCCTGGCGCGCTCAAGATCGCGGTTGGCGATGAACAACCTGCCGATGCCCTTTGCCACCAGGTGCCGTGCCACCAACTCGATGGTCGAGCCGGCACCAATAAGAAGTGCAGTGTGCTGCGAGAATCCGGCAAAAAACTGGTTGGCCAGGTTGACCGCGGCGTAAGCGACAGAAACCGGGCTGGCACCGATCTCGGTGTCGGTGCGGATTTTCTTTGCAACTGAAAATGTGTGCTGGAACAGGCGGTTGAGTTGCGAGCCGACGGTCCCTGACTGTTCCGCCTGGCGGTACGCGTCCTTCAGTTGGCCGAGAATCTGCGGTTCGCCCAGTACCATGGAATCGAGGCCACAGGCCACCCGGAACAGGTGCCTGATGGCATCGTCACCATTTAATGTAAACAAGGCCTTTGCCACGTCCTCGCCAAGCGATTGCTCATTCTTCAGCCAGTTGGCAAGGGCCTGAACGCCGCCACTGTCGGATTCGAGGTAGAATTCGGTTCGATTGCATGTTGACAGGATGACCGCCTCGGCAACACCTTCCAGCGCCGCCAGCCGTTTGAGGGCAGGGCCAACCGCCTCGCCAGCGAACACGACTTGCTCGCGAATTTCGACAGGTGCCGTGTTATGGTTCAGCCCGAGAATATGCAATGCCATGACAGCGTAAGGGGTTCCGGGAGCAAAATTTGTGCATATGATAAGCGAACTGATGACGCAGTTCCTTGTCTGTGATCACTTCCGCTGCAAAATCAGCAACCACCCGATTTGACATGACCAGTAATATGTATCGCAGACTTATGTACTTGCGGACGCTCCGATGTGCGGCGTCCGTATTTGTCCTCGCTGTTGCCCTCATTGGGCAACCTTTGCTCACGCAGGCAGCCGAATCGGTAGATGCACTTGTGGCAGAGGCTCAACTGGCCCTGGATCAGCAGCGTTACAAGGAGGGCGTCGAGGCGTATCGCAAGGCGGCCGAAATCAGCGACGATGTCGAAGTGGCACAGCAGGCCGCGCGTATCGCCTATAGCTATGGTTTCAACAAGGATGCGCTGGCCGCAGCCAAACGCTGGGTCGAACTGGACGGCAACAACGATGAGGCACTTTTGTATGTCGCGCAATTGCAGCTTCGTCAGGGCGATGTTCGCCAATCGCAAAAAAGTTTTGAGAAATTACTCAAGCGGGGCGAAGAGCCGGTCGATGAGAGACTGATTTCACTGATTCCGCTGTTGTCACAGGAAGACCCGGAGCTTGCCGACGACCTGATGCGCCGGCTGTCGAAACCTTACAAGGACTCGGCTTCAGCACATTACGCGGCAGCCGTCATGGCGCTGCAGGCGGCGGATTCAGTCGAGGCCGGGAAGAGAGCCGAACGGGCAATCGAGCTCGACCCGGACTGGATACAGCCAAAACTCGTTTACGCGCGTTCGCTGTTGCTTGCCGGCGATGAGGAAGCGGCGATCGACTACACCTCCAGGATCATTGGCGACGACCCGGACCCGGATCCGGATGCGCGATTGGAGCTTGCGATCATGTTGCTGGCAGCCGGGCGCGACGATGACGCGTTATCGCAGGTCAACCAGATCATGCTCGAACAGCCGGATCGTGCCGATGCATTGCGTCTCATGGCCATCATCAATTTTCGCCTGGAAAATCTCGATGTCGCCCAGTCGGATTTCGAGGAGCTGCTCGCCTCCGGTCGTTACGCCATGGACGCGTTCTACTATCTCGCCCGCATTGCAGATCATCGCGAGGACAAGGAACGGGCAGTCGGACTGTATGCACAGGTTATCCACGGCCAGAATACGGTGATGTCGCAGCGCCGCGCTGCTTATCTCCTTTACGAGATGGACAGGCCTGAAGAGGCTATCAAGCACCTGGAGAAGTTTGGCGAGACGCATCCGAATTATGCCGTCGACATGATTCTCGCGCAGGCACAGTTGATGGCCTCGATGAAGAAATACGATGAGGCGCTGGCTTACTACGACCGTGTCATCTCGTACCAGGACGATCGCGAGGATGTCGTTCTCGGAAAGGCCGAGCTGCTGTTGCGCATGGGCCGATTGGACGATGCCGTGGATCTTTACAACGTAGCCGTCGACCGTTGGCCTGAAAGCCCGATGTCCCTGAATGCACTCGGCTATACGCTGGCAGATCGCACCGACCGCTATACCGAGGCGGCGAAGCTCATCAAGAAGGCGCTCAAACTCGATCCCGAGAGCGCGGCGATAATCGACAGCTACGGTTGGGTGCTGTATCGCCAGGGCGAATACGACGAGGCATTGAAGCAACTGCAGCGGGCGTACGAAATGCTCAAGGACCCTGAGGTCGTCTCGCATATCGTCGAAGTCCTGTCGAAACTCGGGCGAGACGATGAAGCACGTCAGACTTTGGCCGACGCTGAAGTCCTGTTTCCCGACAACGAACTCCTGCAAGGTACACGCGAACGCATCTTCCCGGCCGAATAATGATTTCCTGGTCGAGATCGCGGCCGGTATTGCCGGTCCTGCTGCTGGTCATCGGCGGCTGCGCCACGCAGCGAAGTATTGACTTGCCCACGATGCCTGACTGGGCGACGCGCAGCGCGGTGCTGCAAGACGTTACGCGTTGGGAGTTTCATGGGCGCATCGGCGTAAGCAGCGGCGGCGAAGGCTTCAACGGCAAGCTGTGGTGGTGGCAGCGTGACGATGATTTTCGTGCCAGCATCGGCGGGCCGCTTGGCGTGGGCACGGTTAGAATTACCGGGTTCGGCTCGAAGTTCACGATCACGGACAAGGACGGCACCGAGGTCGAAATTCGCGATGCCGAGACCGAGTTGCAGGCGATGTACGGTTGGAGCATCCCGGTCGACAGCCTGCGCTACTGGGCACTCGGTATTCCGGACCCGCAACAACCCGCGTCGATGGAATTTGATGGCGACGGGCTGCTTGCGACCCTCGAACAGCAGGGCTGGCGAGTCGCGATTGACCAATACCGTCAGGCTGGCGGCCAAACGATGCCACGACGTCTGACAGCACACAGCAATCAGGGAAAAGTCGTGCTGGTGATCGACGACTGGGCCTTTTATTGACGCCACTTGGCTGGTTTGACACGTTCCCGGACCGCCCTCACAATTGCGCGCGCATACGGACCGGCCAGATGGGGTGTAGCCAAGTGGTAAGGCAGCGGGTTTTGATCCCGCCATTCGGAGGTTCGAATCCTTCCACCCCAGCCAGCAGGGCGATGAGCGGCATTCGGTCGACACCTGAACCGACAACCTGAGGAGGTACGACACCGTGGACCTGCCGACAACGGCGATCTTTACCGGCAACGCGCACCCAAAGCTCGCCCAGGACATAGCGCGGGTGATGCACGTACCGCTGGCACGGGCCCACGTCGGGCGGTTCAGTGACGGCGAAATCAGTGTCGAGATTCTCGAGAATATTCGCGGCCGGGAGACCTTCATCATCCAGCCCACTTGCCCGCCCGCGGCCGAGAACCTGTTCGAATTACTGGTCATGGCGGATGCGGCGAAGCGCGCATCGGCATCGCGAATCACAGCCGTCATTCCCTATTTCGGCTATGCCCGGCAGGACCGGCGACCGCGCGCGGCTCGCGTACCGATCACCGCGAAACTCGTCGCCAAATTGATCGGTGCAGCCGGCGTTGATCGGGTTCTTACCGTGGACCTGCATGCCGACCAGATCCAGGGCTTCTTCGATATCGCAGTCGACAACGTTTACGCGTCGCCGGTGTTGCTTGGCGATGTGTGGAGGCAGAAATACTCCAACATGGTTGTGGTGTCGCCGGACGTCGGCGGTGTAGTACGCGCGAGGGCGCTGGCGAAACGACTCGACGATGCCGAACTTGCAATCATCGACAAACGGCGCTCGCGAGCGAATCAGTCCGAAGTCATGAATATCATCGGCGAAGTCGAGGGCAAGAATTGCGTGCTGATCGACGACATGGTCGATACGGCCGGTACCTTGTGCCACGCAGCGGCCGCACTGAAAGCAGAAGGTGCCGCTACCGTTGCCGCCTACATTACGCACCCGGTACTGTCCGGACCGGCGGTCTCCAGGATCAGCGAGTCGCAGCTCGACGAGATTGTGGTCACCGATACGATTCCCTTGAACGAGGCGGCGAAAGCCTGCCCGAAGATTCGCCAGCTTTCGATTGCCGAACTGCTCGCCGAGACCATGCGGCGCATTTCGGATGAGGAGTCCGTAAGCTCCTTGTACGTGGACTGACTGTAATCCCTGCCGCGGGCGATTGCGGCAACCCCGGCTATTGGCTATGATTCGCGCCCCGATTCCGGCTGGTCGCGGCCGGAATCTTCGTAAATGCCTGAAAAGGCATAAAAATCAATCAGATATTGGAGAGCTCAGATGAAACAGGAATTCAATCTGATTGCGGAATTCCGTGACGATCAGGGCAAGGGTGCGAGCCGCCGCCTGCGTCATGACGGAAAAGTTCCTGCAATCCTCTACGGTGCCGGGCGTGAGCCGCGGCTTCTGTCGTTCGACCACAACAAGGTGATGCACCAGCTGCAAAACGAGGCGTTCTACTCGAGCATCCTGACCATCACGATCGACGACAAGACCCAGGATGTGATCGTCAAGGATATCCAGCGCCATCCGGCGAAACCGCAGATCCTGCACATGGATTTCCAGCGTATCGTTGCCGACCAGAAGATCCGCATGAAGGTGCCATTGCACTTCGTTGGCGAGGAAATTGCGATAGGCGTGAAGGTTGGCGGCGGCAAGGTGGCGCACCTTATGTCCGACGTCGAAGTTTCGTGCTTGCCCAGGGATCTCCCGGAGTATTTCGAGGTTGACGTATCCGCCCTGGACATCGACGACATGTTGTACCTGTCGGACATCAAGGTCCCGACGGGAGTCGAAATCATTGAGCTGTCGCATGGCAAGGAGCACGATCAACCGATCGTTTCCATCCATGTCATCAAGGAACAGGTGATCGAGGAGCCGGTAGCCGTTGTGGCGGAAGCCGTCCCGGTCGAAGGTGCGGCTCCGGCAGCCGACACCGAAAGCAAGCCCGACGAGAGCAAGTAGCACGTTGCTCTTTGCTGCAAAAGGCCGCCAGTGGGCGGCCTTTTTGTCCGCAAAGACCAGACTGGCTTCAGGCAACGGCAGCCGACCAACATGAGTGGCCACTTGTCCATAATCGCTGGGTTAGGCAATCCCGAGGAGCGATACGAGCAGACCCTGCACAACGCGGGATTCTGGTTCGTCGACGCGCTGGCGCGAAAACTGGATGCCCGGTTTCGTCCCGAGAAGCGATTCGATGCCGAGATCTGCCGCGCCAGGATTGCAGGTGAGGAAGTCTGGCTGATGAAGCCGCAAAGCTTCATGAATCTCAGCGGCGGGCCGATTCGCAGTGTGCTCGATTACTATCGGCTGTCGACTGACAAACTGCTGGTGGCCCACGATGAAATCGATCTGCCGCCGGGCACCGTTCGGCTGAAGAAGGGCGGTGGTCATGGCGGGCACAACGGCATCCGGGATGTCATTAGCCACTGCGGTGCCGATTTCATGCGACTTCGCCTTGGCATCGGTCATCCCGGCGACAAGGACCAGGTGACAGGCTACGTGCTCCAGCCTGCGGCCAGGGACGTCGACAGTGCGGTGCGGCGAAACATCGTCGAAGCCATCGAGATCATGCCGATGCTGGTCGAAAGCGGACTGAATGCAGCGATGAAAGCGCTGCACACCCAATCGCCGGACGGGGCCTGAGTATCCATGGCCATCAAGTGCGGTATCGTCGGTTTGCCCAACGTCGGCAAGTCCACGCTATTCAATGCACTGACCGCGGCAGAAATCCCGGCCGAGAATTACCCGTTCTGCACCATTGAACCGAATGTCGGTGTCGTGCAGGTGCCGGATCCGCGGCTCAATGTGCTTGCCGGGATCGTCAATCCGCAAAAGATCATTCCGACGACGATGGAATTCGTTGACATCGCCGGACTAGTGGCGGGGGCATCGAAGGGCGAAGGACTCGGCAACCAGTTTCTCGCCAATATTCGAGAAACAAATGCGATTGCCCATGTGGTTCGCTGCTTCGAGAATGACGACGTGATTCATGTCGCCGGCAAGGTCGATCCGGTCGGCGACATCGAGACCATAGACACCGAGCTTGCGCTGGCGGACCTCGAGGCCGTCGAGAAACAACTGCAGAAGGCGGAGCGCAACGCCAAAGCGCTGGATAAATCTGCGGTTGCCTGGCGTGACCTGTTGCGCAAGGTCAAGGCGCAACTCGACCAGGGCCTGCCAGTGCGAGCCATGCAACTGGATGAGACCGAAAGGTTGGCAATCCGGGACCTGCAACTCCTGACGGGAAAGCCGGTCATGTACATTGCTAATGTCGATGAACACGGGTTCGAAAACAATCCGCATCTCGATGCAGTCAACAAGCTTGCGGCGAAGGAAGGATCCATAGTGGTGCCGATCTGCGCTGCCATCGAGGCGGAAATTGCGCTGCTCGACGAAACCGACCGGGCAGATTTTCTGGCCGATCTTGGGGTTTCGGAGCCGGGCCTGGACCGCGTGATTCGCAGTGGCTACAAACTGCTCGGACTGCAAACGTACTTCACCGCTGGCCCCAAGGAAGTCCGCGCCTGGACCACGCCGGTCGGTGCCACGGCACCACGGGCAGCGGCCGAAATTCACACCGATTTCGAGAAGGGTTTCATTCGTGCGGAAGTTATTTCATACCAGGATTTTGTCGCGGGCCGCGGTGAGCAGGGAGCCAAGGAGGCGGGGCGACTGAGGCTGGAAGGCAAGGACTACATCGTGCACGAAGGCGATGTCATGCATTTCCGCTTTAACGTGTAGAATCAACAGCCTGGCATTTAGAGAAATGGTGATGTAGCTCAGTTGGTCAGAGCGGCGGACTCATAACCCGCAGGTCGGTGGTTCAATTCCACCCATCACCACCAACATTAGGCAGGGGCCGCTGCGGCCCCGTCCTTCATCCGGACCGCTATGCAGGGATCCTGAATGCTGAAGTGGTTAGGCAAAGTGTTTGCATCGGACACGGCTGTGGTCTCGGCGCGCAGGAACCCGGCGTTCCTGTCGGCGGTGCAATCCTCGGCGCTGGTTTTTCAGACTCTGCCGGAGAAGCTGCACCTGGATGAAAAAACGAGACACGGTCTTGCGCGGCAGCTGTACCTCGATCTTCATGAAGTCTTCAATGCTGCTTCGCCAGTCGATGCCCTGCGGCAAAAAATTGCCGAGGCAATGCTCCGATACTCCCTCTTCCAGGTGTTGCTCATTCCCCCGGTCCCCGAAGCCGATGCTTCTGGACTGCGCGGGTTACCGGGAATCACCGGCGCGCTGATGCAGGAACGGGACGCCGTAATCCGAAACAGCAGCGAGCTGCACGATGCTCTCTATGAAAGCGGCGGCGACCAGGACGGCTTACCGGTCGAAGTGCTGCTGCGCCGCGCCCATGCGGCGAGTTCTTGGTGCGTGCAGACATTCGATGCGGTACGCAAGGAACTGGGAGATTCAACCGCAGGCCGGGACTGGTACCGGCCGTTCATGTTTGCCGTTTGTGCCAACCAGGAAAGCCGCTATCGCCGCGACATCGATATGGCGTCGGCATTCGAGCCCGGCCTTGCTGCGATCGCTCCTGTCGCTTACTCCTTGTTTACTGACATCGTTCTGTCGGGAGCCAAGGATCCCCTGGTCGAGTGGCTCGATTATCACCGCGATGCCGGCATACCGATGCCGCGGTTCGACGATTCGACGGTCATTACGGCCCGGTCCGCACAATAGTCGGCCAGTTTCGCAAGATCGATCACCCGGTCGCACATCGCCAGCGTCTCGCGACGATGGGCAATGACGATGCGAGTCATCTTTAGCTCACGCAGGGCGAGCACGATCC
The DNA here is from genome assembly GCA_020027645.1 of Pseudomonadota bacterium. Taxonomy (GTDB): domain Bacteria; phylum Pseudomonadota; class Gammaproteobacteria; order Steroidobacterales; family Woeseiaceae; genus JAKEGN01. The sequence goes on from JAHKKM010000027.1 coordinate 19,627, forward strand.
GGCTTTCGACGTCGTTGTCGACGTTGCTGGTCGCTTCATCGAGAAACAGTATTCGGGGCCGCCGGTACAGGGCCCGTGCCAGCAGGATGCGCTGCTTTTGTCCGCCGGAGAAAAGGTCACCCATGTCGCTGACTACGGTCAGGTAAGCCATCGGCAACGCACAGATGTCGCTGTCGATGCAGGCCAAGGTCGCTGCCTCGATGATTTGCGATCGATCGGGCGCGTCTTCGAAGCCGGCAATATTCTGCGCCAGAGTACCGGCGAGCAGTTGCTCCTGCTGCATGACGATGCCGAGCTGCCGCCGCAATTCGTGAAGATTGCCGAAACCCGGTTTCAGGCCGTCGAAAAGTGTCTCACCGCTCTCGGCTCGCAGCAGACCCACCATGACCTTCAGCAGGGTTGTCTTGCCGAAG
>JAHKKM010000028.1 GCA_020027645.1 Pseudomonadota bacterium
CGATCGGATCCGTATCCCTGGCGTATTGCGCGTTGCGAATCTTTACGACGCCGGTCGATAGAGCTGCCACCAACGCGGTGTGCGCTTTTTGCCGCTTTTGCTGCGGGCGGATGAGAAGAAAGTAAAAGGCGGCGAAAATTACCAGCATCGGCAGCAGGAAACCGAGCGGATCTCCCTGTGCGGCACCCTGGGCATGTGCCGGGCTAATCAAAAAATCCATAATCGTCCAATTTCTCAGGCATTTGCTGCCCGAGCCTCAAAAAATGGCGCGCCATTATGGCACAGGAACTGCGGACGTGGGGCCCTGCGCCGGCGATTCAAGCCCGAGGCGGGAGAGGAACAGCACCTGGCCCCCCTGCTCAATCGGCGCTCGCCTCGCCGTAACAACTTGCGATTGTGCTGCGCAATTCCGGCAGCGACCCGTTATCGACTGCATTGCGAATCGACTCCATCAATTGCTGGTAGTAATGCAGGTTGTGAATAGTCGCAAGCCGAGGTCCAAGTATTTCGCCGCATTTCTCCAGGTGGCGCAGATATGCCCGGCTGTAGTTTCCGCAGGTATAGCAGCCGCAAACCGGATCGATCGGATCCGTATCCCTGGCGTATTGCGCGTTGCGAATCTTTACGACGCCGGTCGATGTAAAGAGCTGGCCATTACGTGCGTGCCTTGTCGGCATAACGCAATCGAACATGTCGATGCCACGCAACACCGAATCGACAATGTCGAGCGGTGTGCCAACCCCCATCAGGTAGCGCGGTTTGTCTGCTGGCAAGGATGGCATGAGGTGATCGAGCACGGCGATCCGTTCGGCTTCAGGTTCACCAACCGCCAGGCCGCCGATGGCATAGCCGTCGAATCCGATCTCGATCAGACCTGCAAGCGAATCGTCGCGCAAATGACTGTGCACTCCACCCTGCACGATGCCAAACAGCGTTTCGCCGCGATCCGGCTCCTGTTCTTTCAGTGCGTCGAATCGTTGGCGGCTGCGAGCTGCCCAGCGCAGCGACAACTCCATGGATTCGCGTGCCTGGTCTTCGGTTGCCGGGTAGGGAGTGCACTCGTCGAAAATCATCGCGACATCCGCATTGAGGTCGTGTTGCACCTGCATCGACTGCTCCGGGGTCAGGAAAACTTCATCGCCGTTGACCGGCGAACGAAATTTCACGCCCTCCTCACTCAGCTTGCGCATCGCCGCCAAAGAGAAGACCTGGAAACCGCCCGAGTCGGTAAGAATGGGCCCTGGCCAGTGCATGAATTCGTGCAACCCGCCATGCAGACGAATCACTTCCGTGCCCGGGCGCAACATCAGGTGAAAGGTGTTGCCCAGTATCATGTCAGCGCCGTTGGCGGCGACTTCCTCCGGCGTTACGCTTTTGACCGTGCCGTAGGTCCCGACCGGCATGAACGCCGGGGTACGCACGTCACCGCGCCGGAATCGCATCACTCCGCGTCTTGCGGCACCGCTGGTCGAGATTACTTCGAACTTCATGACGGACTGGTAGGTGGCGGTATCAGCAACATCGCGTCACCGTAACTGAAGAACCGATAGTGTGCAGCCACGGCATGCCGGTAGGCTCGGAGCACGAATTCCCGGCCGGCAAACGCCGCCACCAGCATGAGCAACGAAGATCTTGGCAGATGAAAATTGGTCAGGATCGCGTCCACGCTGCGAAACCGGTATCCCGGCCGGATGAACAGGTCTGTTTCACCGGACAAGGGCCCGATGTTGCCTGTCTTCGATGCGGACTCCAGGGCTCGCGCAGAGGTCGTGCCGACGGCGATGACCCGGCCGCCGCACTCCCGGGCCCGATTGAACGCCTCACAGGTGTCAGCGCCCACCGTCACCCTTTCCGCATGCAGCCGATTGGCCTCGATGGACTCCTGGCGAAGATTCTGAAACGTGCCGGCGCCAACGTGCAGCGTGACGAATGCATGACTTGCACCGTGTTGCAGCGTTTCCTGCAGCAGCTCCTGGTCGAAATGCAGGCCCGCCGTCGGTGCGGCCACCGCACCTGCGTGCTTCGCGTACACGGTCTGGTACCGATCGCTGTCATCCGGGTTCGCCTCACGGCCAAGGTAGGGAGGCAAGGGTACTTCGCCATGCCGCTCCAGGTAGGCGTACACCGGACCGGATAACTCGAGACTGAAGAATTCGCCATCGCGGCCGGTCACGGTTGCCGTCGTGCTGCCAGGGAGTTCAAGAATCGTTCCGATTGCCGGTGTCTTGCTTGCGCGAAGTTGCGCCAGTGCGCATTTCTCGTCAAGTACACGCTCGATCAGTACCTCGACCTGACCGCCAGTGGACTTGCGGCCGTGTACTCGTGCGCGGATTACGCGCGTGTCGTTGAACACCAGCAGGTCGCCCGCGCGTAACATTTGCGGCAGGCAGGCAAACTGGCTGTCAACAATCCGATCGCTCGCAGCATCGGCCACGAGCAGCCGGCTGTCACGACGGTTCCGCGGCGGCACACGCGCAATCAGCTCGCCGGGCAGATCGTAATCGAAATCGGACAAATGCATGGGCGCGCATGGTAGCAGAGCCCCGCTCGATTACCGCCGGCAGCACAGACTCCGTCTGAAGAAAGTCTTCAGGTCCGCTCGCCAACCTTTGGCGCAGGCGGAGTTACCGATACGGGTGCGGCCGTAGTCGGTGCGGCCGTTGTCGGAGCGCCGGGCGCTGCCTTTGCCACTCGCGGGGCGACCACGAGCCCCGCCCCGCTCTGGCGGTTGTCCGGCATCTCGACACTGATCGTTTGCCGTTTCTTGTCGCGCATGATTTCGATGTCGAATTTCTCGCCGGTCTGGTACGAACCGAGGATGCGCATGGCGTGCGAAACCGATGTCGGCTCACGCCCGTCGATACGCTGAATCACGTCGCCGTCCTCCAGCTTGAAATTCTCGTTTTCCGGCGCGCGCACAACCAGCAATCCATTGTCGGTGCCGAAGTACTTGCCGAGCCTCTCGGTCAGCGAGACCAGCTCCATATCGCCGAAGCCACTGCCTCTGGAAACCCACATCCATTGTTCAACGCCTGGCATCATCTGCTCCATGGGCGGAACCGGTGCCGCAAAGCCGAAGCCATGGTCGCCAAAAGAGAACATCTCCCCACTGCTGGTCTGCGGTGTCACCTCAACATTGGCGGCCTTGCCGTTACGCAGGTAATCCACCTTAAGTACATCCCCTTCTTCGACACCCGACATGAAATCGAGCAGTTTGCCACTGGCGTCACTGGCGCTTTCTGCTGTCATCGACTCGCCATTTATAGCGGTTATGGTATCGCCGGCGCGCAGGCCGGCCTCATCGGCGGCTCCACCGGGCGATACGCCCATGACCTGCACTCCTGGCACCGGTCCGGGCTCATCGCTGCCAATGGTAATTCCCAGCCTTGGTCGGGCATCGACATGAATTTCCCTGGTGAATTCCGCGACCCGCGGCAACTGGCGGGCGCTCAGTTCAGCGATCTGCTGTGCCGCCTCGGCCAGTCGTTGCTCGGCCTCGCGCATGCGCTGCTCGATCTCCGCCTGCTCCTGCCGGAGCTCGGCTTGCCGTTGCTCGACTTCAAGTTGCGCATCGGCCTGCTGCGCCAGCACCGACCCGGCAAGCAGCGATGCCGCCAGGACCAGGATTAATTTCCTTGCGTTGCCCATCTACTCACTCCTCGGCGGCTGCGTTTGATCGTCGCGCCGCCAACATTCACAAATCAGAATGAATTTCGCTGTGCCTGCGCATATCGCAATTGCACCAGCGAATTCATGAGTCGCACGCGCTCGCGCCAATACGCCTCGCTTTGCGCCGGTGTCAGGCGATTGCGCGCGTCATTCAATACGAAGTCGATCGCCGCAATCCGGTCTTCGAGATCGACAATGGTCGCCACCGTGCCCGCCTGCGCCAGTTGCGGCTGTTCGGGCAAGGCGCGCAGATCGCTCTCCAGTTCGCGCGAACGCACCATCAATGCATTCACTGCGTGCAATTGATTGCCGCTTGCAGACTGACCGGTCGTCTCCTGATACGCCGGCTCCGTCGGAAACACATTGATCGGTACTTCGGCTTCCGGAGCCAGCGGCAATCGCAATGCAAGCAAGGCGACTGCAGCAGCAATAGCCGCACCTGTAATCCATTTCATCGGCTCGCCCATACGTCGGCCGGCAAACAAGCCCTCGGCTTTGGCCTGGGCTTCGATGCGTTGCCAAACGGCGCGTGGCGGCGTCGTTTCCGGCAGTTCCCGGAGCTTCCGCTGCAGCAAATCTCGCTGCGTGATGCTCAACCCACAGATCATCGTGCTGTCCTGTAATTTCGTTTCATCCGTCATATTGATTCGCCTGCTGCTCAATTCGTCGCATTGCACGAGCCGTATGCCGTATTTTCGGTTGCGTCGACGCGCACGCCCTCATCCAGCAGAGGGCGCAATCGCTGATAGGCTCTCGACAGTTGCGATTTCGAAAAACTTTCAGTCTTGCCCATAAGGTCGGCGATTTCCCTGTGCGTGAATCCTTCGACATCGTGCAGCCACACGACGGTCCGGCTGATCGCCGGCAGGCTCGCCAAGGCCGCATCGAGATCCATCGCCTGCTCGGGCGTCGAGGGCTCGGCCATGCTCTCGCCATGGGCCAAAGCGCTTTCGTCCCAGTCCTCGTCCAGGCTCTGGCCTCGACTGTGCCAGGCAGAACGAAGAAACATCAGCGACTTTGTGACTGCGATACGCCGGATCCAGGCCCCCAGCGGCGCATCGCCGCGAAAATGTCGAATGCTGCGGATGACCTCCATGAAAGTCTCTTGCAGCAAGTCCTCGGCTTGCGCCGGGATGCGGGTGAATCGCAGGCATATCGAGTACACCGGCGTACCGAAGGTCCGGTAAATGATTTCGTGCGCCCTAGCGTCGCCGCGGACCGCGCGTCTGACGATCCCCGGATCGATCTGGATATCGATGAATTTGCTCATACGCCGAATCTTAGATGCGGTAGCTGTAAAAAGCGTCGCAAACAACGCCCTGGCCGGTGTGGCATCCGCGCGATGCGCCACCTATACTTGGCAGCCCTCGCCGCGGGCCCGGGTGATTCACCCGCCGCCACGCAAACGACCCAGCCGGGATGGCGGAACTGGTAGACGCGCCGGACTCAAAATCCGGTTTTGGCAACAAAGTGGGAGTTCGATTCTCCCTCCCGGCACCACATCGACCAAACAGGTTCGGTAAGTCCGGCGATGACGGTTACGGACTTCAAATATTGAGACCGCCAGCCGCGCTGCGCTACCATCGATACTCCCATGAAATATTGTTCCAGTTGCGGCAGTCTCGTCGCCAGAAAAAAACCCGCCGGCGACAGTCGCGATCGCTGGGTCTGCGATAACTGCAATACGACTCATTACCAGAACCCGAACATCGTGGTTGGCTGCGTGCCAGTACAGGAACAAAAGATACTCCTGTGCCGGCGGGCCATCGAACCGCGTTCGGGGTTCTGGACTGTGCCGGCAGGATTTCTGGAACTGGGGGAAACCATCGCCGAAGGCGCGGCCAGGGAAACCCTCGAGGAAGCCTGTGCAATGGTCAGGGTCGGACGCCTGTTTGCCTCGGTGGACGTCGTTGACGCCGGTCAGGTGCACCTGTTCTTTACCGGCGAACTCATCGGCGGTTTTGGCGTCGGCGAAGAAACCCTGGAAACCGCACTATTCGCTGAAAGTGAAATTCCCTGGGATGAAATCGCATTTCGCAGCGGACGTTTCGCGCTCAGGAAATATCTGGAGGATGCCGGCCGCAATAATGGCGTTCACCTGCACGAGCTGCGCCGCAACCGTCAGTCGAATGACTGACAGCCAGGCCTTACGGGGTTATTTCGCGCTGCTGGCGGCTAGCGCTTCTGCAAGCTGTATTGCCGGAAGGTAGCCGCTGATCAGGGAACCGTCCTCCAGTACGATGGCTGGCGTACCCCTTAAGCCTACGTCCTGACCCATGGCGTACTGTTGCGACACGACCGACGAGTCGCAACTGTGAGTTTCAAATGGCTTGTCCAGCTTGGCGAGCGTCAGCGCTTCATTGCGATCGTCAGCGCACCATACCTGTTCAGCCTTTACCCATGAATCTGACGCCGGACCACTGCGGGGATATAGCAGATACTTGACTTCGATTCCCTGTGCCAGGTATTCGCTGATCTGGCTGTGCAGCCGGCGACAATATGTACAGTCGATATCGGTGAACACCGTTACCGAGAAACGAACTTCCTCGGGCGAGAATATGATCATGCTCTCCCGCGGCACGGCTGACATCATTTCGATCCGCGATTGGTTCCGCGCTTCCTCGGAAAGGTTGGTCTGCAGTTCGAGATCGATCAGGTCGCCCTGAAGAAGGTAGCGCCCGTCGGCCGATATGTAGGCGACTATCGCGCCTTTGTTGACCGTGTACCAGCCTGCAACAGGACTGGGTGACACGTGCCGAGGTTCGATTTCAGCGAATCGCTCGGACACGAGTTCGCGAACTGTCTCCAGTTCGTCCGCCGCCGAGGGGGTCATCGCCAGTGCCAGCACCAGTCCGGCAGTGATGCCAACAGGAGCCCGCGCCAAAAAGTCGTTCATTACAGTTCCTTCAGAATCACGAATCCGCGGATCCGCGGATTTACGGGATGGTATTCGCCACGATGCGGACAATGGCTTGTTGGACTGTTCCCGTCGATGTCGGTTCCACAGGCCACGACGTGTGACAAAACCGAAGCGATTGTAGCAGAGGGCATGTGCAGGCTGGCCCGTAAATGTGGCCCGAATGTCGACAGCTAGCCTCTAGGGTGGTGCCGGCCGTGCAATTCCTTGAGCCGTTCTCTGGCTACATGTGTATAGATCTGCGTCGTGGACAAATCGCTGTGTCCGAGCAACAGCTGTACCACCCGGAGATCCGCGCCGCGATTCAGCAGATGAGTGGCGAACGCGTGCCGCAGGCTGTGCGGCGACAATTTCTTTGAAATACCGGCTTTCTGCGCGTATCTCTTGATGATGTGCCAGAAGGCCTGCCGGGTCATGCGATCGCCACGGCGCGTCGGAAACAGAAAGTCGGTCTGCCGCTCGAGCAGTATTTCCATGCGTGGCCCGTCGATGAATTCACGCAGCCAGCGCTGTGACTCGTCGCCGAGAGGTATGAGCCGCTCGCGATCGCCTTTGCCGACGATGCGCAATACGCCCTGGTTGAAATTGACCTGCGACTGCCGGAGATTGATCAGCTCCGAAACGCGAAGCCCGGTGGCATACAGTAGCTCGAGCATGGTCCTGTCGCGGTGCCCAAGCGGTTCCTCGGGCGACGGCGCATGCAGGAGCGCGTCCACTTCGTCCTCCGTCAGCGACTTTGGCAGCGATCTGCCGATACGCGGCATCTCTATGTCCGCGGTTGGGTCGTTGTCCCGAAGCCCTTCGCGCATGATGTAACGAAAGAAACGGCGAAAACTCGATAACTGGCGGGCCGTAGATCGTGGCTTCGCGCCCGATTCGACGCGTCGCGCAATAAAAGCCAGCAGGTCCGACTTCTCGGCATTCTCCATACGGATGTCCTGAGCCGACAGGCCACGCCAGAGGGTCATCAAGTCCGCGCGGTACGCGCCGAGGGTATTGGCAGACAGGCCACGTTCCGTCCAAATTGCATCGAGAAACCTGTCAACCAGGTCCTCGGAATTCGATTGCTTGGTGGATCGTTGTTGCTGACTGCTTGCCATGGTGTCCATCGGGTCCGCTTAGATTTCCGCAACCTTGTCGAAGTGCTCACTCAATCGCAGATGATGGCTGGTAGCATACGCGGCCTGAGAACAGCTTTCGGCAGCTACCGGTCGTTCACCTGAAATTGCAACAAACTGATCGCCAAGCGACGGATTTTTCAAGGTTTTGAGTATGCGTAGCGAGCCGGCCTGCCGACGTGATCGCTGTCACAGAATCACCAAGGCGTTAACATAAAGTGATCTGCGTCACAGCTCGAAACGCGAAATCCGTGCAATCCGACAAGAAATTCACCGGCTGAATCGGCCGGATGCGGAGTCAGGGATCAGATGCTTCATCCAAGTGCACCCGGGACAGCATGACGACAGGCTATAAGCGACGCTGGCCCATGCCACTGGCAATCCTGTATGCGGCCTACGCATGGCTTGCATTCCTGGGCTGCGTATTGGTTGCCGTCATCGGCGCACTGCTGCTCCCGGGACTCGAGCGGCGTCGGCGTTGGGTGACGGCAAGCGCCAGGGCCTCGCTGTGGCTGTGCGCCATACCGGCCGTGATCGACGGCATGGAACGACTGCCGCAAGGACATTGCATCGTGGTTGCCAACCACGCCAGCTACCTGGATGGCGTAATCCTGCAAGCCTTTCTGCCACCCAGGTTCTCTTACGTCATCAAGGGCGAGATGCAAAACGTACCAGTGGTACATTTTCTGCTGCGTCGCATCGGTGCAAAGTTTGTCGAACGATTCGTTGCCTCAGGCAGTGCCCGCGACGCACGCGCCTTGTTGAAGGCGGCTGCGGCCGGCGAGTCACTGGCTTTTTTCCCGGAAGGCACCTTTGTCAGCGAACCAGGACTCGGCCGGTTCCGGTCGGGGGCATTTGCGGCCGCGATCAAGGGCGAACTCCCGATAGTGCCGCTGGTTATCCTCGGTGCACGCAACGTCCTGCCCGGCGGCACGCTGTTGCCAAAACCCGGCCGGCTGACGATCCATGTACTGGATGCCATTCCGCCCACCCACGCTGCTTTCGCCAGCAGCGCCGCTCTGGCAGAAACCGCGAGACAGCGCATTCTGCGGGTGCTCGGAGAACCCGATCTGCTGAAGTGATCCGGAAATTTCCGGCGGCGGTTGCGCGACACCCCCGGATACGGGAAAGTAGCGCCCCCTGATATTCATGGCCCGTATCACAATGAGTCACGATCCGATCGTCATCGTCGCTGCCCGCCGTACGCCGCTGGGCGCCTTTCAGGGCTCGCTGAGTGCTGCCAGCGCGACCGACCTCGGCGCTGCCGCCATCGCCGCATCGATCAGCGACTGCGGACTGGATCCGGCAAAGATCAGTGAAGTCCTGCTGGGCTGCGTGTTGCCAGCTGGCCTTGGACAGGCACCCGCACGACAAGCGGCTCTTGCCGGTGGTGTTCCCAAGCGCGTGCCTTGCACTACGGTGAACAAGGTCTGCGGATCGGGCATGAAAACAGCGATGATCGGGCACGATCTCATCCTCGCCGGCAGCGCCGACATCGTGCTCTGCGGCGGCATGGAATCAATGAGCAATGCGCCGTATCTGCTTCCCAAGGCGCGTGGCGGCTACCGCATGGGGCACCAGGAAGTGCTCGATCACATGTTTTTCGACGGCCTGCAGAATCCCTACGACGGCAACATGATGGGGCATTTCGCCGAGCTCACATCACAGAAGTACGGATTCTCCCGCGAACAGCAGGATGCATTTGCCACGGCCTCGGTAACCCGGGCGCGCAAGGCGCAGGCCGAGGGACGATTCAGTGCCGAAATTGCCCCGGTAACCTTGCGCACGCGTGCGGGCGAAACAATCGTGATGGAGGATGAAGGACCGGGCACAGTGAAGCTTGAAAAGATTCCGCTGCTCAAGCCCGCTTTCAGCAAGGATGGGACCGTGACGGCAGCCAGTTCGTCGTCGATCTCGGACGGCGCCGCGGCGCTGGTGCTGATGAAGCAGAGCAAGGCGAAAGCGGCAGGGATGACGGCACTCGCGAGTATCCGTGGTCACGCCGGTTTTGCCCAGGCTCCCGAATGGTTCACCACCGCACCGGTCTTCGCGATTCGCGCTTTGCAGGACAGACTCGGCTGGGATCGCGATTCTGTCGACCTCTACGAAATCAACGAAGCCTTTGCCTGCGTCACCATGGCGGCAATGAAAGACCTTGGCATTGCGCACGACAAAGTCAATGTCAACGGCGGCGCCTGCGCGCTCGGACATCCGATCGGTGCCTCCGGCGCGCGTATCGTGGTCACTCTGCTGCACGCGCTCAAGGCAAACGGCGGCGGACGCGGTATCGCGTCACTTTGCATCGGCGGCGGCGAGGCCGTGGCGATCGCCATCGAAGTTTGAGTCTGGTCGAATCCGCAGGAATACCTAGGAGCAATTCATGAATCTGGCAACTGCCCGCGCTGTCATCACCGGCGGCGCTTCCGGACTGGGTCTGGCAACAGCGAAACGCATCGTCGACTCAGGCGGGCAGGCGGCGTTGCTTGATATCAACGAAACACAGGGTGCGGCAAGTGCAAATGGGCTGGGGAAACGCGCCCTATTCATCCGCACCGATGTCGCAGATGAAAGAAATGTGCAGGCAGCCATGCAGCAGGCCGCGGGTTTCATGGGCGGCATTACGCTTGCCGTCAATTGTGCCGGGGTGCTGATGCCCGGACGAGCACTCGGCCGCGAGGGACCGATGCCGGCTGCGCAGTTTTCCAAAGTCGTGCAGATCAACCTGGTTGGCAGCTTCATCGTGGCCAAGGAAGCCGCCGCGATCATGCAGAAGAATGAGCCGAACAGCGATGGCGAACGCGGTGTCATTATCAGCACCGCGTCGGTCGCCGCGTTCGAGGGGCAGATCGGTCAGGCCCCGTATTCCGCATCCAAAGGCGGCGTTGTCGGCATGATGCTGCCGCTGGCGCGCGAATTCGCCCGCTTCGGTATTCGTGTCAACACGATTGCGCCCGGTATATTCCTCACGCCCATGATGGCATCGCTGTCCGAAGAGATTCGCGCATCACTGGGCGCACAGGTGCCATTTCCATCACGTCTTGGCAGACCGGAGGAGTATGCCGACCTGGTAGCCTGCATTTACGGCAACGCGATGATCAATGGCGAGACGATTCGACTGGACGGCGCCATTCGCATGCAGCCCAGTTAAGCGTCAGGCTACATTCCACTGTAGTTCGGACCACCGCCACCCTCGGGGACGGCCCAGACAATGTTCTGCTTCGGGTCCTTGATATCGCAGGTCTTGCAGTGTACGCAGTTCGTCGCATTGATCTGGAATCGCGGCTGACCACTCGTGCTCACCACTTCGTAGACACCTGCCGGGCAATAGCGTTGCGCCGGTTCGTCGTATCGCGGCAAGTTGTATGCGATCGGTAAAGTCGCGTCTTTCAACCTCAGGTGCGACGGCTGATCTTCCTCGTGATGCGTACTCGACAGAAACACCGATGACAGGCGATCGAAGCTGATGACGCCATCCGGCTTCGGATAATTGATGGCCGGTGCATCTGCTGCAGGCAGTAATGATTCGTGGTCCGTTTCCCGGTTCCTCAAGGTAAATGGCAACCTGCCTCGAAAAATATTCTGATCGACAAACGCGAATCCTGCGCCGAAGAAAGTCCCCAGTTTGTGCAACGCCGGGCCGAAATTCCTGGCTCGAGATAACTCCGCATACACCCACGAATCACGAACGCTTTTCTCGTAGCTCACGAGATTCAGATAACCCTGGTTATTGCTGGACAACGCAGCATAGACGGAGTCCGCTGCAAGCATGCCGGTCTTGATGGCCGTATGGGCACCCTTGATTTTGACGCCATTGAGGAATCCGGCGTCGCATCCAGTCAGCATGCCGCCCGGAAACGTCAGTCGCGGCAGCGACTGCAATCCGCCCTTGTTGACAGCGCGAGCACCATAGGAGATCCGCTTGCCGCCCTCAAGGTACTGGCGGATTTTCGGGTGCTGCTTCCAGCGCTGAAACTCCTCGAAAGGCGACAGATGCGGATTGCGGTAATTCAAGGCAACTATAAAGCCGAGGTAAACCTGGTTATTGGCTGCGTGGTATAGAAAACCACCGCCCTCGGTGTGATTGTCGAGTGGCCAGCCCAGCGTATGAACTACCCTGCCCTCGTCGTGCCTCGACGATTCGATCTCCCAGATCTCCTTGATGCCGATGCCATAGTGTTGCGGATCGCAGTTGGAGCGAAGTGCGAAACGCTCCATCAGCTCGCCACCCAGGTTGCCGCGACATCCTTCCGCGAAAATCGTGTACTTGCCGAGCACTTCATAGCCCGGCTGGAAACCGGACTTTCTGCTGCCGTCTTTGGCGACGCCCATGTCGCTGGTAGCGACTCCTCGTACCCGGCCTTCGTCGTCGTACAACACTTCCGATGCCGCAAATCCCGGCAATACGTTGGCGCCGAGTGCTTCCGCCTGCTCGCCCATCCACTGGCACAATTTCCCCAGGGCCACTATGTAATTGCCCTCGTTGTGCATCGGCCGTGGCAGCAAGATACCGGGTACCCGAACCGATTTCTTCTCGCTGGTGAGGTAGTGGACGATGTCACCGGTAACGGCAGTACGAACCGGAGCGCCTCGCTGTTGCCAATCGGGAAAAAGTTCATCGAGTCCGCGAGGTTCGAACACGTTTCCAGACAGGATGTGGGCACCTATTTCCGAACCTTTTTCCAACACGACAACGGAAAGCTCTGACGAGTTTTTATGTGCCAGTTGCATGAGTCGGCATGCCGCGGCCAGTCCAGCGGGCCCGCCACCAACAATCACAACGTCGAATTCCATCGATTCCCGTGCTGTCGATTCGTTCATCTCGAGAACTTCCCCCTTTCTTGTGACTGAATTCTAGCAGACGGCGGCAGGCTCCACCGGCTTTGCAAAGTCGAACTGGATCACTGGCGGCTGCAATTGGCGCACGGTAGTCTTCGGCACTGCCGTGCACGATTATTCCGGAGGCGAGTTGGGCATCAGTAGCGCGTACTCAGAGATCTGCCGCCGGGATGGACTGGTTCGCGATGCAGCGCAACTGAAGGTCGTTGACGCCCTGCAGCAACTGCAGGATCAACTGGTCAGGAATCAGTCATTCACGGAGCGCTTGCGCCGCCTTCCCATAATCGGCGCACGCAACCGCAGCGGCCAAAAGGGAATTTACCTATGGGGCGGCGTCGGCCGTGGCAAAACGTTGCTCATGGACCTGTTTCACAACTCATTGCAGACTCCGCGCAAATTGCGCACTCATTTTCATCGCATGATGAGTGACGTGCATGCGCAACTCAGGAATATGCCTGACATTGAGAACCCGCTCGACAAGGTTGCCGCCGGCATTGCGCGCGACACATCGGTACTGTGCTTCGACGAGTTTTTTGTCAGCGATATTGGCGACGCGATGATCCTTGGCCGTTTGCTTGACGGTCTTTTTCAGCGGGGAGTTGCACTCATCGCAACATCCAACACGGCGCCGAATGACCTGTATCCGAATGGCCTGCAGCGGGATCGCTTCCTGCCGGCCATTGCATCGATCGAGAAACACACGCAAGTGATTCACATCGACGATGGCGCCGATTACCGCTTGCGATTGTTGCAGCGCGCGGGCACGTACCTGACACTTGGCGATGCTGAAGCAGACACGCGACTGCAGCACTTCTTCCACAACAGCGCGGCAGCTGCGGTACCTGACGAGTCCGTGCTGGAAATTCTAGGTCGACCGATTCAGACCCGTCGGTACGCGATTGATGTCGCATGGTTCGATTTCCCGGCCTTGTGTCATGGACCGCGCAGCACCGAGGATTACATCGAGATTGCGAGGCGATTTCAGACAGTGATCCTGTCGGGGGTCCCGGCGATGACTGCGGACCAGGACGACGCTGCAAGACGGTTTGTTTCGCTCGTTGACGAATTCTATGACCGGCGCGTCAAGCTGATCGTATCCGCTGCGGTACCGATCGACCGGATCTACCAGGGCACGCGCCTTGCTTTCGAATTCCGGCGCACCAGCAGCCGCCTGAACGAGATGCAGTCAACCGGGTACCTGCACCTGGAGCACCGCGGATAAGGCTTACGCGCCTGACGGCACCACGATCATCCCGGCACAATGAAGTCTTTCAAAAGGATGGCAGTCAAGTATCATCGATAGTCGCGGCAAACCGCGGTCCGGAACTTACAAAAACGGGATTTACGATGAGTAAAGATTTGATTTTAGAGGATTTTCTGCCCTACCGCCTGGCCATACTCTCGCACACGGTTAGCTCGTCCATTGCCCGCGCCTACGATCAGCGTTTCGGCCTGACCATCCCTGAGTGGCGCGTCATTGCAATTCTCGGGCGCTTTCCCGGACTGTCCGCGGTCGAAGTCGCGGATCGCACAATGATGGACAAGGTAGCAGTCAGCCGGGCGGTCACCAAGCTCATCAAGAGCGGCCGGGTCGATCGCGAATTTGCCGATGCCGATCGTCGCCGATCGATTCTGAATTTGTCCGATGCCGGCCGGAAGGTGCACGACGAAATTGCACCTCTCGCCCTCGGCATCGAAGCCGACCTGTTGCATGGGCTCACGGCGGAACAGATTGAAACGCTGAACACCGTTATCGAGCGCTTGTTGATTCGCGCCCGGCTGATCAGCGCGCCTTGAGCGCACATTGCCCGCAAGACGCAATTATTCCGAGAGGTTGCCGATTTCGGTTCGTACGGTAATCAACTCAGGGAAGAATTCGGCATCCAGCGCCTTTTTCAGGAACGCAACCCCGGACGAGCCGCCTGAACCGCGCTTGTGGCCGATGATTCGCTCCACCGTTTTCATGTGGTGGAATCGCCAGAACTGAAAATTGTTGGCAACATCCATCAGCGCTTCGCACATCTCATAATTTGCCCAGTGCTCCCGGGTATTTTCGTAAATCCCTTTGAGCACTGCGACGACCTCCGCATCGTCATCACGCACTCGGCTGAAGTCCCGCTCGGTAACGTGTTGTGGAATCGGGTAGCCGTTGCGTGCCAGATAACGCATGAATTCATCGAACAGGCCCGGAGCATCCAGTGCTGCCTGAAGGCGTTTGAGCCACTCAGTCTGCTTCTCGTACACGCTCATATAGGTCCGGCTCTTGTTACCCAGCAGGAATTCGAGCAAGCGGTATTGCGGTGACTGAAATCCGGATGCCTTGCCGAATACGTGGCGAAATTGCGCGTATTCGCTTGGCGTCAGCGTATCCAGCACTGTCCATTGATTGTAAGTCTGGTTCTGAATGTGTTTGACGCGCGCCAGATGTTTGACCGCAGGAGGTATGTCGTCCTGCCGGATACAGCGCATCGCGGCCTCGACTTCATGAATGATCAGCTTGATCCAGAGCTCGGTTACCTGGTGCTGGATAATGAACAGCATTTCGTCATGATGCGGTGGATCGCTGAGTGGGTGCTGTGCATTCAGCAATGCGTCCAGCTGCAGGTAAGCGGTGTAGTCGCTGTCGCGATCAACGTCTGTATAGATGCTCGACTCGAGTGTACGTTTTTTCATCGGTTGCGGGCCTGCCGCACAAAATTCGATTGTCACGCATTGTAGGCTGATTTCCATGCAAGTCGACCGCGGGGCGTTGCGTCATGCCGCATCGCTACCACAATTGCGGTATCCGCACACGAGGCCAGATTGGTGACCTTCCTGTATAATCCCGCCCCGTCATTCGGGCCATAGCCGGCTGCGGTGCCTCCGGGACACCGCGCAGAACAGAACTACAAAGGGCCGCCACTTCTCTGGACATGGAGCAACACTTGGAAACCATCGCGGATTTCGAGATCCAGTACAGTCAGTTCCTGGATCCGGCCGGCAAACCCAGCGCCGACATTCCGGAGCTTGCCAGGGACACCGGCAAGCTGATCGACATGTATCGTCACATGGTGCAAACGAGGGTGTTCGACACCAAGGCGATCAATCTGCAAAGGACCGGCAAGCTGGGCACATACGCATCCTGCCTGGGACATGAGGCCACTCACGTCGGTCTGGCGGCCGCAATGCAGAAGGACGATGTGCTCGCCCCCAGTTACAGGGAATACGGCGCCATGCTTTATCGCGGCGTACGCATGTCGGAGATTCTCCTGTATTGGGGCGGTGACGAACGAGGCAGCGATTTTGAAGGCCCGAAACACGACTTCCCGTTTTGCGTCCCGATTGCAACGCAATGCCTGCACGCCGCCGGTGCCGCTATGGCGTTCCAGCTGCGCGGTGAAGCGCGCTGCGCGGTTTCCGTCAACGGCGACGGCGGAACGTCGGAAGGTGCATTCTACGAGGCAATGAATATAGCCGGCGCACGCAAATTGCCGGTGGTATTCGCAGTCGTTAACAACAAGTGGGCCATTTCCGTGCCCATCGAGCTGCAAACCGCGAGCAAAACGCTCGCACAAAAAGCGGTTGCTGCTGGCATCCCCGGAATCCAGGTCGATGGCAATGACGTCATAGCCGTTCGCCATTGGGTTGAACGTGCACTGGCACGCGCCCGCAATGGCGAAGGCCCGACCCTCGTAGAGGCTGTTACCTATCGCCTCAGTGATCACACGACAGCTGACGATGCGAGCCGCTACCGGAAGAAGGCTGAGGTCGAAGCGGCATGGAAACTCGAGCCGCTGATTCGCCTGCGCCAATACCTTGCCGACATCGGTGCCTGGAACGAGAAGAAGGAAAAGGCGCTGCTGCAGGAAGTCGCTGCCAATGTCGACGCCGAGGTGCAACGGTACCTGAACATGCCCAAACAGCCGATCGAAGCGATGTTCGATTACATGTACCGGGACCTGCCGGAGTTCCTGGAGGAACAGCGCGACCATGCGATTCAGTACGGCGACTCCGATGGTGGCCATCATGGTTGAGATGACGCTCATCGACGCGGTCACCACGGCACTGGCGTGGGAGCTGGACCACGACCCGCGGGTCGTCGTCCTCGGCGAGGATGTCGGCGTCAACGGTGGTGTTTTCCGCGCGACCGCAGGACTTCAGGCCAGGTTCGGCGCCGACCGCGTTCAGGACACGCCGCTTGCCGAGGGCATGATTGCCGGCGTTGCGATCGGCATGGCAGCGCAGGGAATGATTCCGGTCCCGGAAATCCAGTTCATGGGATTCATTTATCCGACCGTCGACCAGTTGATCAGTCATGCAGGCCGGCTGCGAAACCGTACCCGCGGTCGTATGAGCTGCCCGATGGTCCTGCGAGCACCTTTCGGCGGCGGCATCCACGCACCCGAACACCACTCGGAAAGCACCGAGGCGTTGTTTGCACACATGCCTGGCATTCGCGTGGTCATACCTTCGTCACCGGCTCGCGCCTATGGCCTGTTGCTGGCCGCGATTCGCGATCCTGACCCGGTGGTATTTCTTGAACCGAAACGGATCTATCGGCTGAACAAGCAAAATGTCGAGGACAATGGCAAAGCCCTGCCACTCGATGTCTGTTACACATTGAGGCAGGGCTCCGATATCACCATCGTAACCTGGGGCGCTATGACCTTCGAAACACTCAAGGCGGCCGACCAGCTCGCCAAGAGCAATATCAGTTGCGAGGTAATCGACCTCGCGACCATCAGTCCAATCGACTACGAGACCATACTCGAGTCGGTCGAGAAAACCGGTCGTCTGGTCATTGTGCACGAGGCCGCAAGAAGCTGCGGCGTCGGCGCGGAAGTTGCTGCAATAGTCGCCGAAAAGGGCTTGTACGATCTGAAGGCTCCGATTCGCCGCGTTACAGGCTACGATGTTGTAATGCCGCTGTTTCGTCGCGAGATGGATTACATGCCAAGCGTCAGCAAGATTGCGGATGCGGTTCGCGAAACACTGGAAGACTGATGCTCTCCATGCCGCAGGGAAAAACATCATGATTACATTCAATCTGCCCGATCTTGGCGAAGGCCTGCCGGAAGCGGAGATCGTGTCCTGGCATGTAAGCGAAGGCGATACGGTAAAGACCGACGACCCGTTACTTTCGGTCGAGACGGCGAAAGCCGTGGTTGAAGTTCCCTCGCCGTATACCGGTGTCATTGCAAGACTGCATGCACAGGCGGGCGATATCGTCGCAACCGGTGCCGCACTGGTCGATTTTGCGGAAGCTGAATCGAGTCGCGAATTGAGGCCTGCAGCGAGGCCCGAAGCAAAGCCGGCAGCGCCAGACCGTGCGCAGAATCGCGCGCAGAACTACGCGCCCGAGCCTGAAATGCCGAACCGCGCGCCCGAATCTGAAAAGACGGATGCAGCAACGGTCGTAGGAAGTATGCCCACAGGCGGCGGACTGTTGCAGGAGAACGCGATTGCCGGCGGTGGCCGGCGGCGCAAGGGCGGTCGCGTAAAGGCAACGCCGTCGGTCAGGACCGAGGCACGCCGCCTCGGGATCGATCTGGCCGATGTTCCGGCGACCGGCAAGAATGGTCAGGTGACCAGTGCCGACCTGGCTCGATTCCAAAGTACCGTATCGAAAGCGCGCCCCTCTCGTCCGAGTCCCACGCCGGGTCGATCGGAGCCCCTGCGCGGGCCGCGGCGTGCCATGGCGCAGAGCATGACGCAGCATCGCAATGAAGTTGCGTTGTGCACGATTTTTGACGATGCGGATATTCATGAATGGATCATGAAGCGTGATTTCACTGCGAGAATTCTCCGCGCCACGGCGGCAGGCTGTGCCAAAGCGCCGGCGCTGAACGGGTTCTTCAATGCGCAAAGCATGAGTCATCAACCCGAGTCCAGAGTCGACATAGCGCTGGCGGTAGACACAGACGACGGCCTGATCGTGCCGGTCATTCGCCACGTCGAAGAAATGAATCTCGATCAGATTCGCGATGAAGTCGCCAGGATGAAAAAGGCGACCCTGGAGCGCAGCGTCGCGCCGCAGGATATGGTCAACTACACGTTCACGGTTTCAAATTTCGGCATGCTTGCGGGACGCTATGCGACGCCGCTGATGGTGCCACCTACGGTAGCGATACTCGGCACCGGCAAATTGCAGCACGATGTAGTGGCCGTCATGGGCGGCATCGAAGTGCATCGCAGAATTCCGTTGTCGCTGAGCTTTGATCATCGATGTATCACCGGAGGTGAGGCCTGCCGGTTTCTTGCGGCAGTAATCGATGATCTGGAAAAACCGCAGTAGTTCGTTATAGAGTCCCGCAAACTCGCCCACATCAGACCAGCCCGGTCGGAGCGCCTGCAAGTGCCAGTACAAAAACACCGTCGCGCCAGCGACATGTCAAATGCCACGATCGACGACATAATCGACGACATCATTGCAGCCAGGCCATCTTCGAGTCTTCTTCGTAATCGGGCGAAGATCAATCAGTTCCTGTCGCAGTATTTCGCCAATGTCCCCGTGGATGACATGGTCGGCAAGCCGCCGAAGATCATGGGCATGGCGGCCGTTTCCCATCTCGAGTTTGCCAGGACGCGCCAGCCCGGCGAAGTGCGGCTCAGGATTTTCAATCCCACCGAAAAACAGGATGGCTACGACTCGAAGTTCACCATTGTAGAAATGGTCAACGACAACATGCCGTTCCTTGTGGACTCGGTGTCTGCGGCCATCGCGCACCAGGATCTTGCCGTACACATGACCATTCACCCGGTGCTTCGGGTGCGCCGTGATGCGCGTGGCAGGTTGCGCGAAGTCCTCGAACGCAATGCCAGCGACGGGCTGATCGAATCCTACGTGCGTTTTGCGGTCGATCGTGAGCCCGACCTGCATCATCTGAAGATACTGGAACAGGAGATTCTCAAGGTACTGTCGGATGTGCGATCGGCCGTTCGCGACTGGCCGGAAATGCGCAGCAAAATGCTCGACGCCAGCACGTCGCTGAGCAAGGGACCGCATGGTGCCGACCCCGAGTTGCTCGAGGAAAGCGAGGCGTTGCTACGCTGGATGGGCGACGATCACTTTACCTTCCTGGGCTACCGCGAATACCGTCTCTTCAAACGCGGAGAAAAGCAGTTCCTGCGCCCTGTCAAAGGTACTGGCCTTGGTGTACTGACGAAGGACGAGCGAGGTGGCGGGGCGATCGAACTCAGCAAGGAAATGCGCAAGATTACTCGCAGCAAGGATTGGCTCATCATCACCAAGGCGAACTCGCGCTCGACGGTGCATCGCTCCAGCTACCTCGACTATATCGGCGTCAAGCTGTTCGATACGAAGGGCAACGCCACCGGCGAGAGACGATTTCTCGGTCTGTTCACATCCGTAACTTATAGCGAGAGCCCGCGAAACATTCCGCTGTTACGGCTCAAGGTCAGGCGAGTCCTCGATCGGTCACAGCTCGACCCGTCGGGGCACGGCGGCAAAGCATTGCTGCATATCCTGGAATCATACCCGCGCGATGAA
>JAHKKM010000006.1 GCA_020027645.1 Pseudomonadota bacterium
TCAGTGAATTTGTCATGGCATCACCGTGTCTTGGTAAACATCCCGAATGGTATACCAGAAGCGGGCGGATGCTGTCCTGCCTCGTACGGAAAACTTACTTCGCGTATTTCTTGGCAATGCGGCGATATGCTTCGCGAAACGGAATGTGCTCGCTGGTGACCAACCGGAAGGCTTCTTCGGCCGCATTCAGGCTGTCATCGAGCACAATATTCTCCGGCCGGAATTTCACGGTGTCGATTACGAAAGCCATGATGTCGAGGCTTTCGATAACGAGATCAATAGCGCGGAAGACCGGCGGCTTCAGTCGCTGCAGGTCACGCTGGTAGCCAGAAGGCAACTTCGCGGTCAGTATCAGGCACTCATCGAGGCAGGCAATCGCCGTTGCTGACGCGCCGCGCACCAGCTCCAGCACGTCAGGATTGCGTTTCTGCGGCATGATCGACGATCCGGTCGTGACCTCGTCCGCGAGCCGGATATAGGAAAATTCCTGTGTATAGAACAGCAGCAGATCGCTGGCGAGGCGCGAGAGGTCCAGCATGAGCAGAGCGATCTCGAACAACAGCCCACTCTCGGCTTTGCCACGCGATAACTGAACGGCGGTCACCGGATCTTGCGTTTCGGCAAACTGAAGTTTCTGTGTCGTGAGCTCACGATCCAGATCCAGGCCTGGGGTACCGTATCCGGCGGCGCTGCCCAGCGGGTTCTTGTTGATGCGACGCTTTGCCGCGGCCAGACCATCCACCGCATCCGCGAACGCTTCGTGAAATCCCTCGCTCCAGAGCCCCACTGACGATGGCATGGCATGTTGCATGTGAGTTGTGCCGGGGATCGCGACTCCGCCCTGGCGCCGGGCGAGTTCTTGCAGCGAGCTGCACAGGCCCTGCGCGTGCAGGACAACTTGATCGCAGGCATCCCGCAGGTACAGCCGTAACGCGGTCAATACCTGGTCGTTGCGTGAGCGCCCGAGGTGCAGCCGGCCCGCTGCCTCCCCGATAAGTTCACCGAGTCGCGACTCGAGTGCGGTATGCACATCTTCGTCCCGCAGCTCGATCTTCCAGTTGCCTGCGGCATGGTCCTTTTCAAGCTGGCGCAGTCCGTCGCAAATCAGCCGGCAATCGTCGGCAGCCAACAGGTTCTGCGTTTTTCCCAGAGCCGGGTCACCTTGCAGCTCCTGCAGATGCCTGCTCGGCCGGGGTCAGGGCAGCGATATCGTTGACGATCAGCGTTCCGGTACCCTCGTTCGTGAATACTTCGAGCAACAGGCTGTCAGCCAGTTTGCTTGTAATGACGTGCACCCGGCTTACGCCGTTCGCGAGCGCGGATTCTATGGCGGCGGCTTTCGGCAACATGCCGTCGCCGAGTTTGCCAGCATCGCGCAGTTTTTTCAGTGCTGCCCTGTCGATATACGAAATCAGTGAGCGGGGCTCGTTGACGTCGCTGAGGATTCCGGGGGCGCCGGTGGCCAGGATAAGTTTCTCTGCCTTCAGTTCGGCTGCAATGGCGGCGGCGACTGTGTCTGCGTTGATATTGAGGACCGTGCCGTTCGAATCGCAGGAGAGCGGACTGACCACCGGCATCAGGCCGTTGTCGAGCTGCTTGTGCAGCACGCTGGCATCTACGCCATCGATGTCGCCGACGAAGCCGTAATCGACAGGTGTCTGGCCGGACCTGGCGACCGGCGGCCGGCGGTGCGCTCGGATCAAGCCGGCATCGACGCCGCTGATGCCCACGGCCGGGATCTGCAGGTCGCGGCACACAGCCAGGATGCGCGTGTTGATCTGGCCATTGAGCACCATGGTAGCGACATCCAGTGACGGGCCATCGGTTACCCGCCGTCCCTCAACGAATCGGGTATCGAGCCCGAGTGCATCGGCCAGCGCCGTCGATTGCGGGCCGCCACCGTGCACCAGCACTACACGAATACCAACCTGGTGAAGAATGCCGACTTGCTCCATGAGCGACCGGGTACTCTCGACATTGGCAAAAACGTCGCCGCCGGCTTTCAGGACAAAAGTCTTGTGCTTGAATAAACGAATATAAGGCACCGCGTGCCTGAGAGCGGAAACGACCGCGGCCCGGTCCTGACCGGTACTCACGATTTCCTCCCGAGCATCTGATGAAGCACTGCCATTTGCGCGAACATGCGATTGCGAGCTTCGTGTATCACGACGCTCCGCGGACCATCGAGAACCCTGTCGCTGACCACCACACCCCTGCGCACCGGCAGGCAATGCATGAACCGGCAATCCGGGGCAGCGTCGTCGAACCAGGGATTATCGACACACCAGTGATCCAGCTCTCTTCGCAGGTTCTGGTCGCCGTTTCGGTCGCCATAAAACTTCGTTGACGACCATGACTTGGCATATATGACCTGTGCGCCTTCCATGGCGTCGCTGCGATCGTCGGTCTCGCGTATGGAACCTCCCGAGGATGCGGCGGCAGCCCGGGCTTTTTGCATTATGGCCTCCGGCAACTCGAATCCGGCGGGCCGCAGCACGGTCACGTCCATGCCGCGGAAGGCCGCCATGTGCAGAGTCGCGCAGGGAACGGCGAGCGGCAGCGGCTTTGGATGGTAAGCCCAGCTCAATACAAATTTTCCGCCGTTCGCAGGAATCTTCAGATCGTCCATTGTTTTCCAGTCGGCCAGGCTTTGGCAGGGATGATTTATCGCCGATTCCATGTTGATCCAGGGCTTGTCGATGAGGCTGGTCATAGAGTGGAATTCGGTTTCCGCGAGGTCGTACTCGATGCTCTTGCGCTCGGCAAACGCGCGGATGCCGATGGCATCGCCATAGGACGCAATCACCGGAACAGCTTCGCGGATATGCTCTGCAGCGACGCCATCCATCACGATGCCAGGCCGCGTTTCCAGGCCGTGGATGGACATGTCCGGAGAGATTACGAAAGACCCGCCGCCAAGGCGAATCATGGCTGCCTGGAAAGAGGCAAGAGTCCTGAGCGATGGCGACAGAAACAACAGCGACAGCACCTTGCCGCGAAGTGCCTCCGGCTCGGGATGTTTGTCGAGCCGGCTGGCAAGCGTGAGCAGAGCCGAGATCTCGTCGACGGAAAAGTCGGCAAGGTCGTTGAAAACTTTCATTACTGATTCCTTGTTGCGGTGATCTTTTCAGGTGCAGCAGAGATGGCTGCCAGGCCACTGGCAAGTCTTTGCACGTGTGCTGACTGCAGTACCAGCGGCGGCAGCAAGCGCAGAACATTCGGGTCTGCACTGGTACCGGTGAGGATGTCGTGCTCGAGTAGCCGCGCCTGGATTTCAGTCGCCGGGCGATCGCAAACGAGTCCGAGCATCAAGCCCATACCCTGAATGGATGTCACCGGCCCGACCATGCAGTGCTGGCGAATCTCGGCTTCCCTCAGGTGTACGTTTTCCAGCAGACCTTCCTTGCGTATGGTTTCGATCACGGCAATGATCGCGGCTGCTGCCAACGGGCTACCGCCGAACGTCGTTCCCAGATCGCCCGGTTTGATAGCCGCACAGAGCTTGTCATCGACGAGCAATGCAGAGCACGGTACGCCGCCGCCCAGGGCCTTGGCTGCCGTAAGCATGTCCGGCTGGACCCGGTAAGCCTGCACGGCAAAGAACTGGCCGGATCGTCCCATGCCGCTTTGCACTTCGTCGGCAATGAGTGCTGCGCCGCAAGCCAGCGTGGCCTGCCGCAGCGCTGTAACGAATTCTGTCGAGAGATCGAAGGCTCCGGCAACGCCTTGCACCGGTTCGAAAATCACCGCAGCGACATCGGCGTCGATCATCGATCGTGCAGCGTCGACATCGTTCCTGGGAATGAAATCCACATCGAACGGCAGGTAAGGAAAACCATACCAGCGCGATGCGGAGTTCCAGGTGACCGCTGCTGCCGCCGCCGTCCGCCCGTGAAAGCCGTGCGTAATTGCGAGTACCTTTTTTCGACCGCTGGCCATGCACGCGATGCGCAAGGCGTTTTCATTGGCTTCGGCACCGCTGTTGACAAGAAATGCTCGTGTAAGGTTGGGCGGTGCAATCGACAGCAGCGCTTCGGCAGCACTGGCACGTACGTCCATCGCGACTGCGTTGGTCTGAAACAGGAGACGCTCGCTCTGGTCCCGGATCGCGCGCGTGAGCCGCGGATGGCCGTAGCCAAGGGCAGCGACCGCATGTCCACCGTAGAGGTCCAGTATGCGCCGCCCGTCCGAGCTGGTGATTTCGCAACCCGAGGCACTTTCTGCAACAAACGGAAGTTGCGAATAGACCGGTACGGTCGCGGCCTGTTCGCGCTGCCGTGCGTCGCTGATGTGGTTTCTGCCTGGACTGCTGTTCATTGTTTCAGGTCCATGCCGGCGACGTGGTTTGCAAGCCGCTGCTTTCAGGAAGCGACCACAGCCGGTTCATCCATTGAATGGCTCCGCCGGCAGCGCCCTTGACGAGATTGTCAATCGCGCACATGACAACGACATTGCTGCCGGTCACCGAGACACCGATATGGGCGTAATTGCTCGCGACGACATCCTTCAATCGTGGAATGTCATCGACCATCCTTACGAACTCACAATTTCCATACGCCTTGTCGAAGAGTCCCCTGATGTCATCGGTGTGCGCCGCTGCGTCGAGCCTGGCCTGAACGATGACATAGATCCCCCGGGCGAACGGGCCGGACTGAGGCACGAAGTTGATAGCGAGCCGGCGCGAAGTGGCACGCTCGATTAGCGCTTCCACTTCCGGCGCGTGCCGATGACGCAGCGGTTTGTACGCATAAAGATTGCTGTGTCTTTCCGGGTGATGCGTACCCTCCTGCGGGCTCCTGCCTGAGCCTGTGCTCCCGGTAGTACCGGTAATGTACAGCGTGTCATCGGCAACACCGGCGCTTGCCAGTGGCACCGAGGCCAGGGCGATCGCAGTCGCAAAGCAGCCGGGATGGGCCGCGTGCCTGGCAGGAGTTCCAGCCTGGTGTTCCGGGACCGCACAGAAGAACTCCTCGAGTAACAGCGCTTTCGGGTGCCTGCTGCCATAAATCGATTCGAAGTCTGCAGTATCGGAAAAGCGAAAATCAGCCGATGTGTCGACAACACGAACTTGCAGTTTGCGTTTATCGGCGGCATCCAGTGCGGCGGCCACACTTTCCGCCGATGCACCGTGCGGCGCTGCCGAAAACAAGGCAAGGTTCATACCACGGTCAAGCTTGTCCACCCAGGTATCCGGATTGGCAAATACTTCCTGTGGATGCGTCGCCGCCAGGTGCGGGAATACGTTGCCTATGCGTTCGCCGCTGCGGCTGCCCGACACCGCGGCCGAAAGGCGGAACACCGGATGCGCGTGAATGAGCCTGAGGAATTCGCCACCGACATAACCGGTCGCGCCGAGTACGACAGCATCGATCCGAATCGACGCTCGGTCCAGCGCTCGATTCATGACGATGTCACAGAGCGGTTCGACCGCAAGTGCCCGGCGATCAGGTCACCGAGCGCCGCACCATTGGTCATGGCATTGATCGCAGGCAAGTCCATGCGTTCATTGATTTGGTCCACACCGACCGCGTTATCGGTGGCGGGCCCGGTCACCACAGCCGGTTCAATGCCGAAGTGCTCGCGAAGGATCTTTGCGCCTCCCCAGGCGGCGACCGGGTCGTTGGCACAGAGAATCACGGCCGTGAATGCAGAGCGGATCAGTTCGTCCGTGAGTATCGCCTCGACTCCGTAGGCGCCGAGCAAACCATCGCCCAGTTCGAGAACAATGACATCCGGCCGGAATTCCGCGAGGCTGGAGAGCAGGGAGCGAGTCAGCGCAGGACCGTTGGCAGCGGTCGTGGCAACGATCCCGAGGTCAGAGAAAATCATCGTCTCCTGCGCTCCTGCATCCTCCATGGCAAGAATGTCGCGCCGCAGCGATACGCCGGTTGCCTTGCATGCTGCGACATGCAGGCCAAGGTGTCGCAGGCGACTGACTATGGCGCAAGCGGCAGCAGTCTTACCGGAGTCCATGCAGGTGCCCGCGAGAGCTACGACTGGCACCCCCCGCAGATCCAGCCCGGCATGGGGATCGAGAGTCCTCGCGCCGACACGCGCAGGGACGCCGATACGTTCTCCAAGGTAGGGGAAATGCAACACGCCGCCGAGTACTTCACAGTCGAAAGGCGGACCCACATCAGGGTTTGCCGAATCGCAGACACCCATGACACCGCCGATGTTCAGTATCTGAATGGTCGAGCCGACTTCGAGCGATTCAGGCAGATGGCCCGAATATCCCAGCAACGCTTTCCGGTGGCCGAGTGCTCCGACCACAATGTCCCCCTGGTTCACAGTGGCCATGCGACCGCTGGTGAGTTCGAGCTGGTTGTAGCGACTCTTGTTGTTGAGCACGCGCACAGCGATGAGCACTCCCTCTTCGCAGGGAATGTCATCCGATACCCGAAGTTCATGACCGAGCTTGCTGTGTTGCGCGACGGAAGCAACCTTATCCACAAAGACACTGCGCATATTCAGCTTCCCTGTTCCGTTGCCGCCGCGCGCGATTGCAGTATCCCGGGCAGAGAGAGCACACGTGCAAAACCAAGCGCATCTGCCGCTGTCCACTCCCCGGCCGATTCGCCAAAAACCCCGCGCGTGGCCGCCAGCAGAGAATGTGGCGATGTGGTGCCGGTGATGAACAGGTTGCCGGGGCGAAGTGTAAAAAATACATCGCCTGTTACGCGTTGTTGTGACGACACGAACAAGGCCTCGATGTCGCGGGCTGCAAGATCGAGTTGCTTGCCTTCGTGCACGAGGTCACCATAAATTGCAGCGGCACTGTCCTTGATGCGCGCCTGCTGCGCGCTCAGAACAAGTTTCTCGAGTTCACGATGCGCGGTAATCAGTGTGATTGCTGCGGGTGCCTCGAAAGCAACACGCCCCTTGGTCCCGAGAACTGTGTCGCCGAGGTGAATGCCGCGACCGATCCCGTAGGCACCTGCCAGCACTTCCAGCTTCTCGATCAGGGCGACGGGCTCCAGGCTTTCCCCGTCGAGGGAAACCGGTATGCCGTGACGGAAGCCCAGTGTGTGCGTTGTGGCCGGGAGAGGCTTTACAAAGGCTCCACTGGACAGCACCCAGGCGTCCTCCGGAATAGACGCCATTGATGTCAGCGTCTCCCTGCCGCCGATCGTAATGCCCCACAGCCCGCGATTGATCGAATACGCTGATCCCTGCGCTGGCAATGGCAACCCATGCTCTTGCAAATACCCGAGTTGTTCCGCGCGTACCCAGTTGTTGTCGCGCACCGGCGCAAGCACTTCAAGCTTCGGACTCAGGGTGCGCAACGCCACCTCGAAACGGACCTGATCGTTGCCGGCCGCGGTGCAGCCGTGTGCGACCGTTGTTGCCTTGCGCGCCAACGCGAGCTTCGCGAGTTCTGTTGCCTGCAATCCGCGTTCAGCGCCGACACACAGCGGGTAAAATTGGCCCCGTCGCACATTGCCCGCGATCAGGAAACGCAATACGGTATCGAAATAGGCCTTCTTGCCATCGAGCAGCACGTGCTCTACGGCGCCGAGTGCTGCTGATCGCTGCTGCAGTTTGCTGGCGCCGTCTCTGTCAATTCCACCGGTGTCCACGGTCGCGGTGATGACGTCGCGGCCATAATGCTGCTTCAGCCAGGGAACGCAGAATGACGTGTCCAGGCCGCCGGAAAAGGCGAGGATGATAGGGCTGCGGTCGACGCTCACTGGCTACTCCGGTCCGTGGCTGGTTTTACCAGTGCCGGGACGTGGCACGCCCGATCCTGGTGATGAGGTTTCTTTGTGCGGCAGCTCCGGACGTCGCGGTGAAAACCGTGTCGTCGCCGCCGACATTGCCAACGATTTCCGGCCACTGGCACCTGTCGAGCGCCAGCGCCACACGCTGTGCCGCACCCGTTTCGGTACGGATAACCAGCAAGTTCGGTCCGGCCGCCTTCAGGTCGACGAGCAGGTCTGCTACTTGCGCGAGCTCCTCGTCGCCGGCAGCCGCAGCGCCAGGCAATGCATAACCGCCGGCGTTCTTGATCGCCCCTATTTCTCGCAGGTCACGGCTGACACTGGATTGCGTGGCGACAAAGCCCCTCTCCACGAGAGCATCGACGAGTGACCTCTGGGTGGCAGCCGGTCTTTTCTGCAGCAGCTGGCGAATCGCTTCACGACGGTCCAGCTGCGTTTCCGAGGAATTCGGCATAAATGATTCCGCATAAATATGCGCATATATCTAGCCAAATGCGCATAGACTGTCAAGCATTTATTGCCGGTCAGCGCATTTTAGTTGTTAGTATGCGGAATCACCGACGACGGAATTCGACCATGACTGTGCCCCAGACCGTTGAGATCGAACCGGCCAATCCGGCCGCAGGCAGCGTTATCTGGTTGCACGGCCTGGGCGCGGACGGTCACGATTTCGAACCGGTTGTTGCCGAGCTCGGATTGCCCGAACGAGTCCGCCTGCGATTTGTTTTCCCGCACGCGCCAATAAGACCGGTGACGTTGAACGGCGGCATGCGCATGCGTGCCTGGTACGACATCATCAGCCTCGACCGTTCCGGGCCACAGGACGACAAGGGTATACGCCAGAGCGCCGCGATCCTCACCGATCTCATCGAACGCGAGCGCAAGCGCGGCATTGCGAACGATCGTGTTGTGGTCGCCGGGTTCTCGCAAGGTGGCGCCATCGCGATGCACACGGCACTGCGCCATTCGCAACAACTTGCCGGATTGCTGGCCCTGTCGACATGGTTGCCCCTCGGCAGCTCATTTGCTGCGGAAGTGCTCAACAATCCACACTCGCAGTCGCGCGATCTGCCCGTTTTCATGGCTCACGGAACTTTCGATCCAATGCTGCCAATCTCGATGGGGGTGGAGTCAAAGGCTGCCTTGCAAAAAGCCGGCTTCCGGGTCGAATGGCATGAATACCCGATGGCGCACGCGGTCTGCGCCGAGGAAATCGTCGCCATACGCAACTGGTTGTTGTCGGTCTTCAGCGCAGCGCCTGCCTGATCTGTCAGGCTGACCGCGGATCGAGCTCTGGCAGGTCATCCATGCGGAAGCGAAAGCGCCGGGTGCCTGCAAGTTCTCCGGACGAATCGAAGTTTCGTTCACAAAATTCCACATTGTCATCATAGGACCAGAGCAGCGTAGTTGAGCAACGCGTGCCGTATTCACCAGAGACAATGAACGGGGCCGAGAGCGCACGAGCCAGCGGGAACGGCAATTGCGAGCTGTCGATCTCGTCCACCGGTGCCGGCGTTCGATCGGCAAGCAATCGCATCAGTGATGTTTCATCCGCGGTGCCGTCGTCGATGAGTCGTTTCAATGTGTCGCGGCTGCGGAGTACTTTTGGCCAGGCTTCATCGAGGTCAGCATTGCTGAGACCGTACACGCCGGGATCCAGAACCGACGGTTCCTGACCGCGGTTCGACCAATAAACCATTTGCCGGCGGTCTGCGGCGAGCAGGCTGTAGCCAGCGTATTTTGCGCCATCGATGGACGACACGAAGTCTCTCGGGCTGGCATCGCTGCCGATGAATTTGCTGACGATCTCACCGCGCGACCGGAGCCGTCCGGTCGATCGCTGCATCTCGCGATAATTGGTCACGGTGGCAAACCTTCCTTTCCGGCTTACGGCCAGCCAGGATCCGCCCGCCTGCAAGTCCCTGCCGGCAAGAACGTGTTGCAGGTCCGGCCACCAGTGCGCATCGCGCGCCGGTCTTGCGTGGTATTCGTCCCGATTGGCGGCCAGCACGAGGCGATACTCAGGATGCGCATGCCAGCAGAAGACAATCAGACACACGTCGTGAACCTCAAGGTTCTTCCAGATTCAGCCAGTCATCGACCAGTCGTCTTGCAATGGATAAACGGTAAGGAAGCTTGGGAAATCCGGACTGAAGTTCCTTTCTGGTAAACCAGCAGGCGTCCTCGAGTTCCCCGTCATTGAGTGCGATGTCAGCCGAGGCGGCCGCTGCGGTAAATCCGAGCATCAGTGACGAGGGGAAGGGCCAGGGTTGTGAACTGTGATAACGAACGTCATGCACTTCGATATTGGTCTCCTCGAGAACCTCGCGGCGTACTGCATCCTCGAGGCTCTCGCCCGGTTCGACGAATCCGGCAATGGTCGAGTAACGCCCTTCGGGCCATGTCGACTGCCGGCCCAGCAGGCACTGAGGCCCGTTGGATACCAGCACAATAATGGCGGGATCGACGCGCGGAAAGATCGTGTGCTGGCAGGTGTCATTGGTGCATTTGCGTGTGTTTCCGCCGGACTCCGCCCGCGAGGGCGCTCCGCAGAGGCCGCAAAACTTCTGCATGCTGTGCCAGATCACCAGTGCGCGAGCCTGCGCGGCGAGATTGGCTTCATCCGGTGGCAATACGCTGCCGAGATAACGGAGGTCATGAAACTCACCGAATCCCTGCAGGGGATTGTCGATGCCCGGGTCAATGCGAAATGCGAAGGAAGGGTGTCCGCGGAAGACTCCCAGAAAAATCAGTTCGTCGCTTTCAAAATATGCCGATGCGTCCTTGCGCTCCAGCAACACGGCACGCGGCGAGCCGGATGACGCGAGGCATTTGTCGCCCCAGACCGGAACGAAGCGACTTTCCAGCAGCTGTTGCGCAGCGGCCAGCCACTCTGCATCTGCACGCCGGTGGCCGGACCGGTCGACGAATGCACCGGCAAATGTATTGTGGCCGTTCAATTCTGCAGCGATCCTGCTGTGCGCTGACACAGGCCGTGAAAAGCATAGTCGAGCATTGTCGTTCCCTGGAGTGAATGAGCTGTTCCCGCGCGACGCGGTCAGCCGCAAAGTCTACCGGAAATGCACAGCGTTCAGACATCACGGATCAGTGACCGGACACCTCGCCCAGCGGCGCAATGCGTTGACCCTGCCGGCCAATTTCACAGCTCGGGCAATGATGGTGATCCAGGGCATACGCGTCCTGTACGTAGATCGTCCGGCAATCCCGGCAGGTCGCAAGGTACAGCTCGTCGTTGCTGCTGATGCTCTTCAACAGTCTCCACGCCCACTCGAAGCTCAGTCGTGCATTGCGGTGCAATTGCACATAAGTCTCGAATGCACGGCACACACGATGGCCGTACTCTACGTCCGGGCGTGGCCAACAGGCATGCACCTTGTTACCGGTATCGATGCGAAGCAGCAGGCTCGCGCAGAACAGCGCCACCAGCGTAGTCGCCTCCAGCTGGTTGAGCGGATTCTTGACGAACAGGCCGACTTGCTGTGGCGACTTGCCCCGCCGCCGTCGGACCCGGTCGTCTCCGGAATCACGAAAGTACGTCGCATACAGCTTGCGGATCCGGTCATCGCTCAAGCCGGTGCACTCCTTGATGGTGTGCGTCCTCGCTTCGTGGCGGATCATTCGCAAGGCCAGCTCGAACTGGCTGCGTTCGGTCGCATAGCGATTGTCGGTAAGTCGCATTTATGCTCCTTTATGCTAGTTTTAGACCATATACAGTGTTATAAAAGGGTATACGATCCGTTTCTGGGAAATCAATTAACATTTTTGTATCCGGTCAAATAACCCAGAAATACCGGAAACCTCGGGAGGAAGCATGGAATTCGCGGGACCCGATGCCGCGGACTTCGCCAACGTCCGCGCGCTGAACGGCGCCTTTCTCGAGCTCGCCCGCCGGCACCGCCTGACTCGCGCGAGCCTGAACGGACTGGAGGAAAAACTGGCAGGCCGCCTTCAGGGCTTGACCGAAAACCAGGCCAGCAGATTGGCCGCAGCGCCGTTTCTGTTGTTCTCGTTTCGCGAACGCGATGCCCGTCTATGGGAGCAGCTGCTGCAAGCCGCCGGTAGCCGGGACCTGTTTACTATCGCGTCGGCTGCCGGCGACGAACTCGCGAGACTTACGGCAGCGGGGCTCGGTTTTGTCTGGCAACTGGCGCAACGAAACCCGTACGCCGCGCGCGTGCTTGCCGGAGCCAGCCTGCACTGGTGTGAACAGATCGCGGAACGGACCTTTCTGCAGCTGCTGGCAATTACCGGACATTCGGCAAGCATGGCCAGCAGCAGCACGCAAGATCGATCGGCCCGGCCTGCGTGTTGCCGAAGAATCTACCGACGGGTGAAAGTGCACATTTGAAATTCGCCGCGTATACAATACGCCGCGATATGCATGCACTATCGATCAAAAACCTGATAAAGACGTATCCCAACGGTGTCGAGGCACTGAAGGGAATCGATCTTGAAGTTGAATCAGGTGACTTCTATGCTCTGCTGGGACCGAACGGCGCCGGCAAGACCACCGCGATAGGCATCATCTGTTCACTGATCAATAAAACTGCCGGCGACGTAGAGATCTTTGGACACAGCATCGATCGGGAGCTCGCCGCGGCAAAAGCCTGCATTGGTCTCGTGCCCCAGGAGATCAATATGAATCCGTTCGATACCGTGCTGAACATAGTAGTGAACCAGGCGGGCTACTATGGCATTGAACGGCACGAAGCACTGCGCCGCGCGGAAAAATACCTTGGGGAATTGCGCCTGTGGGACCGGCGAAGCGAGCCGGCAAGAAATCTGTCAGGAGGAATGAAACGGCGCCTGATGATCGCACGCGCGCTGATTCACGAACCAAGGCTCCTGATACTCGACGAGCCGACGGCCGGAGTCGATATCGAAATTCGCCGCGCCATGTGGGATTTTCTGAAACGGACGAACGAAGCCGGCACGACGATTATCCTGACGACACATTACCTCGAGGAAGCGGAGAGCCTGTGCCGGCATGTGGCCATAATCGACAAGGGAAAAATCATCGAGAATGCACCGATGAGTGCCGTGCTGCGAAAACTGAAAAAGGAAATATTTATTCTGAGTCTCCGGGATCCGGTCGCAGAGCGACCGAATCTGGATGGCTTCGATACACTGCTCCGCGATGACGGCGACCTGGAGGTCGCGATAGAGTCGACGCGCGACCTGAACGACTTGTTTGCACTGCTGAGCCGCAAGGGCATTGCAGTGTCGAGCCTTCGCAACAAGACCAACCGCCTTGAAGAGCTTTTTATCGGCCTGGTCGAGAACCGGCAGGGCAGCAACGCCGCCGGATCGGGGGCCTGAAGTGAACCTGCATCTGAACTGGATCGGGTTTACGACACTGGTGCGCAAGGAATACATTCGCGTCATCCGAATCTGGGTGCAGACCATCGTGCCGCCGGCAATTACGATGACGCTGTATTTCATCATTTTCGGTAATTTGATCGGGAGCCGCATCGGCAGCATGGACGGCTTCGATTACATGCAGTACATCGCGCCCGGCCTGATCATGATGGCGGTGATCACGAATTCCTACGCAAATGTCGTGTCGTCGTTTTTTGGCGCCAAATTCGGACGACATCTGGAAGAGATGCTGATTTCTCCCATGTCGAACGTCACAATAATCGTCGGTCATGTCGCGGGCGGTGTGGTGCGGGGCCTGCTGGTCGGTGGGCTGGTGACTGTCATAGCACTCGTGTTTACCCATCTGCACGTCGAGCATCCGCTGATAACATTTTCCATAGTCCTGCTGTCGTCAGTTGTGTTCTCGCTGGCCGGGTTCATCAACGCAGTTTTTGCCAAGAAGTTCGATGACATTTCCATCGTGCCTACTTTTATACTGACTCCCCTGACCTATCTGGGCGGTGTGTTCTATTCAATCTCGTTGCTGCCGGAATTCTGGCAGAACGTATCTCTGGCGAACCCGATACTCTATATGGTCAATGCGTTTCGCTTTGGAATACTCGGGACATCCGACATCAGCATCGCCTATGCGTATGCGATCATCGGCTTGTTTGTTGCCGGCCTTTTTACAGTGAGCCTGGTACTGATGAATCGCGGTGTCGGCATTCGCTCATAGAGAGAACCGGACACATCATGTGCGGCAGATTCGCGTTCTATTCACCTGCAGAGGCAACGGCTGCATTGTTCGGTGCGCACTCTGCGGCAGAGCTCAAGCCACGATTCAATGTGGCCCCGACTCAGGACGTCGCAGCGATACGCCGCAATGAGGCAGGTGAGGCCCAACTCACTACGTTGCGCTGGGGGCTCGTTCCGTTCTGGGCGAAGGACCCGGCCATCGGAAACCGCATGATAAACGCGCGTGCCGAAACGGTTGCCGAAAAGCCGTCCTTCCGCAATGCCTACCATAAACGGCGCTGCCTGGTTCTGGCCGACGGTTTTTACGAGTGGCATACGCACGACGGTCAGAAAGTCCCGTATTTCATCTCGCTGAAAAATGGCAAACCGTTTGCATTCGCTGGTATCTGGGAGCGGTGGGACGATAAGGAAAAAGGTGAAAAACTCGAAACAACGGCGATCATCACCACTGCGGCAAATGATTTCATGAGCCAACTGCACGATCGCATGCCGGTGGTGCTGGAGGCGGGTCGAACTGATGCGTGGTTGGCGGGTGAGGATGGCGCGCTGGCCGATGCAATTGCCACTGCGCCGCGATTTCGCGCGTGGCCTGTTGACCGGAAGGTCAATAATGCGCGCAACGAAGGCAACGAACTGATCAAAGCGGCAGGCGAGGTTATTTCCGCCTGAAGTGCTCCGGTTCGAGGTATTCCTGTGTTCCAACGACCAGCGTCCCGGGCCCTCCGTGCACGCCGACTGCCGACCCAAGGCTGGTGATACTGCTGCTTCGAATATTGCTCAGGCGCGCCTTAAGCAATGTTTCAAGTTCCAGCGCCTCATCGTGACACACGGCATGGCCGATCGCGATCCGCAGGGGGCGTTCCTTAGAGATGCGCCTTGCCACGAATTGCGCGAACCTGGGCAATCGATTTCTGCCTCCCAGCAGCATGCCGCGAGCCTTGACCGCGCCGTCTGCGGTGGTCCTCAGGACCGGCAGCACGCGGAACAGGTCTGCCACTGTCTTGACCGTGGCTGGTACCCGTCCGCCGCGGACGGCGAAACGCAGATCCCGGAGCAGGGCAAAAGTCGAGGTGACGGGAATTGCGGCATCGAGTGCGGCGAGCGTTGAGTCAACGTCGAGACCGGCGCTGGCGCATTCCGCTGCGAGGATGGCAAGCAATCCCTGGCCCAGCGATGCGTTGCGCGAATTGATCACGTGTATGCGCCCCGGTCCGGTGGTGCGCTCCGCGGCAGATTTCGCCGCCTGCCAGGTGCCACTGACAGCAGGACTCAGATTGACCGAGATGACATCGCGGAAGTGACTTGCGAGGAACTGGTACTGGCGACGGAAATCGCCGGGCGCCGGCTGTGAGGATGTCGGATGCGCCGGGTTGATTTCGAGTTCACGAAAGAACTCCTCCGAGCTGATACTGACTTTGTCGAGGTAACCGCGGTCGCCGAACTGGATGCGTGCCGGAACCATATGGATATCGAGTCGCTCCAGCGCGTCATCGGCGATATCCGCCGCAGAATCGGTAATGACGGCAAATGCAGCCTTTTTCTCGTGACTGCTGTGTTGCTGGCGCTGCATGTCATCGGCTTTCTCCAGAGCGAGCTTGCCGTAGCGGCGTGCGATGTCGAAAACCATCTCAGGTCGATTCACGTGTATGTGCACACGCGCCTTGCGCTTGGTTCCTGCCAGCACCAGTGAGTCACCGATTGCTCCCAGCGCCTCCCTGAGTTTCCTCCGATCTATGTTTTCTCCGGTGATGATGCACTCGGTACAGTAGCGGAAGGTGAGCGTATCGGATGTGCCGGCCATTTCCTGCGGCAGCTGCGCCGCGATTTGCGCCGCAATTTCCGGTTCATCGACCTGCTCACCGTACAGCAAAAATTGTGTCATGCCATCGATCAGGGCGACGAAGCCCTTGGCGCCAGCATCGACAACACCGGCCTTGCGCAGTGCCTCGAGCTGGCCCTGCGTTCGCTGCAACGCCGCTTGCATTGCACTGATGGCATTACTCAGCAAACCGGGAAACGGCGTCGATGCGTTGCTGTCCAGTTGCTCGCGCAGGCTTTGGGCAAAAGCGCCGATAACGGAAAGAATCGTACCCTCCCTTGGGTTTGCGAGCGCGTCATGAGCGTAATCGTTGCCGCAGGCGACAGCGCTCGAAAAAGTGCTGACCGTGAAATTTGCCAGGTTCTCTGCCGAATCACTCATACCCTGAAAGAACTGGGCAACGATCGCGCCCGAGTTGCCGCGCGCTCCGTCGAGCATGGCGTCGGCAATCGATGCCAGCAATTCGCCGAGATGGCCGGTCTGCGGATTCTTCAATATGGCGAGCGCAGCGCCCAGTGAGAGGCTGAGGTTGGTGCCGGTATCGCCATCCGGAACCGGGAACACATTGATGCGATTCAGCGTGTCCTGCTCCAGCATGACCCGGTGAATACCTGAGCGCAGGGCGACAGCCAGAGAGTGAGCGTGCAGTTGCGCTTCCGGAGTTAACGCGATGCTCAAGAGGGTCCCGCCTGCCGCTCGTTATTCGCGCGGCAACAGGAAGCGCGTGCCGAGATGCTCGAGGATCACGCCCTCGGGGGTAATCTCCAGGATTTCGGGACCCTCGGCGAGAGTCGCCCGTTCCTTGTAGCGACTCATGTTGATAAAAACGAATCGCTCCGAGGGCGTGGTGCTGTACACGTGGATGTCGAGATGCAGATCGGCCAGCTGCAGTGTGCCGTTTGCGCGCAGCTCGTTGAAGGACGGCAGGCCGTCGACGACAGTTGCTCTGCCTGCAGCGGCATTTGCCTGTCCTGTATCGGCGGACTGAAGGGGAGTCTCAGTGTGCAGGGCGTCGCCGGGTTCGACTGTCGATACGGGCTGTTTGCTCTTTACGTCGGCAACGATCTCTTCAAACCGCTCGCCCGGTGGCTCAACGTCCGGTCCCGGCGGCTGTTTTGTCGATGGTGATTCTTGCACAGGCTGCGGAACCGGATCTGATCGCAACATGAGTCCGCCCAGCACCGCGAGGTTGATGGCGAGCAACACGCCGATGATCCATGCCCACCGCGTGCCGCCGGACCTTGCTGCGCTCTGCGGAACATCGGCGATGCCGGGCGTTCCCTTGCGCTGCCGTTCGGATTCGGATTTCTTCAATGCATCTAGAATGAAAGACATGTTGCGCCCCGCTAAACTGGTGTCAGCGACCGGAACTCAGTCGCGGCGTGCCTTCGAGCGCCAGAAGTGAATTGATGTAGGCCTGTGTCTGCGCACCTGCCTGGCCGTCGGCCTGCAAGCGATGCCGTTGCTGAAACGCTTTCAACTGTTGCTCGAGCTCCTCGTCAAACAAGTCCGATGCGGAGACTTCACCTTTGTATTCCGCATCGAGCGCGGCCAGGCTCTGCCGCAGCCAGCGCACATTCTCGTTGCGCACTCCACGAGACAACGCGCTCACCACGCCATTCGGCGGGCGCCAGAACAACAGGAACTGTCCAAACCAGAGATCGGCGATATCCTCCAGTGCAAAGCTTGCACTGTTATCGCCGGCCGCCAGCATGCCTGTGGTATCGGTAGCCGATACCAGTACCGGCTGGTAAGTCACGCCGTCGGTGCCAGTCAATGTGAGCATCACCGGCAGGTCCAGCTGTCGGACATTATTCATCGTACCGCGCTGGTAAAGGCAGCTGAGGCCCTGTGCCTCTGCCTGTGCACAAGCGGTGCCGTCGGCCGGGTTGTAACGGATACCCCATAGCTTGGCCATAGTGCGCATGGCGGCTTCGACATCCGTTGTGGCCGCAGCATTTTGCAGAAACTCTTCGACTGTCGGTCCTTCGGGCTCCGCGGCGGCTGTCAGCGGCGCTGTTTCGGGTGCTGCATCGGCCGGCGCGGCAACGACAGGCTGGGTGACAATCTCGACAGCTTCCGGGCCCCGCTCGCGATTCATCGACCACAGAGAAGCGACTAACAAAATCAGGCCGGCGATACCCAGCACAGGCAACGCCCACTTGAGCACTGCGGGCGTCAGGGACTGGCCGGACACTTCTGCCGTGGCACGGCGAACCAGGCGCCGGTTCACCTTGCGCATATCGCGGCTGTAAGCCCCAAGCAGCGCACGGTCGCAAATCACGTTCATGATACGCGGCACGCCACCGGAGAGACGGAAGACCTCGCGCTTGGCGCGCTCGTCGAATATCTCGGTGAGCGCGCCCGCAACCTTCAGGCGGTGATCGATATACCGGATCGCCTCGTCCTTCGATAACGGCTCGAGGTGATAACGACCCGTGACGCGTTGCGCCAGTTGCCGCAGGTCGTTTCCTGCAAGCTTCTCCCGCAATTCCGGCTGGGCGATCAAAATGATCTGCAGCAGTTTCTGCTTTGCGGTTTCCAGATTTGTCAGAAGCCGCAGTTGCTCCAGAACCTCGACCGACAGGTTCTGCGCTTCATCGATCAGCAGGATCGTGCGCCGGCCGGCGGCGTGTGCGGCAAGCAGATGCCAGTTCAGTGCGTCGACCAGTGCTTTGGCGCTGCCCTTGTCCTGTGGCAAGGCAATGTGCAGCTCCTCGCAGATGGCGGTCAGGAACTCAAGCGCCGAAAGTTGCGGATTGAGTATGAGTGCCACATCGACCTTGTCGGGCAGCTGGCTCAGCAAGGTTCGGACCAGCGTGGTTTTGCCGGTTCCCACCTCGCCAGTGAGCTGAATGAACCCGCCGCTCTCGGTAACGCCGTAGACCAGGTGAGCAAGGCCTTCGCCATGCCTCTCGCTCATGAACAGGTAGCGGGGGTCCGGAGTGATTGCGAACGGTTTTTCGTTCAGGCCGAAGAACTTGGTATACATGTCAGGATTCGTCTGCTGCAGTTTGCGCCGCTCGCCGTCCGGCCATATGCCTGATTCTACACGAATTATGATCCATTCAATGTTCGTGCACGGCCAAGCGACAGGCGCCCGAATCGCTCGCGGATGCGGTCGACGGTCTGGTCGAGCTCGGCTTTTCCCTGTGTCTCGCCGGATGCAAAGAGGTCTTGCTGCGCGTCCGGCACAAGATCGGTTCCGCCGACGCCGAGCAATCGAATCCGGCTGCCCGGGTGCTCGACCAGCCAGGTCGCGAGAAGCTGGCGTGCAACCTCGTACAGCTGATCGGTACCGCAGGAGGGCGGATGCAGGCTGCACTGGCGCGTGCAGGTCGTGAAGTCCGACTCCCGGATCTTGATCTGCAACGTTGCCGCCAGCAATGACCTGGCACGCAGGCGAGTTGCTGTCTTCTCCACGAGCCGCAGCAGTTCGCGATTCATCGCGGTGACATCCGTCAGGTCTTTATCGTAAGTCTCCTCGGCACTGATGGATTTCTCGTCCCGCGACGCAACCACAGGACGATCGTCAATGCCGCAGGCCCGTTGACGCATCCGGCCGGCGTATCGACCGAACACGGCTGTGAGCTTGCTGTCACTGGCAGCGCGCAGGTCGGCAATGGTTTTGATGTCTATCTTTACCAGTCGCGCGAGGGTCTCGCGCCCTATCCCTGGAATCACCTGCACTGGCAAAGGATCCAGGACCGAATGCACATTCTGTTCCGTGATCACCACCAGCCCATCCGGCTTCTCGAGATCGGATGCGATTTTCGCCAGCAGCTTGTTGTATGCCACGCCGACAGATGCGGTCAGTCCGGTGATGTCGCGAATCCGGCTTTTGATCTGCCGGGCGATCACAACTTCCGAACCAAAAAGGCTGCGGCTTTCGGTAACGTCGAGGAACGCTTCATCGAGCGACAATCCTTCGACCAGCGGTGAGAACTCGCGAAAGATTGCGAATACCTCATCCGAAACTTTTTCATAGTGGTCCATGCGCGGCGCTACCCGAAGGAGTTCCGGGCAACGGCGCATGGCTTCACGCATCGGCATTGCAGACCGAATGCCGAATTTCCGTGCTTCATAACTCGCAGCAGCAACCACTCCGCGATTGCTGCCGCCTCCGACAACCAGGGGCTTGCCGCGCAAATCCGGATTGTCACGCTGCTCGACAGATGCATAAAAAGCATCCATATCGACATGCAGGATACTGCGATGGTCCTGCTGCGGCGAAGCCATCATGCAGACCTCTCGACTATGAAACGCGCAAGCCATCGCAACGGCTCAGCCGATTCGCCAAAAGCAGCGAGATGGCCGAGGCCCTTTTCCAGCAATTCTGCGCAACGTGCCCTCGATGCATCCATGCCGAACAATGCAGGCCAGGTGGCTTTCATCTTCTTCCGGTCAGCACCGGTGTGCTTGCCTATTACTTCGGTATGACCCTCGACATCAAGAATGTCATCCCGAATCTGAAATGCCAGACCCAGGGACTCGGAAAATTCTAGAAGCGCTGTCTTG
Source organism: Pseudomonadota bacterium (assembly GCA_020027645.1). GTDB lineage: Bacteria > Pseudomonadota > Gammaproteobacteria > Steroidobacterales > Woeseiaceae > JAKEGN01. The sequence continues at coordinate 20,194 of JAHKKM010000006.1, forward strand.
TGTTCAGTCGCGAGGCCATTCGCAAGGCAAGCGGCTGACATCACTGACGCACGAATCAGCGCTCCGGTCTTCAGGCTGTACATCTGCCACAGGTCCTGCTCCGAAATGCTGCGGCCCTCCGAGGCAAGATCGATCGCCTGGCCGCCGGTCATGCCGAGCGATCCGCAGGCTTCGCCGACTATCGAGATGATTTGCACGATCTCACGTTCACTCAGAGTTTCGGCGGATGACAACACGGTAAACGCGAGCGGCTGCAATGCATCGGCCGCGAGTATTGCCGTGGCTTCATCATACTGTCGATGCACGGTAGGCATGCCGCGCCGCAGGTCGTCGTCATCCATGGCCGGCAGGTCGTCGTGTACGAGTGAGAAGGCATGGATGAGTTCAATGGCAACGGCAGGCGCATCGAGTCGCCCGGTTGCGACCGCGAGGCACTCGCCGGCTGCATAGATCAGAAGTGGCCGGATACGTTTGCCTCCGTTAAGCACCGCATAGCGCATGGCTTCATGCAGGCGTCGCGGAGCCCGCTCGGCCGGGGGCAGTGCGCGGTCCAGGCATGCAGCGACTCGTTCCGTGTAGTACGAAACCCTGTTTTCGAACGATATGGACAATGATCTGCTTCCAAATACTCGAGCAAGCCTACACGGATTTTGCCGCAGCCGCGCCGATGCCGGCAGCAACAGAAACGCTGCTGGCGGGCTGGGCTATAATCCATCCCCCGGCGGGAATGCAGATTATCCGGAACGTAACCATGCGTGCGACAGCACAGGCGCAGCCCAACATTGCGCTCATCAAATACTGGGGCAAACGGGATGCCGGGCGGAATTTGCCGGCTGTCAGTTCTCTTTCGCTGACGCTGGATTCGCTCTGGACCCGCATGACGGTCGAATTCGACCCGGCTCTCCCGACCGACCGGCTGGAACTCAATGGTGAGGCGGCGAGCGGCCTGTTGCCTCGCATCTCTCGTTGCCTCGATCTCGTGGCGGGGACCAACCGTGCTCGCGCCGCGGTAACAAGCGAATGCAACTTTCCGATTGCCGCAGGACTTGCGTCCTCGGCTTCCGCCTTTGCCGCCCTGGTCGTTGCCGCCAGTGATGCGGCGAAGATAAGCGCCGACACGCTGACTCTGGCTCGTCTTGCCGGAGCGGTCTCCGGTTCTGCGGCCAGATCGCTGTACCCCGGCATAGTGCTGTTGTCCGCCGGCGACAGGGAGATTCTTGTCGAAACGATTTCCGAAGACTGGCCACTCGAACTGGTGGTTGCAGTTACTGATGAATCGTCAAAGGCTGTCAGTTCCAGCGACGCCATGTTGCGAAGTGCCGGGACGTCGCCTTTTTATGTGGCGTGGGTAGAGCAACAGGAGCAGGACATTGCGACTGCGCTGAGTGCCGTGAGCTCAAGGGATTTTTCCGCGCTGGCTGCCGTTGCCGAACACAATTGCCTCAAGATGCACTCGCTGCTATGGACATCGAGACCGCCGGTCGTGTACTGGAATCAGGCAACCATGGCGTGCATGCAAACCGTTCGTGATTTGCAGGCTGACCGTGTCCCGGTCTTCTTCACTATCGATGCCGGGCCGCAACTCAAGGCGGTCTGCCTCGCGGAGTCGAGCAATGCTGTTGCAGCGGCACTCGAGGCCACCCCGGGTGTAAGACGAATTCTGCAGAGCGGGCTCGGAGCGGGCGCGCGTCGGATATCCCCGAGATGACGAGTGCCTGCGCCAGTGCGCCAGGAAAAATCGTGCTCTGCGGTGAGTACGCCGTGCTGGCCGGCGCGCCGGCCATAGTGACCGCGGTTGACCGCCGTGCCCGGGCGGTCGTGGAGACCATCGCCGGGGCCGACCACACACTGATCGCACCCGGAGTGGTCGACGAAACCTTGCGCTTTCACCGCGATGCCGCAGGTCATTACAGGTGGTCTGGAGACCGTTACCGACTCGTGGAGGAAGCCCTCGAGGCATGCGGCGGGATGCCGGCGAGATCCCTGTCGATGCATCTCGACACGCAAGCATTTCGCAATCCGGAATCCGGCAGGAAACTTGGCTTAGGTTCAAGTGCGGCATTGGCAACGGCGCTGGTAGCTGCACTCGACGCTCTCTTTCACAGCGGGCTGGATGTGCACGAGACTGCTGCCGCGGCGCACCGCAACTACCAGTCAGGCAGCGGAAGTGGCGCGGATATTGCGGCAAGTTTTGCCGGTGGCACGATTCGCTTTCAAAGAACTGATACGCAGCAAAGCGGGCGGCCGCGAGTGCAGGCGATGCCTTGGCCTGAAGGTCTCGAGTACCGGGTGCTGTGGAGCGGTCGAACGTCGGATACGGCGACGAAACTCCGACAACTCGAGGCACGAAAGGCGCTGGAGTGCAAAAGCGCGGACGCGTTGGCAGCGTCAGCCGCGGTGGTTTCGGAGCTTTGGGATACATCGTCGGCCAACGCGGTGCTTGCTGCATTGCGAATTTTCGTCAAAGACCTTCAGCACTTCAGTGCGGACCAGGACGTCGGGATTTTTGATGCAGGGCACCGGGAGCTGGTTGCGCCCGCGGAATCCATGGAACTCGTGTACAAACCCTGCGGTGCGGGCGGCGGTGACATCGGTGTTGTGTTCGGTACCAGTGCCTCGGCTTTGAATGCATTCTGTGAACACGCATCGGGCAGCGGATTTAGCTGCCTGGACATGTCGGTTGCGGCGCGTGGCGTTTCGATCGAACAAGGGAATGACGCATGATCGATTCACGAATCAGCGGATTTTACCGCATGACCGTCGACGAACGGCTAGATGAGTTGTTGACGCGAGGAGTCATCGATGCAGAGACTGCGAAGCGGCTGAAAAATTCAAAGGGCCTGCTGTCGCCCGATGTCGCGGATCGCATGGTTGAAAATGTAATTGGCGTTTTCGGTTTGCCGCTGGCGGTTGCACCGAACTTCCTGGTGAACGGCAAGGACTATGTCGTACCCATGGTGACGGAGGAACCGTCGGTGGTTGCAGCGGTCAGCGCAGCTGCGATTGTGGTGCGGAATTCCGGTGGCTTCACGACCACAAGTACGGAACCGGTAACCATCGGTCAGATTCACCTTTACGGCCTGGCGGACGAGCAGGCAGCAATCACAAGGCTTGCCGCGGCTGAAGCGGAACTGCTGGCCCAGGCAAACGAACTGCAGCCGGGACTGGTGGCGAGAGGTGGCGGCGCCATCGGCCTCGAGATCCGCAGATTGCAGCTGGCCGACGGTCGAAACACACTCGCATTGCACCTGCTTGTCGATACACGCGACGCCATGGGAGCGAACCTCGTCAACACGATGTGCGAGGGAATCGCCAGCCGGGTTGCAGAGCTTGGCGGCGGCAAGGCAGTGCTGAAAATCCTTTCCAATCTCGCCGACCGCTCGATGATAAGCGCCAGTGCCAGGATACCTGTTGATCGACTGGGTGCCGATGGTGCCAGGCTGCGGGACGCTATCGTGCTGGCCAACGAAATTGCTCTCGTCGATCCGTACCGTGCGACAACGCACAACAAGGGAATCATGAACGGCATGGATGCTGTTGCCATTGCGACCGGTAACGACTGGCGCGCACTGGAGGCCGGTGCGCACGCGTATGCGGCACGGGATGGCGCCTACCGTTCTCTTACAAACTGGAGCGCATCGGGCAATGGTGATCTTCTTGGTGTGCTGCGGCTGCCGGTCAGAATGGGCGTCGTTGGCGGCGCGCTGAAAGCGAATCCGGCTGCGGTCATAGGATTGTGTATTGCGGGTGCCCGCTCTTCGCAGGAACTTGGCGAGCTGGTGACTGCCGTCGGGCTGGCGCAGAATTTCGCTGCATTGAGAGCACTGGCAACAACAGGCATACAGCGCGGCCATATGCGACTGCACGCCCGGAGTGTCGCGATGAGTGCAGGCGTTCCTCGCCGTCTGCAGGACAGGGTAGTGCGCTCGATGATCGAGAGCGGTGACATCAAAGACCGGAAAGCGAAGCAGCTGGCTGCGGAATTTGAATCCTCGAATCGTGGCATTGCGGGCAAGCCACTGGGTCACGGCAGTGCCTCGGGCAAGATCATTCTTCTGGGAGAGCATGCGGTCGTCTACGGACGTCCGGCTCTGGCTTTGCCATTGCCGGAGGCGATCAGCGCTGCTGTGTACGACAATGTGGCCGGCACGCGACTGAAAATCCCGGACTGGAATTTCGAGCAGGAGGTGTTGCACGACTTGCCGCAGGATGCGGCGGAAGGCGCCATGGCATTGTTGCAAATCATCTTGCGGCGCCTTGGCCTGGAATCGAGAAAATTTCTCATTGATGTGCAGGCGCGCATTCCGCCTGCGGCCGGCCTGGGTTCGTCGGCCGCACTGGCTGTTGCCATGATCCGCGCGCTGGACAACGCATACTCGCTGGGGATGAACGACCAAGCTGTGAATGAGCTCGCGTTCGAGTGCGAGACCTTTGCTCACGGTACGCCTTCCGGTATCGACAACACGGTTGCGGTATTTGGCAAGACCATGGTCTTTCGCAAAAAAGGTCCGAAGCGTATTAGCGAGCTGGCGCTGAGGAGGCTTCCGCCGCTGGTGGTGGCATGGAGCGGCACGCGCGGAAACACCCGAGAGCAAGTCGAAGCTGTACGCCATCGATGGCTGCAGGATAAGGCAACGTATGAGAGGATTTTCGACGAGATCGGCCATGTCAGTGTCGAGGGTGCCGGTGCACTGGCCAAGGGAGACTATGCGCGGCTGGGCTCGCTGATGAATATTGCGCACGGCCTGCTCAATGCGCTGCAAGTATCGACGCCACTGATCGAGGAGATGGTTGACATTGCGCGGTCGAGCGGTGCGGCAGGCGCAAAACTGACCGGTGCAGGCGGCGGCGGTTCCATAGTTGCCCTGTGTCCGGGCAATTCGGGTGCGGTGTCCCGGGCACTTGCCGCGGCGGGGTTCGAGGTCATCAGCGGTTTTGCAACCACAGGTGCAGGCGATGGGCAGCGATAACAACGATTACAGCGTTGACCGCGTGGTTTCGTCTGACAGTGAGCAGCTGATTCTTGTAAACAGCGATGACTCCGAAGCAGGATTCCTGGACAAGGGCCAATGTCACGACGGCGACGGGATCCTGCACCGCGCGTTTTCCCTTTTTATTTTCAATGGTCGCGGGGAATTGCTGCTGCAGCAGCGCGCGTCCGGCAAGCGCCTCTGGCCACTGTATTGGTCGAACAGTTGCTGCAGTCATCCGCGCAAAGGCGAATCCATGCCTGAGGCGACCCAGCGCCGCCTGGCCGATGAGTTGGGGATTCAGGCCAGGCTCGAATTTGTCTACAAGTTCAGTTATCAGGCGCGCTTCGGCGACAAGGGGTCGGAGAACGAACTCTGCTCGGTTTTCCTGGGTCGCAGCGACGATCCAGTGAAGCCGAACCTGACCGAGGTTGTGGCAACTCGCCATGTGCAGGCGTTGGCGCTCGCAAAGGAACTGCAGTCATCGCCGCAGACGTTCACGCCCTGGTTCAAAATGGAATGGGATCAGCTGAGCACGTCGTTTGAAGAAACCCTGGCAGCGTATGCCGGACGCAAACGACGGTGACTCTCAGCCAACGTATCGATAGTACTCGATGCCGAGATCCTGAAACTGCCGCTGATCTGTTCGTCCGACCTTGTCGATAACAAACTCATGACGCGGCAAGTACTCGAGGCCGGTCGCGCGCCGCCCGTCGTGCAGCGCTTCATACTGTGCCGCGGTCAGATCAACAGCCAATTCCATCGCAGCTGAAAACCCGATCCGTGATGTTGCTTCACGCCAGCGATTCGAGACGAAGAATGGAATAACTTCAGCCGCATCTCCACTGCCGTAACCCAGCGTCAGCAGCTCTTCTCCGTCCAGTTCCCGGCCCTCATCCAGTGCCTGTTCGAAACCGGCGGCAAGCCAGGCGGGAAGTGCGGCTGTATATAAATTTCCAAGATCCAGCATCATGTCGCTGCCAAGTGCCAGCTTGTCGAGGATCTCGCGGCTGTATCGGCGCGATGCGCGAAAAACCCTGAAGACCGCCATGGTCATCGGGTACGCCTCGTAATTCAGCTGCTCCGGATTCGCAAGGGCGACGACTTCAGGTTTGCTGAGCATCTCTGCCAGCAGCGCTTCCGGCTCGATGCCTGCTTCGTAACAATAGGATGCGAGTTCTGCCTGATCTTCTGCACTGCCATTTCCCAGTGCAAACAGGTAGGCAACAGCCCATCCGGTCTCGGGCATGCGCCGGTAAGGCCGGTGCATGAATACGGTTTTCAGTGAGCGCAAATAATCGATCGCCTTCACTCCGCGCTTCGCATACATGTCATTCAAAGCGTGCAGGGTCTCGTCTACATAACAGGTTGTCGAATACTTGCCGTTGAAAACAGGGAAGTCCTGAACCTGGTGGCTCTCGCTGCGATCCTGCCCGCAAAACCGCAGCATCGGTTTGCGAAAATCGATAATCCTGTAATCCGATGCCGAACCGGAGCGAATCAGGTCAACTTCGGCAAGTGTCGGGTTTTCCTCAATCAACATTGCGATCGCACCGGCGCCCTGTGTGGGTTCGCCACTGCTGCCCCGCGCGTATTCCGCGATGTCGGCACAGACCACGATTGCCAGGCCGCCGGCGCCGTCGAGAGCGAGGTGCCGCAATGCTCCCTTCATGCCGTAAACACCGCCAAGGCAGGCGTGCTTGAATTCGGGTACTTCGCAACTTCGGGCGATCGGTGGTTTGCCCTGCGTTACCAGCGCGCGATCGACCATGCCTTTGACAATAATGGCACCGGCCGAATTGTCCGTGCTCGACTCCGTGCCGAGGCCGAGGAATTTCACGCGCGACGGGTCGATGTCGTATTGCCGTATCAGTCGCATGACCGCGGTAGCGGCCATGGTGTACACGCTTTGCTGCGGGCCGCGCACCCGAAAACTTCGCCCAACCACTTCGCGCACCCTGGGCCAATGGTTGCCGGTCCACTTGCACCAGTCTTCGAGCCATACGCGGTATGGCGGCACGTACACCGATAAACCGCTGATTCCTATGCTTTTTTCGTTCATAGATTTAAGGTGGTGGCGGCCTCGGGTTGGAATTCGTCAACGTGGGCCGGGCCCAGCCAGCGAATTCTATTAGCGAAGTCTCATCCGCTCAAGCAAGACTCTCTGTTCGGCTACTCGACCGTTACCGTAATGCGCTCGGAATACACCGGCGGATCATGTGGAATGTGCAAATGATCGGCGAACAGCAACTGCAGTGTGTGCTCGCCGGAAGGCAATGTCAGCTCGGTCGATGTACGCCCGTCGCCGAAATGCACATGATTCGCATCTGCGGGGATCGGCAGGGCCAGGTCCGGCAGGTCGGTATCGATCAGCAGATGGTGATGGCCACTGGCCGGTGTGTTGTCGCCGGCGCGAACGACAGCCATGCCCTCGACGCCGAATTCAACTTTGAAAGTGCCTGTCACGGCCGCGCCATCAGCCGGCGTAATGAAAAAGACCTTTGCACCCTCGGGTGCCGGAGTGCGCGGCATTGCAGGCTTGCTGTCGACTGCCTGCTCGGCAACTGACACTGCCGATTCGGCAGCCGGTGCGGCGTGTTCAGCGGGCGCATGTTCCTGGCCACAGGCCGCCAGCAAAGGCAGGGCGCAGAGCATCAGGGTGAACGGATGGATTCTTGGTCTCATGATTAACTCCCGATAAACAATTTGAGGTTTTGCGCAGGCGAGGTCCTGCAATCAGATCGAAAATGCCGCAATGAGCGTTGCTGTCAGCAATACAAGTGAAAAGCCGATTGCATACGCGACTACCAGCATCAGGTATTTCAGCAGGGTCAGCAAGTGGCCCTGCCCATAGACGCGCCGCATCGCTTTGTACAGGTAGACCGGTATGTAAAACGAAATGGCGACGATCGTGGTGGTAACGGCGCCGTCCGGAATTGTGGTCAGTGCACCGGCTCTGGACAAGAGAATCTGCAAGGTCAGAACAAGGAAAAAGAACGCATGAAAATGCACCACAAACAACAAGTGTTCGACGTAATAGCGTTTCGACAGCGGATACAGGACTTTCAAAGCCAGTGCCATCAAGGGTAACAGGAAGAACAAGGCTGCTGGCACGTTGTCGATCAGTTGATTGACGAAATCGCGACCGTCATTCGCTGTAACCTTCTCGCAAATTCGCAGCAGGCGTTCCTTGGTCAGCCGCTTCGCCAGCCAGAGTGGCATCTGGGTGTTTTCGAAATCGTCGAACTGGCAAGCCGATTCCGCTGTACCGTCCCCGATATTGATGCTCAGGCCCTCATCGACAGCCTTCAGGTCTTCCTTTTGCTTTTCATTGATCTCGACGCCGGCTTTCTCGAGTTCATCCAGCACCTCCTGTCCGACCTTTCCGGAATCGGGTTCGGTCACAGCAGTGCTACCAGTCTCCTCCGGCTCGAACAGAATCTGCAGGTCTTTTTTCGGATCGAAAAACGCGACGAGGAAGAAGACTATGCTGAGCACCAGGTAGGTGCGAAAAGGCGGCATGAATCTCACGCGCCGCCCTTCCAGATAGTCTCGAGTCAGTAATCCCGGACGCGCAAAGAGCGGAATCAGTGTTCGCCACAATCGCGAATCGAGCTCGAAAAGGTCACCGAAAGCGTCGCTGACCAGTTCCCAAAGGCTGATCAACCGACTTCGTGCGCGTTGGCCACAATTGGCGCAGTACTGGCCGGACAACGGGGTCTTGCAATTCAGGCATTGCTCGACGGGCGCTGATGCGATGCCGCCGGACGGCATGGCGTGCAGAATTCGACGGCTGGCGGTGAACTTGTCGCCAAACCGATCGATTGCTGCCTGACGCATTGCTGCGGCAGGCCCGGCGAGGTAGCGCTCCAGATCCGCTTCACTTTCCAGGTGAAAGTGCGTGACCCGCCGGGCGCTGCCAGCGTCGGTGTTTTCCAGCGTGAACGTACGGGCGGAGATAAATCCGGGAATGGTCAGCATGTCGTCGATATGCCCGGCCAGCCAGGCATCGAACTCGCCAACGACATCCTGCTCTATTTCGAGCGAAACTTCGTAAATAACGCCCGAGTCATTCGTCATGAATTCACATCAGCTGTTGATGTTCTGGCCGAGTGCTTTCCCTGATTGCCCGGCTGCCGATTTTTTCCTCGATGGTTTCTTCGCGGCTGCCCGCTTGGCGGTCGGCGCGGGTGCAGGCGTTGCAGACGACGCCTCTTCGACCGACCCAAGACGCTTGAAGGCGTCCGGTGGAAAATCGTCAACCGCGAGCAGGCGCAATACCTTTTCGTGATAGATACGCAGTTCGGCAGCTTCCGATTTGCTGATGATTTCTGCCCGTTCCGCTTCGTCGATCTGGTAGCCGAAATAATCCGCGCTGATAAGTCCTTCCTTGCGTGCCTGCCGTAACCTGGTCTCAAGAGTCTCGTATTTCTCAGTCAATTCCAGCGCTTCCTGCAACAGGCCAAGCGGACTGCCGGGTTCGAGAGTCGTGTAGGCCTGCTGGCAAAGACGTTCCCGCGCTTCGCCACTGTGAGTGATCAGATCCACGACCTGCCGGCCCAGTTCGTCGGCCGGTGAGAAGTAGGTTCGCCCACGCGGAAAAATGAAACAGCGCAGGAAAAACGCAACCGGGCGATTCGGGAAATTGCGCAAGAAGCTGTGCAATTGTTCCTGCGCCTGGTACATGAGCGTACGTACCGACCACTCCACCAGCGGCAAATCTGCTGTCGGGCGGCCCTGGTTTTCGAAGTGCTTGAGCACGGTTGACGCGAGATACATGGAACTGAGCACGTCTCCGAGCCTGGCCGATAGCAGTTCCTTGATCTTCAGTTTGCCACCGAGTGTCAGCATGGCGAAATCGGTTGCGAGAGCAAACGCCGCGCTGTAGCGGTTGATATTCTGGTAGAAACGTTTGGCAGGCGTAATTAACGGTGCGCGGCTGAATCTTGCAAACGTCAGTGCAAGAAAGAATGATCTTGCGAGATTGCTGATGGCGTAACCGATGTGAGAAAAAAGTGCGTCGTCAAATTCGATCAGGCCTTTTTCCCTGTTCGGGTCCTGGGCGGCGTGCAGCTCGCGCAACACGAACGGGTGACATCGCATCGCGCCCTGGCCAAATATGATCAGGCTGCGAGTGAGAATATTCGCGCCTTCGACGGTGATCGCAATCGGCGTCGCCATGTATCCCCGACCGACATAATTTTTTGGCCCGAGCATGATGGCTTTGCCACCGTGTACGTCCATCGTGTCATTGGCAACCTTGCGGCCGAGCTCGGTGCAGTGGTACTTGAGGATTGCCGACGGCACCGCAGGTTTCTCACCTTGATCGATGGCACCGGAGGTCACCGATACCGCCGCGTTCATTATATAAGTGTGACCTGCAATCCTGGCGAGGGCTTCGCCAACACCGTCGAACTTCGCGATCGGCAGATTGAACTGGCGCCGGATTCGCGTGTACGCGCCGGCGCTGTAGGAGGCTGCCTGGCTGCCACCGCAGGCCGTCGATGGCAACGTGATGGCGCGGCCTACTGACAAAAGCTCGACCAGCATTTTCCAGCCTTTCCCGGCCATCTCCACGCCGCCGATAATGTAGTCGAGCGGAACGAATACGTCTTTCCCCGATGTCGGCCCGTTCTGGAACGGTATGGTAAGGGGATAGTGGCGGCGCCCTACGATGACGCCGGGAGTGCTGGTCGGAATCAATGCTGCTGTGATGCCGTAATCGTCCACGTCGCCGATAAGATGATCCGGATCAGAAAGTTTGAAGGCCAGCCCAAGGACCGTGGCGACTGGCGCAAGCGTGATATAGCGCTTGTCCCAGTTCAGACGGATACCGGTTATTTCCTTGCCGTCCCATGTGCCCTTGCAAACAACGCCACTGTCGATGAGGGCGGCGGCGTCAGACCCTGCCTGTGGCGAGGTCAGGGCAAAGCAAGGGATCTCATCGCCCGAGGCCAGGCCAGGAAGGTAATGATTCTTCTGTTCCTCCGTGCCGTAGTGCAATAGTAATTCCGCTGGGCCGAGCGAATTCGGCACACCAACGGTGGATGACGCAGTCGTACTGCGACTGGCAAGTTTTGCGATGACCATCGCATTCGCGTAAGCCGAGAACTCAAGTCCGCCATACTTCTTCGGAATGATCATGGCGAAGAATCTGTGCTTCTTGATGTAGTCCCAGACATGGGCAGGCATATCGCCGCGCTGGAAGGCTATATCCCAGTCATCGAGCATCCGGCAAAGCTCTTCGCAGGGCCCATCCAGAAACGCCTGTTCCTCGCCGGAAAGCTTCGGTGCCGGAAACGACATGAGCCGCTCCCAGTCCGGCATGCCGGAGAACAGCTCGCCATCCCACCAGACGCTGCCGGCCTCGAGCGCTTCGCGCTCCGTGTCCGACATGGATGGCAACATGGTGCGATACATGGCGAGTGCCGGACGGGTGAATTTCTCCCGTCGAAACTCCGTCATGTTGGCCATGACCATCAGGGCAAACAGGCCCCATAACAACAGCAGCCAGAGAAACGGAGCGGAGCCGAATATGGAATAGACGAACAGGGCTGCGCCAGTTACCGATGTCGACGCAAGCAGGTTGATGCGGTTGTAGGCCAGGTAAATCCCGCCGCCGGCAAACAGCAGAAACCAGAACAGACCAACGATAAAACTGGACACGACACTTTCCTCTTTATTGACGCGGCCTTCGCAAGCGGGCCTGGACCGGCGAATCCGCGCGACAGGTGGTTGTTTGCGTACAAGGTCCCGGCAGGGCCCGAACACACCACGAACCAAGGCGCGATATGGGCACTAATTCCACACAACTACACTACCAGAACTGCCTTTCCGTTGCGGTGACCGCCGTCGCATAGCTACAGAAGGGCTTCGATTGCGGCTCGTTCCTCCCGGAGTTCCGTTTCGGTCGCGCGCATGCGGCTGCGGCTGAAATCATTTACTGCAAGCCCATTGACGATCTCGTATTTGCCTTTCTTGCAGCGCACCGGATACGAATAGATTACACCTTCATCGATGCCGTAGCTGCCATCGGCCGGAATACCCATGCTCACCCAGTCGTCGCCCGGCGTGCCCAGAACCCAGTCGTGCATATGATCGATCGCTGCCGACGCGGCCGAGGCCGCTGAAGAGGCGCCTCTCGCCTTGATGATTGCAGCGCCACGCTGTTGCACCGTCGGGATGAAGGTGTCCTTCAGCCATTGCTGGTCGACGAGATCAATGGCTGCCTTTCCTTTGACTGTCGCGTGGTGAATGTCGGGATACTGGGTTGCAGAATGGTTGCCCCAAATCGTCATGTGCTGCACGTCGCTGACATGACTGCCGGTCTTGCCGGCCAGTTGTGCGACTGCCCGATTGTGGTCGAGCCGCGTCATTGCTGTGAAGTTGCGCAGCGGAATCTCCGGAGCATTAGCGCTTGCAATCAGGGCATTCGTGTTGGCCGGATTGCCTACGACGAGAACGCGTATGTCGCGACTTGCATGCAGATTGATCGCTTTTCCCTGCACCGAGAAAATCTGGGCATTCGCCTCGAGCAGATCTTTTCTTTCCATGCCGGGGCCGCGCGGGCGTGCGCCGACCAGCAGTGCAAAGTCACTGTCACGAAACGCGACGTCGGGGTCTGCTGTTGCTACGATGCCGGCCAATGTGTCGAACGCGCAGTCGTCAAGTTCCATGACAACGCCTTGCAATGCGGGTAGCGCTGGCGGGATCTCCAGTAATTGCAGGATGACCGGCTGGTCGTTGCCCAGCATTTGGCCCGAGGCAATACGGAACGCAAGCTGATAGCCGATCTGGCCGGCAGCGCCAGTGATCGTGACGCGAACGGGCTTTTTCATGTTGTAGTCCTGGCAGCTGAGACGAATTCGGGTGCAAAGAGGTTTGCGGGCGGCGATTCTAGCATCGCCGGACTGCATCGGCACCCTGTGGTTGGCTCTAGTGGGCCAGCTTGGATTCCGGAAATGCGGCTTCAAGCAGCTCGAGTTCGGCCCGGGCCAAGTCGGCTTGGCCACTGCGTTGCAGTGCTTCGATGCACGACCACCAGGACTCGGCCGAAGCCGTTGCCTCTGTACCGCAAGACCCGTTGGCAATTGCAGCGTCGGCGGCAAGCGTTGTGCCTTGGCCGGTACCGCCGACAGCTGAAGATTCGGGCGAAGATTTTGGCGCAGATGCGGGTTTGTTGCCTGGAGCAAGGGTTGACACGGCGTCATCCAGTGCACGCAGTCTCTCGCCCGTCGATTCGACCGCCGCCTCCAGATCATCCGTGGAGTCCACAGGCTTTGCAGCAATACCGCTTCCTTCGGCCCCGGCCCGATCCGGGACTGCTGGAACAAGGTCGAGCTGATTGAACTCGAGATTGACCGAGAGGCTCAGTGCAAGGACGGCGGCAAATGCAGCTGGAACCAGCCACCTTGGCAAGCCGGCGGCCCGGTTCTTCCGGCCTGCCTCTCGCGTCGCTTCCGCCAGCACCATTCGATCCAGATGCCGCGGGACTTTCTCTGTCGCGCCTGCACGATACGTATTGCTCACCGCAAAATCGATCGCATCGTCGCTGGCGAATTGCTGCCGGTCGCTCATGGTTCGCTCCGTTCAATGTGGAATTCATCGCATCTCATGCGTCCTCTCCTTGTCTTGCTGCCGGCTCCATAAACGCCGCCCTGAGCTTGTTGTTTGCGTAGCGCAAACGGCTCTTGACTGTCTCGCGACTGACTCCGGTTATGAGTCCAATTGCATCGAGACCCAGGCCGCCTTCCTCGTGAAGCAGAAACGCATCGCGTTGTTCGTCAGGTATACTGGCCAGGGCCTCGTCCAGCCGCCGTCTCAGCAGAAGTTTTTCAGCTGCCATGTCGGGTTCGTCTGCGCCATGAATATTGGTGTCAGGGTCGTAGTCCTCGGCTGAGGAGTATCGTTTGTTACGTCGCGCATGATCTATGAACGAATTGTGAGCAACGCGATACAGGAAGGTATTGAATTTCGCGGTTGCCTGGTATCGGCCGCGCGAACTTATGATCTTTTTCCATACCTCCTGATAGATATCCTCGGCAGCATCACGATTCATGCACAGCCGGAGCAGGTACCGGTACAGGGCCTGATTGTGTCGTCGGTACAAGACATCGAAGGCCGCGAGGTCCCCGTCCCTGTAACGCAGCATCAACACCGTGTCTTCGGTAAATTCATTCATGCGACCAGAATAGGTGAGGACCTGCGACTCTGAAAGCAGTCGGGCAGTTGCGGGCGGGCAGTCGTACCGGGCCATCATTCCAGAGTGTTCTCTCAGTCACCGAGCCCGATCCGGGCGCCAACCGGCGGCCGGGTCGTTTCGCCTGCTCTGGCGGGTTACCAGGCGTTTGAGCAGGACACTTCAGTAACTCATTGATCCAGAAATAGAAAACCTTCAGCAATCCTGTTTATTAACGCGACCTGGGGCGAATTCGGGTTAATTTGCTTGCAATCATTTAGTTTGGTGTTATAGTTGACTATAACACCAGTTCACCGGCCCCGGGGGCCGGGTGATTCAAGCAGAGAGAAGCACCATGACAATTCCATCCATACGAACCGTACACGGAATAGTCCGCATTTCAGTCGTCGTTCTCATTTTGATTGCTGTGATCGCGGGGCAGGCGCGCAGCAGCACGCCTGAGCCAGCGACTAACGGCAGCGCACTGAGCCAGCCGTCACCGGAGCCGCCCATGCCGCCTGCCGACAAGCACCGGCGGACCGCCGATACTTCGCTTATGACCGTCTCGGTACAGCTCGTTCTGTTTGGCGTCGACACTTTTCTCGAGATGCACGAGCAGAATGTAACTGACAATCGCAATGCCGCGGTCGATGCCACGGTGCCGGATTAATGCGACGCGAAAACGCGTGCAGCGCACACATCCGGTCGGCGGGCCGTAATCAATCCTTCGCCAAAACCACAATCGGATAAGCAATGGACCCGAAATGGAATGACGACCTGCCGATTTACAGGCAACTGCGGGACCGGGTGGTCGCAATGATTCTTGAAGAGGTTCTTGTGGACGGGGACGCACTGCCTTCTGTTCGCAACGTGGCGGCGGAGTACCGTTTGAATCCGCTGACAGTACTGAAAGGCTACCAGGAGCTGGTCGACGAGGGGCTGGTCGAGAAGAAGCGTGGCCGCGGGATGTTTGTCACCACTGGCGCACGCCGCCAATTACTGAAAGACGAGCGCCAACGATTTCTCGAACTGGACTGGCCGAAGGTCGCGGCAACGATTGCCCGCCTCGGCCTTGAAATCGGCGATTTGCCCAAGCACGCGGATGATCAGCAACCTCCTGGCAAGGGAGAGCAGGATGACTAGCCTTATCAGTGCCAGCCATGTTTCAAAATCTTTCGGTCGTTTGCGCGCTGTCGACGACGTCAGTTTCGAGATCGAGAAAGGACGCATTACGGGCCTTATCGGGCCGAATGGGGCCGGCAAGACCACGCTTTTGAAAGCCGTACTTGGCCTCACAGACTGTGAAGGAAGTCTTTCCGTGCTTGGATTGGATCCGTTCAGGCAGCGAAAGGAACTCATGCAGAACATCTGTTTCATTGCGGATGTTGCAGTTCTGCCCCGGTGGATCCGTGTTTCGCAGCTGATCGATTTTGTTGAATCGATACATCCGCGTTTCTCGCGCAATAAGGCAGACGAGCTGCTCGCGAAAACCAAGGTGCGCCGTGATGCAAGAGTCAGGGAATTATCGAAGGGCATGGTCACCCAGCTGCACCTGTCCATTATTACAGCGATAGATGCCAAGTTACTGGTATTGGACGAACCGACAATCGGCCTTGACATCATTTTCAGAAAAGAGTTCTACAGCAACATTCTCAACGACTACTTTGACCAGGAACGCACCATACTCATAACGACACACCAGGTCGAAGAGATCGAGAACCTGCTCACAGATGTCATGTTCATCAACAATGGTCGCCTGATATTGAATGCAAGCATGGACCAATTGCCGGACCGATTTGTCGAGCTTATGGCTTCCGGCGAGAATGCCGATCGCGCCAGGCGCCTGAATCCTATTTTCGAACGAGACATGTTCGGCAAAAAGATCATGACCTTTGAAGGCATCGCCCGCGAGCAGCTTAAAGGCTTTGGTGATGTCAGGACGCCGGCGATTGCCGACCTGTTCGTTGCAAAAGTCAAAGGGGCGACAACATGATTTCAACTCAGGTAGCACTTTTGAAGCGCGAGATCTGGGAGCACCGTGCAATTTATGTGACGCCACTGGTCATCGCGCTGATAATTTCGATGATGTCGATAACAGGCCATGTTGCGGTTTCGGCATTCGACCAGGCAGTAGACATCGCGATCCTCGGCGCCTCCAACCTTGGCGAGGCGCAACGAGCCTCCGCTATCACGGTCTTGATGGTCAGTATTTCCGTGCTGTTCATACTGGCAATGTGGGTGTTGACGATCTTTTACACACTGGATTCGCTGTATGCCGAGCGCAAAGACAAAAGCATCCTGTTCTGGCGTTCCGTGCCAATCACTGACGCAGAGACTGTGGTGTCCAAGCTGGTGACAGCAATGGTCGTCATTCCGCTGATTACCTTTGTCGTCATTGCTGTCACACATATTTTTGTACTGACCATCACGAGTATCTGGGTGAGTTTCCAGGGGGCAAACGCCGGCTACCTGATCTGGCAAGCAGCACCGCTGCTGGACAACTGGATAGCAACGCTTATGTTCCTGCTGGCCATACCACTGTGGCTGGCACCGTTTGTCGGCTGGTTCCTGCTTGTTTCGGCCTACACAAAGCGCTCACCGTTGCTCGTGGCCTTTCTGCCGATCATTCTTCTGCCCATGCTCGAACGGACCCTTGTTGGTACCCGCTTTTTTACCGATGCGATTTTTGTTCGCAGTGGCAAGATGCCGTTTTTCCACGGCATCGATACCATGGGTCTGTGGTCGGAAGACAAGGAGGCTCTGCACGACGCCGTCCGTTCCGGAATCAGCTTCCTGTCCATGGTCGATCTCAGTGGTTTTCTTGCAAGTCCTGGACTTTGGCTCGGTCTGGTCGTATGCGGACTGTTTGTTACTGCAGCGACCTACGTGCGGCGCTATCGAGACGAAAGCTGATAGAGCTTTCAGCCTGCTCCATCAGGAATGGTCGAGCTTGTGCTTGCGGATTTTGCCGCGCAGCTGGTGATACGTAAGGCCAAGAAGATCAGCGGCAACGCGCTGATTGAAGCGGGCCTTTTCCAACCCCGCCAACAGTAGTTCCTTTTCGGTTTCCTGCATCCTCGCATCGAAGTTCATGGGCAGCACGGTCTTGCGCACACGCTGTTCCGATGGCAGCTCGGCAGTCGTTCGGATTTGTTCCTTGCGCAGCCGGAACGGCGAGTCGAACGGGTCAAAGGCAATGTTGTCTATCTGCAGTTCCTGATTCGCCTGTCGATGCACGGATCTTTCGACTGCGTTCTTCAATTCGCGCACATTGCCTGGCCAATCGCGCCGCAACAGTGACGAAGATGCTTTCGCTGTAAAACCGGCGAAGTATTCCTGCTTCATCTCGCTCGCCATGTTTATTGCAAACGCGTAGGCCAGAGGCAGAATGTCTTCCAGCCTGTCCCGCAGCGGCGGTACTGTGATCACGTCGAAGGCCAGCCGGTCGAGCAGGTCCTCGCGGAACTGGCCCTGCGCGACGAGTTCCCGCAAATCTGCATTGGTCGAACCGACAGTTCGCACGTCAACGAGAACGGTATCGCTGCCGCCGACGCGTTGCAGTTCTCCGTACTCGATAACACGCAATATCTTTTCCTGCATGCGCAATGAGATCGTTGCGAGTTCGTCGAGCACAAGGGTGCCACCGTCGGCTCGCTCGAAGTGACCGATATGGCTTTTGGATGCCCCGGTAAATGCACCTGCTTCGTGACCGAAAAGCTCCGATTCGAGGATCGACTCGGTAAGGGCAGCGCAGTTGACCTTGATCAGTGGCCGCTCCCAGCGCGGTGACAGAAAATGCAGTCGAGCCGCAATGAGTTCCTTGCCGGTCCCTCTTTCGCCCACCACCAATACCGGCTTGCTGAGAGTTGCGGCCCGCGAGACGTGTTCCAGCATCGCGAGGAATGCCGGGGCTTCGCCAATAATGGTCTGACTGGGTCTTTCGGGCATGCGTGGCAGAAACCGCTAAATACGAGTGCTAATTACCATTTACTAGCGTAAATAGCCAGATCGAGTGCCTGGACGAATCAGCGGTTGCTCGAAAAAAGGTTTATAAAACAAAATCATATGCGCACTGCTCGCAGTTGGCACGGTTACTGCACATAAGACAGTGAACTTAAACTGACGAGGACCAAGCCATGGGAATATTCACGAGATTCAGCGATATCGTGAACTCGAATATCAACGCCATTCTGGACAAGGCCGAAGACCCCGAGAAAATCGTGCGGCTGATGATTCAGGAGATGGAAGACACATTGGTCGAGGTGCGTTCCGCCGCTGCCAGGTCCATAGCCGACAAAAAAGATCTTAATCGCCGACTGGAGACCATGGAGCGCGAACAGTCGGACTGGGAATCCAAGGCGGAGCTGGCATTGCGCAAGGGTCGAGAAGACCTTGCAAAGGCCGCCCTGGTGGAAAAATCCAGGGTGACAGCTGCCGCAGAAGCCATCAAGTCGGACTACCTTGCCATCGATGACGGCCTGGCCAAGCTGAACGACGATATCGCACGCTTGGAAAGCAAGCTCCAGGATGCCAAGGCGCGGCAAAAGTCACTTTTGGCGCGCCATAAGACGGCAACCAGCCGTCTCGCTGTCCGGAAAAAGATCCATGACTATCAGATCGAAGACGCCATGGTCCGATTCGAGCAGTACACCCGTCGTATCGACGATGTCGAAGGACGCATCGAGGCGTACGATCTTGGTTTGCCAAAGGACCTCAATCATGAATTTGCAAGCCTGGAGGCAGAGGAATCCGTCGCCAGGGAACTTCGCGATTTGAAGGTGCGTGTTGCTGCGAAACAGACCACTGACGCGAACTGAGAATGGACATGGCATTGGGTGAACTGATTACAATTGCGATCATTGTATTCATCGCAATACCGGCTCCATTGTTTATTGTTTTGCACTTCATAACAAAGTGGAAGCAGGCACGAGAAATTTCGGGTGGCGATGAAGGGATGCTGGAAGAGCTCTGGAACTTGTCACAGAGAATGGAAGAAAGACTGGAATCGCTTGAAACGATACTTGACAGCGAATTGCCGGAGTGGAGGAAAAAACCATGAGCAGAACAACCTGGAGTCCTGAGTACGGGCGATTGCGGGGCCTGTACCGAGACAGGGAGAACGGCTGGATTTTCGGCGTTTGCGCCGGATTTGCCGATTTTGCCAATTTCCGGGTCGGCACGGTTCGCATAATCGCGATCATTTGCCTGTTTGTTTTCTTCTGGCCAACCGTGCTGACATATCTCGGGGCAACCCTGTTGTTCCGCGAGAAACCCCTTATCTACTCAGGTGCGCAGGCCGAATACGAATTCTGGCGACGTCGCAATTGCGATCGGAACTGGGGCCGCTCATGAGCTACCGGGAAACATTTCCTCAGCGTCGATTTTACCGTCGCAAGGACAATGCGATGATTGCTGGCGTATGTTCAGGATTAGCTGACTATTTTGGATTCAATCTGAAGGCAACGAGATTCCTCGCGGTCATTTCATTGCTGATGGCCATGCCGATTACATTGCTTGCATACTTTGGTGCCGTATTTCTGATTCCCGCTGGACCGGATGTCCGCCGCGGCACCGGGGTCGACGAGGGATTTCGCAAAGCCGTTCGTGCATCGCCGGCGCAAACACTTGCGGATGTCCGAAGGCGATTTCAGTCGCTCGATCGACGACTCGCAAGGCTCGAAAGGTATGTAACGTCGCCCCGATTCAATCTTGATCAGGAGTTCAGGAAGCTTTGAGCTCTGGTGAATGGAAAAAGGAATAAGCAATGTCTGGCGGTCAGGTGTTCGTACTGTGGATCATTATAATCGTCATGTTTTCCTGGGTCGTGCGAGCCTACATCAGGCAACGCAAACCGAAAGCACCCGCGGATTCGGACCTGGACGATGCCATGGCGAAGATCGAACAGCTCGAAGAGCGTATTCGAGTGCTGGAGCGAATCATTACTGAGAATCAGTACGACCTGAAACGGGAAATTGATTCCCTGTAGTCAGCTGACACGTACCTCGATTGCATGCAGCGTTCGCTGCCTGTAGCAGACCCACGCCAGGAGTCGTGCCGGCACGGCGATATCAGGAGTTGTCTCTGGCCTTGTAAGCCTGCACTTCAGCGTTGAAGTCGGCCGCCATTCTCTCCATCTCCTCCACCGCAGCGTTGTATTTCTTGTCCAGCATCTCGGTGCGTTGCTGCTCAGCTTCAGGCGTCAATTCTTCCATCGATGCGACCGCGGTCTTTTCCGCGTCAACGATGCAGGCGAGATAAGCTTCCATATCAGCAACGTATTTCTTGACCGCACTCTGGCTGGCAATCATCTCTTCCTTCGTTGCCTTTGAGCCATCGGCGATCGAAACTTTGGCGGGATAGTCACATGCAAGTCCGGCATGAGCTGCGAAAAAAAACGCAATGGCTGAAATAGCACTTGTAAGTTTAGTCATTGGCCTGTCTTATGTTGAAAGGATTGCGATTGCTGACATCGACAATCTGATTGGTGGAGTGAGCGTCGACTGGTATTAAATCATGCGCAAATCCGGCTGTGAAGCTCAGCCTGATCATTTATTGAAATCAACAGGTTAGCAGTAAAATCGCGTGCGGATACGCAGAATGCGCATGGAGCGGATCAGGCAAACAGCGCACGATGCCTGTCCGTACCCTCAGCTTGGGCCAGCAACAGCTCCAGGTAACTGTCGGCGCTCATCGGGTCGCCAAAAAGCAGTCCCTGAACATAGGTGCACTGCAGAGTTTGCAGAAAATTCAACTGCTCTTCGGTTTCCACGCCCTCTGCGACCACATCCATATTCAGGCTTCGTCCCATATGTATGATCGTCCCGACTATGGTTGCATCGTCAGAATCGACGGCAATGTTTTTTACAAAGGACTGGTCAATCTTCAATGTATTTATTGGAAACTGCTGCAGCGCGCTAAGCGATGAATAGCCAGTTCCGAAGTCGTCGATCGCCATGTGCAATCCGAGCGCATAGAGTTCATCCAGCAACTTGATTGTCCGTACGGGATCTTCCATCAAGGTGGTTTCGGTAATTTCGAGTTCGAGTGAGGTCGGTGACACCTGATGACCGCGCAGTATCGAGCTGATGCGATTGATGAAATTGGGTTGTCGCAATTGCTTGAGCGACAGATTGACAGACACCCTGCCTGGCGATACGGACTGGCTCCAGTATTTGAAATCCTCGCAAACGCGATCCAGCACCCACTCGCCAATCTCGATGATCAAATTGGTTTCCTCGGCGATCGGTATGAAGTCCGATGGCAGGATGATGCCGCGCTCCGGTAATTCCCATCGAACCAGCGCTTCGGCACCGATGACCTGACCCGTTTCCAGATTGTACTTTGGCTGGTAATGAACCAGCAGTTCATTGCGTTCAAAGGCACGCTTGAGCTTGCTCTTGGTCATAAGGCGCTCGACCGCCGCTTCATTCATCTCCGGAGCGTAATATGAGTGGACATTGCCCCCATTCTTTTTGGCATGGTAAAGCGCCGCATCAGCATTGCGTATGAGGTCGATTACATTGCGGGCATCGATCGGAAAAAGCGCGATTCCCATGCTCGCGGTCATGAACACCTCATGGCCCTGGACAAAAAACGGATCGGCCAGGCGGTCGAGGAGGGTTCGGGCCAGCTTGTCGAGGCTGTTGCGCAGGTCCGAATCGGACTCCAAACGGTCGACGATTACGGCAAACTCATCGCCAGCGAGACGACCGATTATGGAATCCGGAGGAAGCACTTTGGTAAGGCGTGTTGCAACAGTTTCGAGGGTTGCATCGCCAGCCAGATGACCAAACGTGTCATTGATTTCCTTGAAGCGATCGATGTCGATATACAGAAGGCCTAATGACTTTTTTGACCGTCCCGCACGAGCGATAGCCCGCTGCAACAGATGGTGGAATTGCATGCGGTTCGGCACTTTCGTAAGCGCATCGATACGAGCGAGATACCTGATTCGTTGCTCTGCCTTTCGTCGCTCGGTGATATTCTGGGCAGCATAGATTCGATCACTGGCAGTCTCGTTGCTCCCGTGTATTGCAGCGCTGGTGTAGGAGACCGGAACCGAGTCTCCGGACTTGGTGATGAAATAAGCTTCGCGCGGTGCATTCGAATGCACTTCCGATTGCAGTCGCCCAGTTCTTTTCTTGTCCACAACCAGGTCGATGTTCTGGCCAATCAGATCCTCTTCGGTATAGCCAAGCAAATCGAGTGTTGCTTTGTTAACTCTGCTTATGATGTCGTCAGGCGACGTGATGATTATCGCTTCATTCATGTTTGCCAGAACATTGTCGATATAGTTTCGCGATATCGTTGTCTGCTGCAGTTTGTCTCGCATCGCATTGAAGACACGTGCAAGTTCACCAAGCGCATCGTCCTCGGTTATCGGAACAGGCTCTCCAAAGTCCGATTCGCTGAGCTTCCTTATTTGCGTCTGAAGCTGGCCGATCCGCCGGTTCTGCCTGCGTACAAGCAGCCAGATCGTGATTGCGCAGAAAGCAAGAATCGCCGCAATACTCGCAGCAACCCATGAGAAACCCAGCTGACTCTGGCGTTGCTCGGTGGTCACAAGCTCTGCGCGGTACTCATCCAGGCTGTCTCGAAGATCGCGCAGTTCAAATGCAGCAATCAGCCTGCCAGCCGGTACTCCCGAACGCGTGACCGGTTGAACGAGATAAAGCTTCGAATCCGTCCAGGTGACCGGGCTGGCGTCGAGTTGGTCAGGGATAACGCCAACCTGCGTTGGCGGACCTTCCAGCGGCTCGAAGCGCAGCGCAACCAGTCCGTCATTCGTCGACAGGGCATTGGTCAGCAGGGAGTTTACGGTGGGACTGCCGGAGTCACCTTCGGTCGCCAGTTCGGCAGCAAGCTGGTCGACTGACTGGCCTGCATCAAGTTGAAATGCCGCCAGCACGCTGCTCTCATGCTGCTCCACACCGGAATTGATGATGCTGCTTGCCAGGCCACGGTACTGCACATAAAAAACAGTCGACAGCGATGCAATAACCACTATGGCGACAGCCGCGGCTAGGATCAGGTGTCTGGGCGAAATTCTGCGAGCCATTTATTATTAAGACTCTGATTGGCATGGGAAATTGCATGCCCACCAGCAGCTTTTTTTCTCCGCTCATATGCCGCCAAAGCGAGGCGTGCAAACATGGATCGTGGCTTTCGCGGGCGGCAGGACCGTGAGTAAAGTTTAGCACTGTGTCTAATTCTCATCGCAGCCAATTTGTGCCCAGTCCTGCAGGAAATGGCCCGGCCCAGCTGAAGGGACAGGATATGTCTGGTTAAACATGCGCTTACCGACGGGCCGACAGGTTTCTTCTGCACTTGCCTGGCGCCGGAATCACCGTGACATAATGGTTCACGAGCGGGGAATTCACGTCCCGGCCTGGATCCAGCGAGGAATCCGCATTGCGAAAGACAGCCCTGATTGTCGATGACTCGAAGTCCGCCAGGGTGGTGCTCAAGCGCCTGCTGGAATCGCACGACCTCGACGTCGATACCGCGGAGTCAGCCGAGGCTGCGCTCGAATACCTGATCGATCACCGTCCGGACGTCGTCTTCATGGATCACATGATGCCGGGAATGGACGGCTTCCAGGCGGTAACTGCCATCAAGAGCAACCCCGATACGGCGACCATCCCGATCATGATGTACACCTCGCAGGAAGGAGAGCTTTACGTCGGCCAGGCTCGCGCGCTCGGGGCCATCGGTGTATTGCCGAAACAGGTGGAACCGGTAGAGGTATCCAAAGTGTTGCGCTCACTGCGTGTGATCGGTGATGAAGCAGAACGTCGAAAATCCGCGGGCAGAACGCAAGCCGACCTCACAAATGATGAGTATCCCGGTATCGACAAGCTGGACAAGGAGCTCAGGGTCCTGATCCAGGATCTGTTCGACCAGCAGCGTGCGGTATTGCGCCGGGACATGCTGGACAGCTACGAGACGATTGCGGCAAGGGTTGCCGAAGAAATTCGTGCGCCGGTGGATACACCCGAAGAGATAGCCGAAATTGACGAGGCTGCAGGCCCCGACATACCGGCAAGGCTGAAAATCGCCATCGTATTGCTATCCGTATTGGTCATCACTTTCGCGTGGCTGTATTGGCTGCGCGTGCAAAGCTCGCAGGAAATTCAACTGGAGAACTCCTTGTTGCGAAATGAAATCGAGCACGGGAGTACAGACTTCGCCGAGAACGCGTCAGCGATACAGAATCGAATCGATGAATTCCAGGAGTCTCTCGGAACGGCCTATTCGGTAGCTCTCTCATCTATCGAATGGGGTGCCAACCAGGCAGCACGCTATGAATTTGATGAACTGCCGCTCGGTGATCGCAGGCGGCGAGTGTTTGCAGAAATGTCCGATCGCCTGTTGGAAATCGGATTCTCCGGTGTAGTGCGGGTCGAGTCGCACGTTGCGGACTTCTGCATGATTGCTGCGGGCCCTGCCAGCTACATCCTGCCGCCACCGGATATGGACGCCGGTGCTTGTGATGCCATCGGTTTCGGTGATGAAGAATCCGTCGACCTCGGGTTGCGGCAGTCCGTGGGATTTGCGAATTTTGTCAATGTATCCGGCGCACAGACACAGGGCAGAATTCGTTTCGAGATTGTGTCACTGGGCAACTCGGATCCGGTGGTACCGTATCCAAATTCATTCACGGGGCTGAGCGCCGGAGACTGGAACGAGATCTCTGAGGCTAATAATCGCGTTCTGGTGTCGGTTCAGCCGGATTCGCGGCCGCCACCCTGATCGGCGGGTCAGTCGCGGTCCTGGCGCTTCTCGACAAATTCGACCGGCTCTGCGCGCCCGGTCGTCTTCATGACGCCCTGGACTACTGCGCCTTCCGCAACGGCGATCGCCTCACCGTGAACCGTACCGGCAATTTTCGCTGAATCCGTAATTTCCACGTGCCCCGCGGCATCGATGTCGCCTTCAATGGTTCCCGCGATGATGACCGTATTGGCCTTGATAGTTCCTTTCCACCGGCCGCTTTTCGCGAGAGTGACCGTCCCGTCGATATCGCAGTCGCCCTCGACCTCGCCGCTTATCATGAAATTGCCGCGCCCCGACATCTTGCCAGTGACTTTGCATGCTTCACTGATGAGCGTGGCCGGGCCGCTGCTCCGGTCGGTAAGCCGTCGCGATTTAGTGTCACTCATTTCTGGAATGTCTCCGCTGGCCTGACGCCAGTCAGGTTCCCGCCATCATAGTATGTCAGCGGTTCATGAATTGTGAATCAGTTTGCAATCACTGATCATCCTTGTCCAAATATCCGTAGCCGGCGGTCTTGATGTCGACAAGGTAGCCACCCTCGAAACGCAGCACGCGCATCAGCTTTCGCGGCCCGAAATTGTAGACAAGTTCGGTCGCCATGACTTCCGTCATATAGCCATGCCGGTAGTAACTGCCGCTGATTCCACCGAAACCGTAATAGCTTTGCGGGTAATCGCTACGAAGCACGAGGCCGAGGTAGTGGGTTGCTATTGGCTCGCCACAAAATGCCCTGACCTGCGACTCATGCATTCCGTCACGGACAAGTCGACTGCCACAGCGCAGCGCTTCCGCAGGTTGACTCAGCATTAGCAAGCCGCACAACAATACGGATGCAGATGTGAGTTTGCCGGCTGCTCGGTACATTGAGTCCGCCACGGGCCAGATGCAGATGATATTGTGGGTGATCATAAACCATATCGGAACGGATCAGTTGCAGAGCCGGTAACGGCAGCTCCCTCGGACGCCAAGTCTTTGTCACAGATAAGAATTTTTCGTTGGCACCACTTCAGGTCGTCTGTATAGTCGGCGCATGAGCAGCGTCGGCCAGCGATACCAGCTGCATCGCATGTTCATTGAATCCCCGGGTCTCTATGTTTGATAAAAGAATAAATCGCCTGGCCGCATCAGTTCCCGGCAATCCCGTTTGGGGCGGTCGCAAAGGCATCGAAAAGGAAAGTCTTCGCGTAACTTCCCAAGGACACCTGTCCCGCAAACCGCATCCGCTGGCATTCGGATCGGCGCTGACCAATAGCTACATCACAACCGATTTTTCAGAAGCATTACTCGAGTTTGTCACGCCGGCGTTTGTGCATACGTGGGAAACATTGCGGTTTCTCTGCGACATACATCAGTTCAGTTACGCTGGCCTGGGTGATGAGCTCCTGTGGGTGTCCAGCATGCCGTGCCGCATCGGTGGCGACGACGACATCCCGCTGGCGCGTTACGGCAGTTCAAATATCGGCCGCATGAAAACCATCTATCGCCACGGCCTCGGGCTTCGTTACGGCCGGACCATGCAGACGATTGCCGGGGTGCATTTCAATTATTCGTTGCCGGATGCGTTCTGGCCGGCTTACAAGGAAATCGAAGCCTACGCAGGCAGTGTCGATAGCCTGCGATCCGAGGCATATTTCGGACTGGTGCGGAATTTCCGCCGATTAGGCTGGCTGATCCTGTATCTGTTCGGAGCGTCGCCGGCGCTGTGCCGGTCGTTTGCCAGGGGATCGAATCCGGCCTTGTCGGAACTTGACATCGATACGCTTTACCACCCGTTTGCCACCTCGCTTCGCATGAGCGATCTTGGTTACAGCAACAGGACGCAGGCACGTCTCAACATCTCTCTCGACAGTCTCGATGAATACGTTGCCGATCTGAGCCGGGCAATACGCACACCGGAACCAGCGTTCGAGCGGTTCGGCGTCAAGGCAGACGGTGAATACCGGCAGCTTAGCGTCAATCAATTGCAAATAGAAAATGAGTACTACAGCCCGGTTCGACCGAAACGCGTGGCGAAGTCGGGAGAACGACCGACGGCAGCGCTGCGCCGCGGTGGTGTCGAGTACGTCGAGATCCGCTCGCTCGACATAAACGTGTTCGATCCTGCCGGCGTAAACCAGAACGCCATGCGATTCGTCGAGGCATTTGCAATCTATTGCCTGCTTCACGACAGTCCGCCGTTTAGTGCACAAGCGCGAGAGGAATCGAAGCGCAATCACACACAGACAGCGAAAAGCGGTCGCGATCCGGAGTTTCGTCTCCTTCGCGACGGGCGAGAGGTCACCATTGCCGAGTGGGGGAACGAGATTGTTCGTGACGTCAGGGTGGTGGCGGAGCTGATCGACCGCGGCAATGGGGGGCACGACTACCTGGATGCGGTTGACGTGCAGGCTGAGCTCCTCAAAAATCCCGATGCGACCCCGTCAGCCCGCGTACTGCAGGAAATGAAGACTGCCGGCACGGGATTTTTCGAGTTTTCCATGCAGGCGGCAATAGGACACAAGGACTATTTTGCGGCTCTCGAGCCAATGCAGCCCGAGCGTTTCCAGCAGCTGGAAACCGAAGCTCGCGAATCGCTGTTGCGCCAGAAGTCGATGGAGGCCAGCGATAAGCTGAGCCTGGATGACTATATTGCAGCTTATTTCAGTCGCGATTGACGACAGGCAGCGTTACTGGCGGGAACAAAATGGCAACGCTTCGCCATGCCGGAACGCATGCTCACGATGCAGTTCCTGAAAGCGTTTCGTCACCGGGCCGCGTTTACCGTTACCAATAACACGCCCGTCGGCTTTAAGAATCGGCGTCAGTTCACCCATCGTCCCGCTGGTGAACGCCTCGTCTGAAGTATAGAGCTCGGTCAACGAGAGATTCTTTTCCTGCGCAATTACGTCATTATCCCGCGCGATGTCCAAAATCATCTGACGTGTCAGGCCCGGAAGGCAGCTGTCGGCAAACGGTGTGAACAACTTGCCATCACGGACCAGGAAAATGTTTGTGTCATTGGTCTCTGAAATGAAACCATTGATGTCGAGCATGACCGCACTTGCGACTCCGGCAACATTTGCCTCGATGGCAGCCAGTATGTTGTTCAGCAGATTGTTGTGATGGATTTTCGAGTCCAGGCATTGCGGCGTATTTCGACGGATCGATGAAGTTATTACGTCGATACCGCTGTCGGCATAGACAGGCGGTTTCCATTCAGCCAGGACAATCAGCGAGCAGCCCGACTGGTTCAACCGCGGGTTCATGCCGGAAGTGATCTTCTCGCCGCGGGTCAGCGTCAGCCGGATGTGGGTCAGGTCGGTCATTCCGTTGGCTTCGAGAGTGGCGAACACGGCCTTGCGAATCTCGTCGCTGGAGGGCACCGAGGCAAATGCCAGGGCCTTGGCTGAATTCTGCAGCCTCTGCAGATGCGCAGCGAAGGCTGCGATTCGGCCCTTGTAGACTCGCAGTCCTTCCCACACGGCGTCGCCACCCTGCACGACACTGTCGAACACGGACACGCGGGCTTCCGAGCGGGGCAGGAGCTTACCGTTGACATGTACCAGGATGTCCCTGTTGCGCGGGTCCGGTTGCTGCACTTCAGTCTCCTGTTGTTGCACGAATGGCGTGCGTGAATAGTTTCTCATAATGCGGTGCACATTCGCCGAGCAGGCCACGCAGACGTACCGGGAAGTCGCGCTTCGGTTCGTACCCGGCGAAGCCGGTGCTCTGGTGTACAGCATGGTACCAGTGCTTCGCCCACACACCATCCTCGGGGATCGGACCTTTCGGCCAGCTCAGCATGCGCGGGTCGAAGCGAATGCCGAGTTGTTTGCACAACGCTGTGAGTACACCCTTGGGATCGAGCAGCAGCTCGCGGGAATCGAGTATTGCAGGCTGCTGACCCTTGCTGTGCAATTCGTCAAACAGCCGGGATTGCACCGCAAGTCCGGTATCCGCGAGCGTTGCGTGCGGCAACTGAATGGTGAGCGACGGCAACATCTCTGCCGGGTCGCGAATCAGGAACACGTTCTGCGTCTCGTCCAGAAAGCCCGTATCGATAGCGACCAGGTGATGAGCCATGTGTTTCATGAACAGTACGGGCCTGGTCGGTGCAGTCACAGGGTGCAACAGTGACTGCATGACGGCATTGCCATCGCAGTTCATGGCAGCCATGACCTGGTCGCGACCAGGGTGGGCCGCAGCGGTGACTCGAAGGTAATGGCCGTAAAGAGGCTCATCGATCACGCGTGTGTCATCGCGTTGTGCGAAGCTGTACATCAACGCTGTCGAGACATTACGTGGGCCAGACCAGAGGCAAATGAACTGCATGAAAGGCCTCCGGACAGGTGAGAATTCGCGATCGGCATTGTATAGGCTGTGCAAGGTGCGGCCAATGCCACCGGCGTGACAGGAAGCCGAGCGAACAGAGGGAAATTGTGCACCAGGTCACAAATCGTCGGCAACGGCGTGAGGCGTGCATGCTTTCCTACTAGTATTGAAGAATCGCGGTTTCCTGCGTAATTCGTTTCAAGGATGCACGGTTTGTTCAGGACTTTTGTTTTCGGTGTATTGCTTGGCCTGGTGGGTGCGGGCGCGTACCTGCATTTCGTGCCCGTCGTGGACCTGTATCGCGTGCCGTCGCACGTGACCGTCCAGACCAACGGCGGAAATCAGGAAACCTTCAGTATCAGGTTGCCCGGCGACCGCATCATGGCCGGTCGGCCAGGCGCCGCAGCAGCGGTTCCCGCCGGTCTTGCGTGGCCCGATGCACCGGCTTTTGACGGTTTTGAGGCAGAGCTGTTCAAGATTCGAGACCGGGACGACACGGTAATCGGAGTGGCAAGCCGCATGAAGCGAACCGCAGGTTCAGGCGATGGCTTTGTGCAATGGGTCGTTCACCTGCCCGCAAGAGGCACGATGTTTGCTGCACTTGAGGCGAATCCCGGCGCCGGCCAGGCGCGATCCGGCACACTCAGAGTCGGTACCGGCGAATTCGAGTTCCGGCGTGGATCCGTCCGGGAAGTTTTTGTACGTGACGACACAGACAGCGACCCGGACAACGAAGGACGGATCGACTTGCAGGTAGCGCTCATCGGGCTGCAGGAAGAATCGCGATGAAATACCTTATTTCGCTGATTCTGGGGCTGGTGTGTGGCGCAACGCTGCTGCTCGCCGCCCTGTACTTCAATCCGTTTGTCGCCCGGCAGGCCCTGTCGCCGCTCGCTGTTTCCGACAACGTGCTGGTCGTGCTCAATTATTCCCTGGTTCCCGCGGACTCTTTGTTATTCACGAATGATGGCGAATCGGTGCGGAAGCCATTTCCGCTCAAGGTACAGGAATTATGGGAACCGGCTGTGCAGAAGACTTGGGTAACCGTTGCGGAACTGACCAGCGTCCGCGGTGAGGTGGTGGGGGTCGGCATCAAGTTTGCGTCGGATTCCGAAAAGTCGCGCCCGCTGAGGGGCGAGGCACTGGTGGACAGCGTCTGGCACATCTACCTGCCAGGGCGCGGTACCCTGCTCGTTCAGCAGGTCGAGAACTACTGGTCGCTGCTGATGGATATTGTTGTTCCGGCCCGCTGGAGTTCCAGCGACAGCTGGCGCGGCAACTGGCACAACAGTATTACGGTAGGTCCGGAAGCGCTCGGCACGGGTAAAGTCATTGGCCAGACCGGTGAGTTTGCCGGCCTTTCCGCCGAAGCGATGGAATCCGTGGATGCGACGGTGTACTCCGCGCTCGATGGGCCTGTGAAGATGCATGGCAGTCTGACCATCGCCAGGCCGACAGAGAATCCGGCACAGTAATCCGCCCGGCCCAATCAATCGCCGGCGCTCAGCTCCGGGCGGCCAGGTCCTTCAAGGCAATATCGGCATTCGCCAGCAACTCGACCGGGACCGATGCCCGCGCGGCGATCAACGGTTTGGCCTGCATGAAGTCTTTCGGACAGTTGATGGCATCCACAGCTATCAGTATTCCGTCTTTCAGGTACAGGCAGGAGAAGGAACGGCTGTCGGGTTTGCCGCGCAGCACGGTTTGATCATGTCCTTGCGACAAACCGGCGATCTGCAACTTGATGTCGTACTGATCCGACCAGAACCAGGGTACGTCGCAATAGCGCACCTCTTCGCCGCAGATGTTCTGTGCCGCCGTCCTCGCCTGCTCGAGTGCGTTGTGCACGGATTCCAGGCGCACGCTGCGGCCAAAAATGCCGTTGGGGTGAAAGGTGCAGTCGCCGATAGCGTAAATGTCCGGATCGCTGCTGCGACATCGGTCGTCGACCACAATTCCGTTATTGACTTCCAGACCCGACGCCGAGGCAAGGCCGACACTCGGCTCGATGCCGATACCGATCAACACCAGGTCCGCAGCAAGCGGATCGGCATTGCGCAAATTGACTGATGTGACCCGGCTGCCGCCGGAAACGCCGGTGACCCCGGTCGACAATCGCAGCTTGACCCCGTGGCTGCGATGCTCCCTTTCGTAAAAACCGGATACCTGTGTTGAAACGACTCGACTCATCACGCGACCTTCCATCTCGACCACGGTCACATCGAGGCCAAGCTGACAGGCGACAGCGGCGACCTCGAGACCGATGTAGCCGGCGCCGATCACTACCATGCGCCGACCCGGCGCCATGTCCTCGCGCATGCGGTCCACATCACGGATGTTGCGCAGGTAGTGAACGCCGGGCAGGTCCGTACCGGGCAGGGCCAGGAGACGGACGACCGCACCGGTAGCCAGGATCAGCGTGTCGTAATGCACCTTGTCTCCGGACGACAGGCCGACGGATTTGCCCTTGCGGTCGATCGCTTCGACACGCGTATTGAGGCGCACCTCGATGTTCGCTTCGGCATAGTAGCTATCGGGTTTAAGATGCAGCCTGTCGGCCGGCAGTTCGCCTGCAAGAAACTTCTTCGACAAGGGCGGACGCTGATACGGGTAGTAAGGCTCCTCACCGATCATGACGATCTCACCAGCGAATTTTTTCTGTCTGAGCGTCACTGCTGCCTGACCGGCTGCGTGCCCGGCGCCGGCAATGACTACGCGATTGACCATGGTATGAGATCCGCTACAACTGCGCTGACACTACATCGCACTGATGCCGCCGTCGACCCGGATTTCCGATCCGGTCACGAACTGCGATTCATCCGAGGCGAGGTACAGCACGGCATAGGCAACATCCTCCGGTTTGCCGACACGACCGAGCGGAACCTGCCGCCCGAGCTTCTGCAATACGTTGGCCCGGTCGGAATTGCCGATCATGCCGTCCAGTATCGGCGTGTCGATGAACACCGGATGCACCGAATTGCAGCGAATGTTGTTACCGGATCTGGCGCAATGCAGCGCCACCGATTTGCTGAGATGCCTGACTGCAGCCTTGGCCGAGTTATAGGCAGCGAGATTGTGCGCAGCAATGATCCCGGAGATGGACGAAATGTTGACAATCGACCCGCCACCGCTTGCAGCGATATGCGGGATTGAGTATTTGCAGCCAAGAAAAACACTGTCCAGGTCGACCGCATGAACGTGGTGCCACTTTTCCAGGGTTTCGTCCTCGATACTGCCAACGGAGCCGATGCCGGCATTGTTGATCAGCACGTGCAAGCCGCCGAAGCGTTCGACGGTCGCAGCCAGCACTTCGACCCAGCGATCCTCATCCGTGACGTCCTGGTACATCGACGCTGCACAATTTGCCCGCCGTTCATTGATCGAAGCAGCCATCGATGCAGCGCCATCAGCATTGATGTCCGTCAACATCACACGGGCACCTTCGCCGGCCAGCATGCTGGCAATCGCGGCACCGAGCCCCTGCGCAGCACCGGTGACCAACGCGACTTTATTCTCCGCCCGCCCCATGTGTGTTCCTCATTCGACCAGCACCCGGTTTATTCTCAGCCCGCCCACGTTGATTCCTGTTTGACCAGCACCCGGTTTATTGTCCGCCCGCCCCACGGGTGATTCCCGTTCGACCAGCATCCGGCATTCTACTTGCGATATGCTGCGAATTCTCGGCGGCATACATAACGAAAATTCAATCAATATGAAAACGCACGCGATCAGAATTCACCAGTTTGGCGGTCCGGAAGTACTCCGGTTCGAGGAGGTCGACCTGCCGGAACCTGCGGCAGGCGAAGCCAGGATCCGGCATAAAGCCATAGGCCTGAACTTCATCGACACCTACTTTCGTACCGGCCTGTACCCGTCGGCATTGCCGGCCGGGCTCGGCAGCGAAGCTGCCGGCATCGTCGAAGCCGTTGGTCCGGGTGTGAAGGTCGTCAAGGTGGGGGACCGCGTCGCCTACACCGGCCGGCCGGCCGATGCATTCTCCGAGGCCCGGAACTTTCCGGCGAACCAGCTGGTACCGATACCGCCGAAGGTCAGCGACGAACAGGCTGCTGCGGTCCTGCTGAAAGGAATGACGGCATGGTATCTGCTGCGGCGAAGCTATCCGGTCAAGAAAGGCGATGCGGTGCTGTTGTACGCCGCTGCTGGCGGTGTCGGTTCACTGGCCAGTCAGTGGGCGAGGTCGCTGGGTGTAACTGTCATAGGCGTCGTCAGCACCGCGGAAAAGGCGAAGCTTGCGCGAGCGCAAGGTTGTGAGCACATCGTGATGGCCGACGATCCGGACGTTCCGGCAGCGGTGCGCATGTTGACCGGCGGTGAGGGAGTCGCTGCCGTTTACGATTCTGTGGGCAAGGATACTTTTTTTGCATCGCTTGATTCGCTCAGGCCACATGGTGTGATGGTGTCGTTCGGCAACTCTTCCGGGCCGGTTGCACCGTTTGCACCTTCCGAACTTGCCAAACGGCACTCGCTTTATGTGACGCGGCCGGTGCTATTCGATTTCGTCAGCACCCGGGAGCAACTGCTCGCGGCGTCCGCAGAGCTGTTCGGTGTTCTGCAAAGCGGTGCGCTGAAAATCAAGGTGAGCCAGCGTTACCCGTTGAAAGATGCAGCAAAGGCACAGGCGGATCTCGAGTCCCGCAAGACCACCGGATCCACAGTATTGATTCCCTGACCTAAGGTTGTACCGGCACCAGCGGCCACAACACCGGCAACAGCAGCATGGCGGTGGCAAACAATACCAGCGTCAGCGGCACGCCCACCTTCAGGTAATCGATGAATCGATAGCCGCCGGGACCCATGACCAGGATATTGGCCGGGTGAGAAATCGGGCTGGAAAAACTGGCGGCAGCCATAGCGATCGCCATCATCGCCGTGTGTGGCAGCACGCCGATGTCGGCCATCGCTGTTAACACGATGGGAGACATCAGTACTACCAGCACGGCCGCAGGAATGATCATCGATGCCATCGCGGTCAGTGCGTAGAGTCCCATGATGACGGGCCAGGGACCGGAATCGCCAAGCAAGGCCATCAGCTGCGTGGCGAGGTACGATGCAGTGCCCGTATCGTGCATCGCCGTGCCTAGCGGCAACATGCCGGCAATCAGAAATATCACCTTCCAGTTGATGGCGCGATACGCCTGTTCCATGTTCAGGCAGCCGGTGAGCACCATGATGCTGCTGCCGACGACCGCGGCGACGGCGATCGGTAAAAGTCCGCCCATGACACTCGCGACCACGCCCAGCATGATGAGTGCGGCCAGCCTGGCGCGTCCGGTGTCCGGCGGCTCCTGCCCGAGTGGTGTCAGGATCAGGAAATCGGACTCGTTGGCGAGGAGCTGCAGGCGGTCGCGTGGACCGAGCAACAACAGCGCATCGCCGACCTGCAGGCGCTCATCGGCGAGGTCGGTGCCGAGCGGGCCACCCTCGCGCCAGATGCCGGCCAGCTCGATGCCGTAACGTTCACGGAAATTCAGTTCGCCGACGGTCTTTCCTGCCAGCGCGCTGCGCGGATCGAGGGTCGCATCCATGAGTGTCAGTCGCGCCGACTCGAAAGCGCCAAGATTGGGCACCGTCCGGGTTTCGACTTCCAGTTCCTGCAAACCGCGCAAGACGTCGAGGTCCTCGTGCTGCCCCTCGATAAGCAGCAGGTCTCCGCCTTCGAGAACTTCGTCGCCGCGTGGCATGACCGTGAGCTTTCCATCACGGAAGATCGCCAGTACCCGAAAATCGAAAACGTCATCCAGCCGGCTGCGCCGCAGGGTAATGTCTGCGAGATCGCTGTACTTGGGGAGCCGCACGACGAACAGGTGCTCATCCGTCTTGTAAACGTTTTGCAGATTCTCTGGGGAAAGGGTTGTTACGTTCTGGAAATCGGCATGCTTCTCCAGATTGGCGATGTCGTCGGTCTCGCCCTGCAGCAACAGCCGGTCGCCGGCGCGCAATGGCACGTAAGCCAGGTTCGTCAGCCGGTACTGATTGCGCCGATAAATGCCGACGATGCTGACATTGAACCGGTTCCTGAAAGAAGCGTGGCGCACCAGTTCGCCGACCAGCGGGGACCCGTCCTGCAGAACAACTTCGGCGTAAGCCATGCGGGCTGCAACCATCGATTTCAGTACCGGTGCTTCTCGCTCGATGACCAGGTCGCTCCAGCGTTGCAGCTCCCGAAACTGGTCGAGGCGCCCCTTTACCAGGATGCTGTCACCACCGCGCAGGACTGTTTGCCTGCTGGGGAAGGTTTCACTTCGGCCGTTACGTACCAGCGCGAGAATGATCAATCCCGTCGATGAGCCGATACGACTGTCCGTCAGCGTCTTGCCGACCAGTACCGAATCCTCTGGAATGCTCAACAGGAAGGTCTGCTCCTGAAGTTTGTAGAGCGACCTCAAGCTGCGCTGGCTGTGTTGCCGGCTTCTCTCGACCCGCGTTCTCGGCAGGAGCATTCGGCCGACCAGGCCGACAAACAATACTCCGGTGATCATCAGCGCACCGCCGATCGGCGTGAAATCGAAAAGCCTGAACGGCTCAAAGCCAGCCTGGCTCAGCGCGTCACTGATCAGCAGGTTCCGCGGCGAGCCGATCAGAGTAGTCAGGCCTCCCAGCAGTGTTGCGAATGCGAGTGGCATCAGCAGACGGGATACCGGGATGCGCGTGCGGCGCGCAACTTCGACTGCAACGGGCAGCATCAATGCGGCAACACCGATGTTGTTCATGAAGGCGGAAAGTACAGCGGCGGTCAACATGATCACGAGTATCATCGGCACCTCGCGTTTACCCGCGATGCGCAGCACCTGGTGCCCGATGATGTTGGCAATACCGGTACGTGTCAGGCCTTCGCTCAGGATGAACATCGCCCACACGGTAATCACCGCACTGCTGCTGAACCCCTGGAAGATGTCGTCGGAGCCGACCAGGCCGGTGACTGCCAGCGTTCCGAGTACCAGCAGCGCCACCAGGTCCGTACGAACGACTTCGCTGACAAACAGAATCAGCGATATGGCCAGGATGCCAAGAACCAGTGCGATCTCGAATGTCATTGTCGGGTGGGCGTGATGGCCCTGTACTACTCGAAGGGACTGAATCAGAATTGCACGGATTTTATACACGACGCCCGGTGAATAAGCCAAAGAGCGCGTCACGGTTCTGCCAAAGTCAGATGTGAAAACCACAATCAGTTATGAACCAAGAGTGCCGCGACGAACTGTCAGGCACCGTATCCGTGGAGTCGATTACTGCATCAATGAATGGGGCGACGTAAGCGCCCCGGCACTGTTCCTGTTGCACGGCTGGGGTGACGCCGGCAGCACGTTCCAGTTTCTGGTCGATGAGCTGTCATCGGACTGGTGGGTCGTGGCTCCCGACTGGCGCGGTTTCGGCGAATCGCATTACCGGACCGAGTGCTACTGGTTCCCCGATTACGTCGTGTCAGCGCCTTTGTCAATGTCGAAGGTTTCGGTCTGGCCGACAGCGATCCATCGAATGCCCCGGCGCACTACCGGCGCTGGATCGAAGCGGGACGCGAACAGCGCGGGTATACGCGCTACCAGTCCTCCGACGAACTCGTGCCGAAGATCCTGAAGCGCAGCCCGAAGATGCCAGCCGACAAGGCCCAGTTCGTTGCCCGGCAGTGGGCAGCAGAGACTGCAAACGGCATCGAGCTGAAGGCCGACCCGGCACACAAATTACCCAATGCCGTGCAATACCGGCGCGCCGAAGCCATGGCCTGCCGCGCTGCCATCCAGGCGCGGGTACTGGTGGTTAGCGGTGAAGACTCCGATTTCTTCGAGGCCGGCAAAGCCTGGCTGGACGCCGGTCAGGCTGCGGCCGAATATCCGCGCGCGAGCCTCGCAACCATACCGGGAGCCGGGCACATGGCGCACTTCGAGCAACCGGCGAGGCTCGCGCGGGTCATCGAGGACTTTCTGCTGCAAGACTTGTAAATTCGTCCAGTACTGTATAAAAATACAGAACTTTTCCCGGGGCGAAAATGTGCGGCGAATATGGGCGCGACAGCCGAACTTCGAGCGGATTACCTGCAGGACCTGAACCCGTCACAACGGCAGGCGGCAGCCTACGGCGCATGCAATGGTGACGGTCGTTTTGCAGCAGGACCCCTGCTGGTAATCGCCGGTGCGGGTACCGGCAAGACCATGACGCTGGCACATCGCGTGGCGCACCTGGTTATCCAGGGCATTAGTCCCGAACGCATCCTGCTGCTGACTTTTACCCGGCGCGCGGCACAGACGATGACCCGCAGGGTAGAAGCGATTGTGCGCAAGGCGCTGCATGACAGTCATGGCAGCAATGCATCGCCGGTGCAACTTCCCTGGTCGGGTACCTTTCACTCGGTTGCCAACCGGCTGCTGCGTCACTACGCACACAACCTCTGTCTCGACCCCGGATTTTCGGTGCTCGATCGCGGCGATTCAGCTGACGTCATGGATGTGGTCCGGCATGAAATGAGCCTGTCGACAAAATCCAGGCGCTTTCCGAAGAAGGACACCTGCCTCGCCATCTATTCCCGCTGTGTGAATGCGCGCACGTCGCTGGCCGACGCGTTGGCTGCAACGTTTCCCTGGTGCCAGGACTGGGAGGCGGAACTTCGCGAACTGTTTCGCGCCTACGTGTCGCGAAAGCAGGACAGCAATGCGCTCGATTACGATGACTTGCTGCTTTATTGGAGTCACCTGGTTGCCGAGCCGGAGATTGCCGCTGAAATCGGCTCCTGGTTCGATCATGTGCTGGTCGACGAATACCAGGACACGAACCTGTTACAGGCGGAAATCCTGAACGCCATCAAACCGGAAGGGCAGGGGTTGACCGTGGTAGGCGACGATGCGCAGTCGATCTACTCGTTTCGTGCAGCCGAGGTCGAGAATATTCTCGGATTTGCAGATCAGTACATGCCGAGCGCGACCGTCGTGAGCCTCGAGGAAAACTATCGATCGACGCAACCGATACTGGACAGCGCGAATTGCCTGATTGCGGAGAGCGAGCGACAGTACCGGAAGAACCTGTTTACGGCGAAAAAAGGCGGGGCAAGTCCGCAATACATCACCGTGGAGGACGCCGACGCCGAAGCGGAGTTCGTGGTGCACGGAGTCCTCGCGAATCGCGAGCAGGGCATGCAACTGAAAAATCAGGCGGTACTGTTTCGCGGCGCGCACCACAGCGACAGGCTGGAACTCGAGCTGGTTCGCCGCAATATTCCGTACGTCAAGTACGGTGGCCTGAAATTCCTCGAGGCCGGCCATGTCAAGGACCTGCTGTCGATACTCAAGTGGGCGGAGAACCCGCGCAACCAGGTGGCGGCGTTCAGGGTTTTGAAGCTTCTGCCGGGAATGGGTCCGGCGTATGCGTCACGTTGTTTCGAACACCATGTCGCTGCGGATTTCCGGTTTTCCTCGCTGCAATATTTTTCGCCACCATCCGGCGCCCGCGCGGACTGGCCAGGTTTCAGCAAGCTGATGGAGCAGTTGTCGGCTGCGGCACTGGACGACAGCGGCTGGCAGGCACAGATTTCTGCTGCAAGAAAATGGTATCAGCCACATCTCGAACGCCTGTACGACGGACTGGAGACCCGCGAAGCGGATCTCGAACAACTCGAACAGATTTCCGGCCGCTACGCGACGCGGGAACGATTCCTGACTGAACTGACTCTGGATCCTCCGGCGGCGGGCGGCGATCTGGCTGGCGACCCTTTGCTGGACGAGGACTATCTGATTCTCTCGACGGTACATTCCGCAAAAGGTCAGGAGTGGGATGCGGTATACCTGCTGAATTTCGCCGATGGCAACTTCCCGTCCGAGTTTTCCACCGGCAAGACAGATCTCATCGAGGAAGAACGCCGCCTGCTGTACGTCGCGATGACTCGCGCGAGGCAATCTCTGCACCTGATTGCGCCGCTCAAGTACCACGTGACCCAACAGCGCCGCGATGGCGACAGGCATGTCTATGGCGCCAGGAGCCGCTTCATGACGGATCGCCTGATGCGCACGATGCAGGCGCGCTTTTATGGACGGACCGAAACTGTTTCGGCGCGGCTCGTGCCTGTCAGCAACAGGCAAATCGACGTTGCAGGCCGAATGCGCGAGATGTGGTAGCCGCGCTGGCTTGCGCTACGCGCCGGTCAATGCCAGGCGCCGATGATCGTTGCCATCACGGCGAATGACACTACGTAATAGCCCGCATTGATGCGGAACAGGCGCAGTGATCGCAGTTCGAAAAGGTAGGTAACTCCGTATGCCGTTGCGATCCAGCAGATGCCTATCGTCAGGCCGGATTGCAGCCCTGTCAGCCAGGTGCTGCCGGTGCCGAGAAAGGCAGCCAGTGCGGTTGCCGCGACAAATTGCAGCATGGCTGTACCGGCGAGTACCGGCCGCATGTTGATCTTTGCAATGGATTCGTCGGAGAGCCCCACTTCCTGCATCCATGCAGTACCGAACAGGACCTTCGAATACCACAGCGCCCCGAGCGTGAACGCTGCAGCAGTTGCAGCCAGAACTGCCAGCCAGTTTACGGCTGTCAATGCGTCGCCAATCCCCATGGCAAGATCCTTATTATTCTTGTACGAATAGCCCAGTCTATCAGAGGCTGGCCGGCACCAGCACTGTTCGGCATGTCACATTTCCTCGCTGTAGTTTTCAGGCTACGACAGCGATCGTGAACCTTGTCACAAATATTTCGCTGAAAAAACGATATACATAAAGTGTCGTTCGCTTTTCGCGCACGAGCGTGAATGGCGATACGCGGTGGTCTCGGCGGCTGTTATTGGAGTGCACGCGTCGGGGTGCACGCGTTTTTCGGTCGGCCGCTGAGCCATCAGGTTTTCTTTTCGCAAAGAGGAAAGCTTGGCGATGAATATCAGCTCCACTGCTGGTCACGTAATGCCGGTCCGGAATCTTCGTGATTATTTTCGGCAATCCATCGATGCTGCGATCGACCGCCAGGGCGTCGCAGTCGATACCCACGCCACGCACTATGTCGTCAATCTACTGACAATTTTTTCGCGATCCGAAGAACTCTATGAAGACCGCGGTGACATGTACGGTTTGCGTCCGCTGGCGCTCATGCTTGCAGATGCCGTAGAGGCAAAAACGGCAGAGGAACGAAGTTTCACACTGCAACGGATAGGTGACGTTGCACTTTTCATAGCTGGCTTCTTTGCCGACAGCCTGGCGTACAAGCTGGTTGACCTGGACTATTACATTTACATGGGCGGCAGCGCCTATGGCTCGCTGTCCGACGAGGTTCGCGGCACAGTGCGAGGCCGGGCGCTCGCCGGCGTATACGCCGAGCTTGCTGCCAAATTCCAGATTGTCGTCGATGTGCTGAACGATGTCAGGGATGAAACACGGCGCTCATCGGACGTCGATCTGCTGCGAACCTACGAAGTCTGGCTCAAGACGGGGAGCCGTCGGGCGGCGGCCTTGCTGCGACAGAACGGTGTCGTTCCAATGACCGGGCTCGGCACGCGGCCAAGGCACTGATGCTTCGCGAGCTGCAGAATTATCTCAGCGGCATTTACCGCGCTGACCCGGGCTGTGCCGTGACGGATTACCTGGTGACCGACCCGACGCTTGCCGGAATTCTCGGTCGTGGCACGCTCGTGCCGAACTGCGAGGAATCCGTATTGATGTCGGACAACGGCGGTTCCCTCGATCTGTGCCTTTTTCTGGATCAGCAGCTTCTCGATCGCCTTGACGGAGAGAACCCGCTCGAGCAACTCAAGGCACCGAAACTCAAGGACGTGTGGACCGTCCTCGAAGGCGTCAGCCATTTCAATTACCTGGTCTGGAACGCGCGCCAGGACCGCAAGGTCACTCTGATGGAGCTGGAAATGCAGGCGGAGGTCGACAAGTTCGTCAGCACCTGGTTACTGGCACAGGAGCAGGAAGAATGTGACTTTGCTCACCTGTTGCACCGCTGGCTGTTCGACGACGTCAATTTCAACCCGGCCCTCGATGATGCACAGCGCCAGCGCTATGCGACGGCGAACCAATACGCAAGCCGCTTCTGTCACGGATTGTTAAAGCGCATGCCCGGCGGCAGTCAACATTGTCTCGAAGAACTGCGGCATTTTTACCGCCTGTCCCAGGCGGGAAAAATCAGCCATATCCACAACAGGGCCTATACGACGACCAGCTGACCCCGGCCAAAAAAAAGACGGTGGCCGAAGCCACCGTCAAGGTACGAAACAAACTGCATAAGGGGTATATTTGTTTCGTCTGCCACTCGGTACGAATTCGCTGGCGATCAATGACACATACCGGCCATTGCACCAAAGGTCTGCAAGCAAATTGCCAACCCCGATTTCGTTGATCTTGCAGTTTTGATGCGGGGCGAGCGGAAATGGTTGCAAACAATTTGGAATAAGTGGCCTGTTATAGGCCCGGGAAAGATTGCAAAAGAAACCGAAAATCGGGGTCAGACCACAATTTTGGTGACAGTAACCTTAATTCAATAGGGGCAACTCTGCTTTCTAGCGACAGCTAATGAGGAATTAAGGTTACTGTCACCATAATTGCTGTTCTTCTTACCCCGATTTTCATGACGGGAGAGAATTAATGAACATCGCAGCGAGGATTCAATCCGTTCGCGACCAGGTTTCGGATGCCGAATGGCAGATCCGCGTCGATCTCGCTGCCTGCTATCGGCTGATCGCCATGTACGGGTGGGACGATCTGGTCTTTACGCACATTTCGGCCCGGGTTCCCGGGCCCGATGAACATTTCCTGATCAATGCCTACGGGCTGATGTTCGAGGAAATGACGGCAAGTAGCCTGGTCAAGGTCGATCTATCCGGAACGAAAGTTCTCGATACGCCTCACATGATCAATCCGGCGGGATTCACGATCCACAGCGCCATTCACCAGGCGCGGCACGATGTCGGTTGCGTGATTCATACGCATACCAAGGCCGGTGTGGCGGTATCCGCGCAGGCAGGCGGTCTACTGCCGCTTTCGCAGGTCTCGCTGTTTCCGGTGGCGTCGATTGCCTATCACGATTACGAGGGGCTCGCACTCAACGATGCCGAGAAACCGCGCCTTGTGGCAGACCTCGGCAATCGTTCGCACATGATTTTGCGGAATCATGGCCTGCTGACCGCGGCTGCAACCATACCGGACGCGTTTCTTTCGATGTACCTGCTGGAGACGGCGTGTCAGACGCAACTGCTTGCGCAGTCCGCGGGAGTGACGCTGACCATGATCAGTAACGAGATCCTCGCAGGTATCATGGCGCAGGCACAAACCGTGACCAAGGGTCTCGGCGGCAGCCTGGCCTGGCCAGGCTTGTTGCGAAAACTGGATCGGCGCGACAGCTCGTTCCGCAATTAGGGTGACGAATTAGGGTGACAGTAACCTTAATTCAATAGGCGCAAGTCTGCTTTCTAGCGACAGCTAATGAGGAATTAAGGTTACTGTCACCCTAATTCGCTTGTTGAATTAAGGTTACTGTCACCCTAATTAGTCACTGTCACCCTAATTCAGGCAAGAAACATCGTGTAGGCCGCGTTATTGCTTTCTTCCCAGTGTGCGTAGCCGAGCTCGGCAAGGTGTGCTTCGAGTTCATTGGACTCGTGTTGCGGCACCTGGATCCCGGCAAGAATGCGACCGTGGTCGGAGCCGTGATTGCGGTAGTGGAAAAGGCTGATGTTCCATTTCGTGCCAATCGCTTTGAGGAAATTGAGCAGTGCACCCGGCCGTTCCGGAAATTCGAAGCGGAACAGCCGCTCGTTTTCCAGCTTTTGCGCGCGGCCGCCGACCATATGACGAACATGCAGTTTTGCCACCTCGTTCTCGCTCAGATCCTCGAGCGGATAACCAAGCGCACGTAATTTACCGACCAGGGCACGTCGTTCTGTCACGCCCTGGCGGAGTTCGATGCCGACAAAAATGTGGGCCTTGTTCGAGTCGCTGTACCTGTAATTGAATTCCGTAACGCTGCGTTTGCCGATGGCTTCACAGAAAGCCCGAAAACTTCCAGGGTGTTCGGGAATCTCCACCGCGAGTAGCATCTCGCGCTGTTCGCCGACAGCCGCACGCTCGGCAATATGCCGCAGCCGGTCAAAATTGACGTTGGCCCCGCAAACGATCGCAACGACAGCCTTTCCTTTCAGTTTGCGATCAGCAATGTATTTCTTGGCGCCCGCAACGGCGAGCGCGCCTGCCGGTTCTGCAATCGAACGCGTATCGTTGAAAATATCCTGGATTCCGGCGCAGATCTGATCCGTATCGACAGTGATGACTTCGTCGACAAATTCCTGGCACAGCCTGAACGTCTCATCACCCACCCGCCGGACTGCAACGCCGTCGGCGAAGATGCCCACGTGACGCAGAGTTACGGGGCTGCCGGCTTGCAGCGAGTCGCGCATTGCAGCCGAGTCGACCGGTTCGACTCCGATCACTTTGATGCCGGGGTTTTTTGACTTTATCCAGGTTGCGATGCCGGCAATCAGGCCACCGCCGCCTATGGGCACGAAGACAGCGTGAATTTCTTCATTTGCCTGCC
Organism: Pseudomonadota bacterium; assembly: GCA_020027645.1. GTDB lineage: Bacteria > Pseudomonadota > Gammaproteobacteria > Steroidobacterales > Woeseiaceae > JAKEGN01. Next base: position 63,958 of record JAHKKM010000006.1, read on the forward strand.
GGAGAATTTCCCGGCCGATGGTTCCCTGTCCAGCAATAACGTGGGGATCGTCGAAGGGGTGGATGAATGTCAGTCCCTGCTCGGCTTCGAGTTTCCTCGCATGGGCATACGCATCGTCGTAGCTGTCGCCGTGCAAGACGACCTCACCGCCGAGCTTTCTCACCGCATCGACCTTGATGCTGGGTGTGGTTACAGGCATGACGATGACTGCGCGTACCTGCTTGCGACTGGCGGCCAGTGCGACGCCCTGCGCGTGATTGCCGGCAGAACTGCATATGACACCTTGCTGCAACAGTTCCGGCGGCAGGGCGTTCAGTTTGTTATAGGCGCCGCGAAGTTTGAAAGAAAATATCGACTGCAGGTCTTCGCGTTTCAGCAGTATGCGATTGTCGACTCGCGCGGAAAGATTCGCGGCGAGTTCGAGTGGTGTTTCCGTTGCTACATCGTAAACACTCGCCTGCTCGATCAGTTTGAGATAGTCGACCGCTTTCATTCGCCGCGCTTTGAATCCAGAGCCCGGACCTAGCCTATCTGAATCGCCACTAGCCGACTACCGGCAGCAAGCACCAGCCCGGTTTGATTTCCCGGGCTTGACAGCAATGGTTGGACGTTACGGGCTCATCGGCTTGCCGTCGGCATCGAGCAGGGCAATATCACCGATCTCCAGTTCGCGAATGCCGGATTCGATCTTCTGCCTGTCGCCGACGACAACCCAGATCATCCTGCCTGGCTGGACTACATCGCTTGCCGCGGTTGAAATCTGCTCGACCGAGAGATTGCGTACGCTGTCCGCGTAGGTGTTCCAGTAGTTGTCATCGAGATCAAAATCGACGATCTCGCCGATATCGCGAAGTACTGCAGCGCCGGTCTCCCAGCGGCCGGGCAGACTGAGCGTATTGTTGGCCTTGACCTTGTTCATCTCATCGTCGGTTGCCGGGTTTTCACCAAGGTACTCGGTGAGTTCGCGACGAATTTCTACAATGGATTCACTGGTCCTGTCAGTCTGTACCGGTGCATAAACGATGAATGGCCTTTGTCCGCGGGTGTCGATGAGCACCGACTGCGCTCCGTAGGACCAGTGCTTGTCTTCGCGAAGGTTCATGTTGATACGCGAGGTAAAGCTGCCGCCGAGAATCTCGTTCATCGTTTCGATAGCGATCTCGTTACCATGGCCGACTGCCGGGGCCACGTTGGCGGCAAAAATGATGGACTGCTCGGAACCGGGCCGGTCGATAAGGTAGACGCGCTCGCGATCCTGCGGATCTACGGCAGCAATGTTCTTGGTTGGAACCGTGCCGGGTTTCCAAGCGCCAAAGAGCTTCTCGAGCTTCGGCTTCATCTCTGCCATCGTGGTATCGCCGACGACGATCATGGTGGCGTTATTCGGTTTGAACCAGGTTGCGTGATAGTCGATAAGAGCCTGGCGGGAAATACGATTCATCGATTCCTCGGTACCCGAACCGGTCAATGGCAGCGAGTACGCGTGACCTTCCCCGTACAACAATGCCGGAAAAATTCGCAGTGCCAGGCCAACCGGACGAGTCTTTTCCTGTTGTATCTGGGCCAGGAATGTTTTGCGAAGTCGTTCCAGATCTTCTTCCGGAAAGGACGGGTTCAGTATCACGTCTGCATAAATTGCCAGCGATGCATCCAGATTCTCCGTCAGCGCATTCAACATGACACGCGACGAGTCGATACCGGAGCCGGTACCGATGGATGCGCCGAGCCGGTCGAGTTCATCGCTGATCTGCAACGAGCTGCGCTTGCGGGTTCCTTCATCGAGCATTGCCATGGTGAGGCTCGATGTGCCGGGCTCAGCGAACTGATCGGCTGCATAGCCGGCGTCGAACTGCATGCTGATATTGACAGCCGGGATCGCATCGCGCGTTGCGACGATGACTTCCAGTCCGTTATTCAGATTGCCGCGCTCGAACGTTGTAAATGTGACGTCGGGAAATGTGGTCGTTTCCGGGACTGCGGACCGGTCCACACCTTGTCCCGTGGTTGTCAATTCGGGAAACGGATGCACTTCAAGGTGATAGGCACTGGCGCCGAGCCATCGGCGGGCGGCTGCGATAACCGATTGCGGTGTGGCTGCCTCGAAACGCTCGAGTGACGTGCGGTAGAAGCCGGGGTCCCCTGCATACACTGCATTCTCGGCAAGTATGTCCGACTTGCCGCCTAAGCCACCGACCTGTTCGATGCCTTGTACGAAACCGGATTTCATCTGCGCCTTTACCCGGTCGAGCTCGCCCTGGGTCAGGCCGTCGTCGAGAAAGCGTTTCAACTCTTCATTGAGTACCGCCTCGACTTTCTTAAGGTCACCGCCCGGCTGTGCGGAGGCCTGCAACAGGTAGAGGCCGGCGATTTCGCCGGGAAATTGCCATGAGCCGACGTCGGTCGCAATCTGATCGGTGTACACCAGCCGCTTGTACAAGCGGGAATTTTTGCCGGAGGTCAGGACCGCATCCGCAAGCTGCAACAGATCGGCATCTTCCGAAACGAACCGCGGTGCGCCCCAGACCTTGTATATCCTGGCTTGCGGTACCCGGTCCTGCATTACCTGGCGCCTGTCGCCATCCAGGTGGAATTCCCACGACTGGTGTTTGGCGATCGGCGGACCGGCCGGAATGTCGCCGAAGTATTCCGTGACCTTGGCCAGCGCGTATCCTGGTTCGATATCGCCAGCGATAACGATTACCGCGTTGTTCGGCCCATAGTAGGTTTTGAACCACTCGTGCACATCCTCTACGCTCGCGGCATTGAGATCTTCCATCGAGCCTATCGGCAGCCACGCATACGGGTGGCCGGCCGGGAACAGATTCTCGACGATGTTTTTGAATACGAGTCCGTAGGGTTGATTCTCTCCCTGGCGTTTTTCGTTCTGTACTACCCCGCGCTGTTCGTCCAGGCGTTCCTGCGAAATGGCACCGACCAGGTGACCCATGCGATCGGATTCCATCCAGAGTGCCATGTCCAGAGCGGTGGTTGGCACGTTCTCGAAGTAATTCGTGCGATCGAAATCGGTTGTACCGTTGATGTTGGTAGCGCCAACTTTTTCGAATGGACCGAAATACTCGTTGTTGTAATTCTCGCTGCCATTGAACATCAGGTGTTCGAATAAATGTGCAAACCCGGTCTTGCCGGTCTTCTCATTCTTCGAACCAACGTGATACCAGAGATTGACGGCGACGATCGGTGCCTTGCGGTCCTGGTGAACAATCAGCCGAAGACCATTGTCCAAAGTATATTCTGTGAAGGTAATATCGATGTCTGTTGCAAAGGCACTGCCGGTCAGCAAAAGACAAACGGCAATCGAGCAGACTTTCAGGCGGCGAATGTTCATTATTGGTCTCTTCAGAACAAGGTTACGGCTGGAGTTTAGCCTAAAGACCGAGGTCCTCGAACAAGGTTCAATATCCATGGCTTTCCGATACCGGGACTTTCATAATGCGCCCCATGAATGAATACACCACGCGACGATCGCTGTATCCGCCGATCGAGCCGAATCGCACTGGCATGCTCGATGTCGGTGACGGCCATCGCATGTATTACGAGGAATGCGGCAATCCGCACGGCAAGCCGGTGGTATTCCTCCACGGCGGCCCCGGCGGCGGTTGCAACGCCAATATGCGGCGGTTTTTCAATCCGAATATCTACCGGGTGGTGCTGTTCGATCAGCGCGGCAGTGGCCGGAGCACGCCGCACGCGAGTCTCGAGAACAATACGACCTGGCACCTGGTCAACGATATCGAGGTATTGAGGGCGGCCCTGCAGATCGATCACTGGCAGGTCTTTGGCGGCTCCTGGGGCAGTACCCTGGCGCTGGCCTACGCCGAAAAACACCCGCAACGCGTCAGCGAACTGGTGTTACGCGGAATTTTCCTGGTGCAGCAGTCGGAACTGGATTGGACATACGGTTTCGGCACCAGCGAACTTTTCCCGGATCTGTGGCAGGAATTTATCAAGCCGATACCCAAGCGCGAACGCAAGGACCTGATACAGGCCTATTACAAGAGAGTGACGTCGGACGACGCAAAGCTGCGCCTTGAAGCAGCGAAGGCCTGGTCGCTGTGGGAGGGCTCGACGATCAGCCTGCTTCCGGATCGGGCCCTGGCGGATTCGTTCACTGCCGACGACGTTGCGCTGGCAATGGCCAGGATCGAGACACATTATTTTGTGAACAAGGGTTTCCTGAAGGAGGGGCAGTTGTTGCGCGACATCAGCAAGGTTCGCAACATTCCGGCGGTAATCGTGCACGGACGATACGATGTGCTGTGTCCTGCGAGTACCGCGTGGGCCTTGTCGAAAGCCTGGCCGGAGGCTGTGTTGCGCATCACGCCGGATGCCGGGCATTCGGCATTCGAGCCGGGTAACGTGCACGAACTTGTCATGGCAACGGACACGTTTGCGACCCGACAGGTGCATCAGCATTGAAAAAAAGGCTGATCTGTAATGCGCGGCTGGTCAATGAAGGCGAAATCCGCGAAGTGGACGTCCTTCTTGCCGGTGACCGCATCGAAAAAATTTCAGCGCGCATCAGTGCACCGGAGAACGCAAGCGTAATCGATGCGGCCGGCAAGTACCTGTTGCCGGGGATGATCGACGACCAGGTGCATTTTCGTGAACCGGGCCTCACCAACAAGGGTGACATGGCTACCGAATCGGCCGCCGCTGCGGCCGGCGGCGTGACCAGTTTCATGGACATGCCGAACGTCAACCCGCAGACGACAACGCGGGCCGCGCTCGCCGACAAGTACCGGATTGCCGAAGGCCGTTGCTCATCCAACTACGGCTTCTATCTCGGTGCGACGAATCGGAACATCGAGGAGATCAGGGCACTGCAGGTGGGCGAGGCCGCCGGCATCAAGGTATTCATGGGCGCATCCACCGGTGACATGCTGGTCGACAGCCCGGAAGCACTGGAACTGATTTTCGCGGATGCACCGGTGATTTTGCTGACGCATTGCGAGCATACGCCAACCATTCGGGACAACGAGGCGCGTGCGAAGGCCGAATTCGGTGAGAATGTACCGATAACCGAGCATCCGAGGATTCGATCCGCACAGGCCTGTCTCGCATCCTCGAGCCTGGCTACGGATCTCGCCCGCCGCCACGGTTCGCTGTTGCATGTACTGCATTTGACCACTGCCATCGAGATGGCGCTGTTTTCGCGCGCACACCGTAATGACAAACGCATCACGGCCGAGGTCTGCGTGCATCATCTGTGGTTCGACGAGAGCCGTTACACGGATCTCGGCGCGAGGATCAAATGCAATCCGGCGATCAAGACAGCGCAGGACAGGCAGGCGCTGATCAAGGCGGTCATCGACGGCCGAATAGACATAATTGCCACCGACCACGCACCGCACACGTCTGCCGAAAAGAAAAAATCCTACTTCAAGGCCCCGGCAGGATTACCCCTGGTGCAGCACGCGTTGCAGGTACTGTTCGATCTCGCGGCAAAGGGCGAGTTGACGCCCGAACTGATCGTGGAGAAGACCAGCCATGCTGTCGCTGACATTTTCGGCATCGCGGATCGCGGTTACGTGCGCGAGGGTTACTTCGCCGACCTGGTATTGCTGGATCCGCAGGCGCCATACAACGTCAATTCGACCAACCTGCTGGCCAAGTGCCACTGGTCGCCGTTCGAAGGGCATACATTTTCCAGCAGTATCGATACCACGATCGTCAACGGCGAGGTCGCATACAGCGCCGGTGCACTGACCGGGAAGTTTGCCGGACGCCGACTGGAATTCGCACGAGCCCGCTGACCGGTGCCGGAAATATCCAGAGAATTTCAGCTGGCGAGAGACCTGCCGTCGCGCTGGAGCCGCCTGGGCAAAGTGGTTTAAAAGGGTTTACTTTCCGGCAGACCCCGTTATGCTAATCGCCATCTCAATTTCCCTGTGGCCCGATCGGAAAACCGCGTTCAGGCCCCTGTTTCTTGCCTGCGAATGAAGCCAACTGATACCTCCAACCCGGATTACTTCCACAAGGTCGTCGATTGCCAGTGGGCATGTCCCGCGCATACTGACGTACCGAACTACATCCGGATGATTGCCCAGGGTCAGTTCTCCGACGCCTACATGCTGAACCGGGAGTCGAACGTGTTTCCCGGGATCCTCGGGCGCGTCTGCGATCGCCCGTGCGAGCCCGCTTGCCGGCGAGGCAGGGTCGAGGAAAAGCCGGTTGCCATCTGCAGACTGAAACGCGTAGCTGCGGATCACCGGGACGACATCCGTGACCGCCTGCCGAAAGCACCGAAAAAGAAGAATGGCAAAAAGGTCGCGTTGATCGGCGCCGGCTGTGCATCGTTGACCGTGGCCAACGACCTGTTGCCGTTGGGCTATGAGGTGACGATTTTCGAAGCGCTCGAAACCACCGGCGGCCTGATGCGGACCAACATCCCGCGGTTTCGTTTGCCTCCCCAGGTCCTCGATGAGGAAATCTCCTACATCATCGATATGGGTGCGGACCTGCATCTCAATCACCGCATCGAGAGCATGAAAGAGCTGCTGGCTGGCGGGCAGTTCGATGCAGTGTTCGTCGGTACCGGCGCACCGCGCGGCAAGGAGCTGACACTCCCCGGCCGTTTCGACACGCCCAATGTACATATCGGTATCGACTGGCTGGAGTCGGTTGCATTCGAGCACATTGAATCCATTGGCAAGAAAGTGCTGATCATCGGTGTCGGCAACACGGCCATGGATTGCTGCCGCACTTCGCTCCGGCTGGGTGCGAAGGACGTCAAGGTAATGGCGCGAAAGCCGCGCGGCTATTTCAAGGCCTCCACCTGGGAGCTCGACGACGCCGAAGAGGAAAACGTCGAGATCATCGTCAATCACGCGCCGAAACTGTTTGTGATCGAGAAAGGCAAGCTCACCGGCATGCTGTTCGACAAGATGGAGTACAAGATCGACGACAAGGGACAGATCGACCGTGGCAAGGCCGTCGGCGAAGTGATGATTCCCTGCGACGATGTGATCCTCGCCATTGGCCAGGACAACGCATTTCCCTGGATCGAAAGAGACATAGGCATCGAGTTCAACGAGTGGGATTGCCCGATCGTTGAGGAGAAGACCATGATGTCGTCACGCGAAGGAGTTTTCTTCGGTGGCGATTCCGCATTCGGACCGAAAAACATCATCTGGGCCGTGGCGCACGGGCACGAAGCGGCAATTTCGATACACCGCTACTGCCACTCGCAGGATATTAACGAGCGGCTGCCCCGCGGGCTCAATCTCGCCACCCAGAAAATGGGCATGCACGAGTGGAGTTTTTCGAATAACTACGATCCGGTCGAGCGTCGCCTGATGCCGCATGTCGACCTGAAGGAACGATTCAAGAA
>JAHKKM010000134.1 GCA_020027645.1 Pseudomonadota bacterium
CCCGAGCTGCCCAGAATATACGGCTCGGCCAGTGGATTCCTGAGGAGTACCTGCATCAGTACGCCGGCGACGGCCAGAAGACCGCCAACCGCGAACGCACTGAGTGCCCTGGGGAGACGAAGCTCGATAATCAGTGTATGTATATTTTCAGTTGCGTTGCCGGCGAGTGCGTCAAAGACCGCTTGCCAGCTGACGGCCGCGCTGCCTGTCAGCAAGGCGAAGAGAATGGACAGCAGCGCGATCAACAACAGCATTGCAATCAGCAGGCTGGGGCGTTTTACATACAATTCTTGTACTCCGGTATTGTCAGCCTGGATCCGTTACAGGGAGCCCGCCTCTGGACACTAACCAATAATCGTGCAAAATCAAATCGCATATGCTCAGGGATCGAATCGACAATGAGGGCTTTCGCGAAAATGTCGGGATCATTCTGGCAAATGACGCAGGCAAATTGTTGCTGGCTGGAAGGATAGGTAACAAGGGCTGGCAGTTTCCCCAGGGGGGGATGCTGGACGGCGAGTCCGCGGAACAGGCCATGTACCGGGAGCTGCACGAGGAAGTTGGCTTGAGTGCATCGGACGTCGAGGTATTGGGCTCGACCCGGGATTGGCTGAAGTACCGGTTACCCGAAAAATTCGTGCGGCGTGGCTCCGCGCCATTGTGTATTGGTCAGAAGCAGCGCTGGTTTATTCTTCGATTCATCGGCGAGGAGGCGCGTGTACGCCTGGATAGCTCCGAGGAGCCGGAATTTGACCGTTGGCGGTGGGTCGAATTCTGGCGGCCGGTCAACGAGGTTATCTACTTCAAGCGGCGAGTTTACGTGCGGGCGTTGCATGAACTCGGACATCATCTGTATCCGGATGGATTGCCGCCGCAGCCGCGCTGGTGGCCGAAACGATGGACAGCCGTATTTGCGAAAGATCTCGCCAGGGACGAGCAGGAGCAGGCCTGACGGAGTCAGGACAGCGCGTCTAGAAAGGCTTGACGACTGCCAGGCAGATGACGGCCAGCAGGAAAATTGTTGGAATCTCGTTGAACCATCGAAGCCAGCGGGTGCTCGCCGCCACAGGTGCCTGCCCGAGTACCCGGATCCAGCGCCAGCAGCGATAGTGATACACGAGCATCGCGATAAGGATCAGCAGCTTGACGCGAAACCAGCCCTGCTGCAGCAGGCTGGAATTGATATTGAGCATAAGGCCGCCGAACAGCGCCGTAAGTGCAGCACCAATGGTCATGATGATAAACAGGCGTCTCTCCATAATGGTGAAACGCTGACGATCCGGTAGCAGATCCGCTTGTGCGTGATAGATGAACAGCCGGGGCAGGTAGAACAATCCTGCAAACCACGTCACCATGAACGCCAGGTGCAATGCCTTCAACCACAAATACATAGCTGACAGCTGCATTTCCACGGTCTCCGATGCCTCGTTAGCCCAACATTGTGCGTTGAGATGTGCCGACTTGTAACCAATTCCGTGACTTGCCGCACTTCTGTTTGTTGCGGGCACCGCGTAACATAATACCAATTCGGCCTCAAGAGTCTGAATTCACAGTGGCTTTGAAAGGACATTTCATTTCCGGCGGTGGGCTGCGCGCGCTGGCCCTGCTGGCCGGCGTAGCGATTGCTGTAGTGGTCAGCGGTTATCTCAGCTTTGAGTTCGGTCGCATCCAGGCAGACTACAACGTGATCGAAGCGGCTGCAGATCGGCGCGCCGATGCCAACCGGATTGACGAGCTCGAGGACACCATTGTCGCGCTGAAAGAGGAAGTTGCGCTGTTGAAGACCCACAGCGAAATCGATAAGGAGGCATACAAGGACGTCGAAGCCAATTTGACACAATTGCAGCGAAAGATTCAGGAACAGCGCGATGCCATAGAGTTTTATCGGGGTATCATTTCGCCGGCGGATGGTGGTCGTGGCTTGCGGATTCAGGATCTGAAGTTGAGCAAGGGACAGGATGACGGCGAGTATCATGTCAGACTGGTGCTGGTTCAGGTCATGCAACACGATCGTAGTGTCAATGGCGAGGTCGATTTCAGTCTGGAAGGTGCGCAGGATGGGACAGCGGTCACTTATACACTCGAACAACTTCTGCCACCGGACGCTGAGGGCAGCTGGCCGTTTTCTTTCCGATATTTTCAGAACTTCGATCGTCAACTGCAGTTACCGAAGGGCTTCACGCCTGAACGGATAAATATCGAGGTAAGGTCAAAAACCAAATCGATTGCCAGTGTGAAGCAAAGCTTTCCCTGGCAGTCCGTTTAAGGAGTAATTCATGTTTGGTCGCAAGAATCGCAGGCATAGCGTCATCGACACTCTGGTCGGTGCCAATTCGTCGATCAACGGCGATTTGTTCTTCAGCGGCGGCTGTCATATCGACGGGACTGTCAACGGCAGTGTCAGTGCAGACCTGGACGGAAATTCGGCCTTGAGTATTTCAGAGGACGGCAATGTCGAGGGTGGGGTAAAAGTTCCCTACGTGGTGCTGAATGGCATTGTTCGAGGCGATGTCGTTGCCAGCAGGCGTGTTGAACTTGGGCCAACGGCGCGCGTCATAGGCAATGTGTATTACAATCTGATCGAAATGGCTATCGGCGCCGAGATCAATGGCAAGCTGGTCCACCAGCCGGAAGGGCAGGTGCCCTTGCTTGAACAGGCCGCCCGCAGCTTGCGGCCGCCGACGAAAATAGGCGCCGGGTCCTGAGGTACTGAAATTATGATATCAACGCAGAATGACACACCCTTCATCGGGTCGGCGGCGGCGCCGGCTCCGCTCATTTTCACCGATGCAGCGGCAAAGAAGGTCCATGAACTGATTCTGGAAGAAGAGAACCCTGACCTGATGCTAAGGGTGTTTGTTTCCGGTGGCGGCTGTTCCGGCTTTCAGTACGGTTTCACTTTCGACGAAAAAAAGGAAGAAGGCGACAGCAGTGTTGTCAATCAGGGTGTTACGCTCGTTGTTGACCCGATGAGCGTTCAGTATCTTATGGGCGCTGAAATCGACTACAAGGAAGACCTGCAGGGTGCACAATTCGTCATACGCAATCCCAATGCAGCAACAACTTGCGGTTGCGGGTCATCATTTACTGTCTGATTTTCAAAAGTCGAAAGCAAGTGCGGCGGGGTAGCCACGATTAGCGCCGCAGCGACTGATAGCCTGACCGCGCAAGCGGAAGCCGGAACGACTCCTGAGGTTATCGCGGCGGTCGATCTCGGATCCAATAGTTTTCATATGATTGTCGGCGCGTTGCGCTTCGGCCAGCTCACGATCATTGACCGGTTGCGCGAAACCGTAAGGCTGTCCGAAGGACTGACCCGAAATGGCAATCTGAGCCCGGCTGCCCGCCAGCGCGCACTCGAGTGCCTGTCGCGATTCGGCGAACGTCTGCGCGACATGCATGCATCCCGGGTCAGAGCCGCGGGCACCAGCACCTTGCGACGTGCGCGCGATGGCGAAGCCTTTCGCGAAGAAGCTGAAAAGGCACTCGGACACCCGATCGAAGTCATCTCCGGACGTGAAGAGGCACGGCTGATTTATACCGGTGTAACTCATAGCCTTCCTCCGAATGATGGCGCGCGACTGGTACTCGATATTGGTGGCGGCAGCACAGAACTGATACTGGGCGAAGGCAACGAACCTAAAGCGCTGGAAAGCCTGCACATGGGCTGCGTTGTGATGACCGAGACCTATTTCCCGGAAGGCCGGATCAGTCGAAGTTCATTCGATAAAGCGCGACTTGCGATACGACTGAAATTGCGGCCGGTCAAAGCGTATTTCCGAAATCGCTCTGACGCTGAAGTGATCGGTACATCCGGCACAATCCTTGCCACAGAGGCGGTTGCCCGAGAGCTTGGAATCATCGAATCCAACGAACTGACGCCAGAAGCTGTTGAGCAGCTTATCGAGCGGGTTCTGCAATACCAGCATGTTGACGAAATTGTGCTGCCGGGCCTGCCGGACCGACGCGCACAGGTCTGGCCTGGCGGCCTTGCAATTCTTGCGGAATTGTTGCGAGAACTGCGTGTGAAAAAACTGCAGATATCCGACGGCGCACTTCGTGAAGGTCTCCTGTACGATTACCTGGGCAGATTGCAGCACGCGGATGCGCGCGAAAGAAGCGTTCGCGCGATGGCTCGCCGATTCAACGTTGACGCCAATCAGGCGCAGCGGGTTACGGACACGGCAGCGATGTTGCTGGAACATTGCAAAAAAGACTGGCAGCTCACATCCGTCCTGGAATCCGACATACTCAGATGGTCTGCCGCATTGCATGAGATTGGGTTGGATATTTCGCACAGCGGTTTCCAGCGGCACGGCGCCTATATAGTCGAGAATGCCGACATGCCCGGCTTCCCGCGCGCGGAACAGAAGTTTCTTGCGTTTCTTATTGCCAATCAGCGGCAGGTTATCAGTCTGGAACGATTGCAGGCATTACCGAAAGTCTGGCACCAGTCTGCACTGCGCCTCATGATCTTGCTGCGTTTTGCAGTACTGCTGAATCGAAGCCGGAGCAGCAAGCCATTGCCTGTTGTCAGTCTCTTGGTCGAGGACAATGGCCTGCAACTGCGATTTCCTGCAGATTGGCTGGCTGCAAATCCCTTGACCGTCGCAGACCTGGACCGGGAGCGGCTGTACCTGGAAAGTGTGAACGTCCGGTTGCGGGCTGATTAATTTGCCGCGGCCAGCTGCTCCAGGAAAACGGCTTGTGCCGATATTGCCGGTTTGTCGCCCAGCATAATCTTTTCATAGCTGCCATCAGCCAGAAGTTTCCATGCCTGGCAGTTATCGGCCAGGAAGAGTTCCAGGTCCGCTTTCAGTCTTTCCTTGAGCGGTCGCTGGCGAATCGGGAAACACACCTCGGTCCGATGAAAGAAGTTTCGCTCCATCCAGTCTGCACTTGAACAGAAATACTCCTCTTTACCTCCGTTATGGAAGTAATAGACACGGGAATGCTCAAGGAATCGCCCAACGATGGATCGAACACGGATATTGTCGGAAAGACCGGGAACGCCAGGGCGAAGCGAGCACATGCCTCGAACTATCAGGTCGATCTTTACTCCTGCTGCAGATGCGCGATACAGCGTATCGATGATTTGTGGCTCGATCAGCGCATTGATTTTGGCAATTATGCGAGCTTCGCTGCCGGCCTCCGCATGCGTTATTTCGCGTTCAATTTTTGCTTTCAGCGCATTGAACAGTGCAAACGGCGCGGTAAGCAGCCTGTCCAGATTCTCCGCCGCTGTCATGCTGGTGAGTTGGAGAAAGACTTTATGGACATCCTCGCCGAGTTTGCGACTGCTGCTGAAGTAACTGTAGTCGGTATAGAGGCGTGCCGTGCCTGGGTGGTAATTGCCGGTGCCCAGATGAACGTATCGCTTTATGGCACCTTGTTCACGGCGTACAACCATGGACATTTTCGCGTGCGCCTTGAACCCGACCAGGCCATAGACGACGTGAGCTCCAGCTTCCTGGAGCCTGTTCGCCAGCGATATATTCGCTGCTTCATCGAATCGCGCCATCAGCTCTACGATAACTGTAATTTCTTTCCCGGCACGCGCCGCTTTGACAAGGTGATTCACGATCGGGGAATCAGCGCCGGTACGATAAAGCGTTTGCTTTATTGCCAGGACTTGGGGATCTGCAGCTGCAGCGGCGATAAAGTCAACCACGGGAACGAACGACTGATACGGATGATGCAATAGCACGTTGTTCCTGCTGAGAATGGAGAAGATGTCCTCCTCTGATTTCAGCGATTTGGGCAGGCCAGGGGTGAACGGTATGAAACAAAGGTCCGGCCGGCCGGCCATGTCGCAAACAGCGGCCAGCCGGTTCAGGTTTACCGGGCCGTTCACTGTGAACAAATCGTCACGAGTCAGGGCAAAGTGATCAAGCAAGAAATCGCAGAGATCCTCCGGGCAGTCGTCACTGATTTCCAGTCGCACGGCCGCGCCGTATCGGCTGGCCGCAAGCTGACCTTCAAGCGAACGGACCAGGTCCTGCACTTCCTCATCGTCCACATACAGGTTGCTGTTGCGCGTTGCCCGAAACTGATAGCAACCGTCGACAGCCATGCCCGGGAAAAGTTGGTCGACATGCTCGTGAATTATCGAAGATAGAAATACAAAGTCAGCGGCACCCTTGCTGCCGAACTCCTCCGGCAATCGTATGACCCGTGGCAGCGAGCGTGGTGCCTGGACGATTGCCCTGTCGCGCTCGCGTCCAAAAGCGTCCTTGCCTTTGAGTCTGACAATGAAGTTCAGGCTCTTATTAAGTGTCCGCGGGAAAGGCCGGGACGGATCCAGTGTAAGAGGTGTCAGTACCGGGACAATTTCATTCTGGAAGAAATGCTTCAACCACAGCTTCTGGTCCTTGTTCCATTTGTGTTGTTGCGGAAAGAATATCTGCTCATCTGAAAGCGCCGGAAGAATTTCATCATTGAGCAACTCGTATTGCCGTTGAATCAGCACCAGCGTTTGTTTGCGTATTTCAGTCAGTATCTGGCCCGGAGTCAGCTCATCGGGCCCCTGGGCCGGGGCATCGATCTCGAACAGCTGTTTGAACGAGGCTACTCGAATCTCGAAAAATTCATCGAGGTTGGTGCAGGAGATACAGAGGAAACGCAATCTCTCGAGAATCGGCAACGTAGTGTCAGCTGCTTGGGCAAGCACCCGGCGATTGAACTCGAGCAGGCTGAGTTCACGATTGATATACCT
>JAHKKM010000135.1 GCA_020027645.1 Pseudomonadota bacterium
GTAGGAAGCAATCCCTTTCGCTGCTTCGCGTCCCTCGAACACGGCTGTTACGACCAGGTCCGAGCCGCGCACCATATCGCCGCCGGCAAACACTTTCGGGTTCGTTGTCTGGAAGGCATGCCCGGTACGACTCACCTGCACCCGGCCGCCTTGCAAGGTGCGTATCCCGAAATCGTCGAACCACTCCGCGGGACTCGGCCGAAAACCAAATGCAATGACCACGGCATCAGCCGGGATGATGTGTTCGGTGCCCGGCACGATTTCCGGCCGCGGCCGCCCGCCGCGTCCCGTCGGGCCCGGCCGTGTCCCGATCAGCTTCACGCCCGTGACCTGCCCGTCACCGACGATTTCGAGTGGCTGGAAGTTGAACAGGAATTCGACGCCTTCTTCGCGACTGTTCGCCACCTCGCGTCTCGATCCCGGCATGCTCGCTTCGTCGCGCCGGTACGCGCAAGTGACACTCGCCGCGCCCTGCCGAATTGCCGTGCGATTACAGTCCATTCCGGTGTCGCCGCCGCCTAAAACGACCACGCGTTTTCCGGCGAGATCGACCGGCGCTGGCCTGTCCGCGCCACCAGTAACCGAGTCACCGAGTTCACAATAGACATTCGACACGAGATACGGGAGTGCTTCGTGCACGCCATCCAGTTCCTCGCCCGGAAGGTCTCCCTCCACGAATTTGTACGTGCCCATACCGAGAAACACCGCATCGAATTCGTCGATCAGCGACTGCATGGAACGATCCTCGCCGATGCGCGTGTTCAGCACGAAGCTCACGCCCATGCCTTCGAGTATCTGTCTCCGTTTGCGCACGACATCTTTCTCCAGCTTGAACGGCGGTATGCCAAAGGTGAGCAAGCCACCGATCTCGGGATAGGCATCGAAAACCACGGAGCGTATGCCATCGCGTGCCAGCACATCGGCCGCCGCGAGACCTGCGGGACCGGCGCCGACTATGGCGACGCGCTTGCCGGTATCGGAAACATGCGACATGTCCGGCCGCCAGCCTTGCTTGAAAGCCTCGTCGGTAATGTATTTCTCGATGCTGCCGATACTCACGGCGCCGAAGCCGTCGTTCAAAGTGCAGGCGCCTTCGCACAAACGGTCCTGCGGACAGATACGGCCGCAGATCTCGGGCAGTGAATTGGTCTGGTGAGACAACTCCGCGGCCTGGAAGAGTTTTCCTTCCTCCACCAGTCGCAGCCAGTCCGGGATGAAGTTGTGCACCGGGCATTTCCATTCGCAGTAGGGATTGCCACAGGAAATGCAACGTCCGGATTGGCTCGCGGCATCCGCTCCGTCATAGGACCCGTAGATCTCGCCGTAATGGCGGATGCGCACCTCGACCGGCTGTTTTTCCGGATCCCGTCGCGGTATTTCAAGATATTGCAGCGGGTGCTTCGACATCGTTACGCCGCCTGCCTCAGCGATTCGATCAGCGAGCCGAGTTCAGCAGCCTTCGGTTTTACCACCCAGAATTTCGGCAGGAAGCTCCGGTAATCGTCCAGGATGCTCTGGCCCCAAACGCTGCCCGTGTAGCCGACATGCTCCATGATGAGCGAACGCAAATGATGCAGGTGAACTTCCATGCTTTCCGACGAGATGCGGTGTATGTCGATCAGTTCGTGGTTGTACAGATCGACGAAGTCGCGATCGAGATCGAGCACGTAGGCAAAGCCGCCAGTGAGCCCTGCTCCGAAGTTGACGCCACTGCGCCCGAGCACGACCACCACACCATCGGTCATGTATTCGCAGCAGTGGTCTCCCGCGCCCTCGACAACAGCCGTGGCGCCCGAGTTGCGCACCGCGAATCGCTCGCCGGCCTGCCCGGCAGCGAACAGTTGTCCGCCGGTGGCGCCGTACAGGCAAGTGTTGCCGATGATGACCGTGTCCCTGGCAACATAACTTGCGTGTTGTGGGGGACGAATCACCAACCGCCCGCCGTTCATCCCCTTGCCGACATAGTCGTTGGCATCACCGACCAGGAGCAGGTTCAGGCCGTTGACGTTCCACGCGCCGAAACTCTGGCCGGCCGTACCGTTCAGCATGAGGTCGAGCGACGCCTCGCCCATTCCGGCATTGCCGTAACGGCGCGCAATCTCGCCCGAGATGCGCGCACCAATGCTGCGATTGAAGTTTCGCACTTCGTACTCGAACTTTCCGCTCGAGCGCTTCTCGATCGACGGCAGCATCTCGAGCAACATGCGTTCGGCCAGTTCACCGCGATCGAAAGGATGGTTATGCGGGTCAGTGCAAAACTGCGGCCTGTCCGGTGCAAGACCGTTATCGGAAAGTATCGGCTTCAGATCGAGTTGTTGCTGCCGGCGGGTCGCGCCGGGAAGGATTTCGATCAGGTCGACGCGGCCGATGATGTCTTCGAGGCGCCGTACGCCAAGCTCGGCAAGCCGGACCCTGACCTCTTCTGCGACGAAACGGAAGAAGTTGATCACCAGTTCCGGGAGCCCGGTGAAATGCTGCGTACGCAGCACCTCGTTCTGTGTCGCAACACCGGTCGCACAGTTGTTCAGGTGACAGATGCGCAAGTACTTGCAACCGAGTGCCACGATCGGTGCGGTGCCGAAGCCGAAACTCTCGGCGCCGAGCATTGCCGCCTTGATCACGTCGAGTCCGGTTTTCAGGCCGCCGTCTGTTTGCAGTCTCACCTTGTGCCTGAGGCCGTTACTGCGTAACACCTGGTGCGCCTCGGACAATCCGAGCTCCCAGGGACTGCCGGCGTATTTGATGGAACTCAAAGGGCTCGCCCCGGTTCCCCCGTCGTAGCCCGAGATCGTGATGAGATCGGCGTACGCCTTGACAACGCCGGCGGCAATCGTGCCGACGCCGGGCTCCGCCACCAGCTTGACCGAAACCAGTGCCTGCGGATTGACCTGTTTCAGGTCGAAGATCAGCTGTGCCAGGTCCTCGATCGAATAGATGTCGTGATGCGGCGGTGGCGAGATCAGGCCGACCCCCGGCTTTGCAAAGCGCAGGCGGGCAATCATGTCGTTCACCTTGTGGCCCGGGAGCTGCCCGCCTTCACCGGGTTTCGCACCCTGTGCAATCTTGATCTGGATCACCTCGGCATTGACGAGGTATTCGGCGGTTACACCGAAACGGCCGGAAGCGACCTGCTTGATACGCGACATCCTCTCGGTGCCCTGGCGTCGCGAGTCCTCGCCGCCTTCGCCGGAGTTGGAGCGCGCACCCATGCGATTCATCGCGATCGCGAGTGCTTCGTGTGCCTCCGGCGACAACGCACCAAGCGACATGCCGGCACTGTCGAAACGCGGCAGTATCGCTTCGATCGGCTCCACCTCCTGCAACGGGATTGCCGGTCCGGCCGGCACTGTCCGGAACAGGTCGCGTAGCGTTGCAACCGGCCGCTCGTTCACCAGGCGCGCATATTCGAGATAATGATCGAAGTCGCCGCTGCGCACCGCGCCCTGGAGCGCTGCAATGACGTCCGGGTTGTAACAGTGGTACTCGCCGCCGTGGACGTATTTCATCAGTCCGCCCTGGTTCAACGGCTGGCGTGGCTCCCACGCCGCTTTCGCCAGCAGCCTCTGGTCTTCGGCAAGATCATCGAACTTCGCTCCCTGTATGCGACTCACCGTGCCCTTGAAGCAGCGGGAAACAATTTCATCGTGCAAACCGACGATCTCGAACAAAGCAGCGCCGCGGTAACTCGAGATCGACGATATGCCCATCTTCGACATGATCTTGAACAATCCCTTGCGAATTCCACGGCGATAACTGCGCCCGAGCTGCTGGTGCCGGTCGACATTGCCGCGCGCCGCCATGTCGTGCAGGCTCTGGTACACGAGATACGGATAGACTGCCGTTGCGCCATAGCCGATGAGACAGGCAACGTGATGCGGATCTCGTGCAACCGCGGTCTCGACAATGATGTTGGCCGCACAACGCAGGCTCTTGCTGACCAGGAAGTGATGTACGGCGCCGGTTGCCAGCAGCGCGTGCACGGGCAGCAGTTCCGGCTTCAGGTAACGGTCGCTCAGCATGATGATCAGCTTGCCGTCCCGTACCGCCTGCTCTGCCTCCGCGCAGATTGCGTCCAGGGCCTGTTGCAGGGACAGCGCTTTCGGCCGGTTCAGGTCGATGAACGCATTGCTGTGCGCAAACATGGCAGGCCCCAGCAACTGCCGCAGCTTTCGTTGCGAGAGCACCGGTGAATTCATCACGACGTGACTGGCGTGCTCCGGCCCGATGTCGAACAGGCTGCTTTCTCGCCCGATATTCGTTTGCAGCGACATGACGATGCGTTCGCGCAGCGAATCGATCGGCGGATTCGTGACCTGTGCGAACTGCTGGCGGAAATAGTCGAACGGGGACCGGATCTTTTGCGAGAGCACCGGCATCGGTGTGTCATCACCCATCGAACCGACGGCCTCCTGCTCCGCCTTCGCCAGTACGCTGACCACTTCGTTCAGTTCCTCACGACTGAGGTTGAACATCTTCTGGTAGATCGCCAGCGTTTCCTGGTTCATCGGTTCCGCGGCGATATGCCGGTCGACGAGTTCCGAGTCCAGGTATCGCACGCCCTCCTTGAGCCATTTCTTGTAGGGCGCACGAGCCGCAAGGTTTTCCTCGATCTCGGCGTTCTCGAGCAGCACACCGTTACGCAAGTCGACGGCGATCATCTCGCCAGGGCGCAGGCGTCCTTTTCTGACAACGTCGGACGGCCGGTAGTCGTAGACACCGATTTCCGATGCGATGGTGATGTGCCGGTCCTTCGTTATCACGTAACGAGCCGGTCTCAGGCCGTTCCGGTCCAGGCAGCAGGCCGCGTACCGGCCGTCCGTCAGCACAATCCCTGCCGGTCCATCCCAGGGCTCCATCTGCAGATCGAAAAATTCGTAGAACGCGCGCACTTCGGGATCGAGCGAGTCCATCGCCTGCCAGGCCGGCGGTATCAGGATTCGCATGGCCTGCAGCACGTCCATGCCCGCAGCGCGAAACACCTCCAGCATGTTGTCGAGGCTGGATGAGTCGCTGCCGGTCAGGGAGATGATCGGGTCGAGATCGGAAATGTCGGGAAGCTTGTCGGAACGAAAATTGGCGGTGCGTGCCAGCGCCCAGTTACGGTTCCCCTGGATCGTGTTGATCTCGCCATTGTGAGCAAGAAAACGAAACGGCTGTGCGAGGCGCCACTGCGGCAGCGTATTGGTCGAGAATCGCTGGTGGAACAGGCACACCGAGCTCGCCATGAGCGGATCCAGCAGATCCGGATAGAAATCCGCAAGGGCGCCCGGCATGAACATGCCCTTGTAGCTGATGGTGACGGACGACAGGCTGGCAACGTACGCGGCGGGATCGCTGTCTCCAAGCCGCTTCTCCACACGGCGCCGCGCCAGGAACAACTGCCGGTTGAACGTTCCCCGCTGCATGCCGGATGGGGCATTGACGAAAACCTGCTCGATGCGCGGCAGCGTTTGCAATGCTTGTTCACCGCAGACAGACGGCTCTATGGGTACCTCGCGCCAGCCGGCAACTTCCAGTCCGGATTCCCGAACGGCATCGGTGATCGTGTTGCGCGTCAGGGCAGCAATGGCCTCTTGCTGGTTCAGAAATACCATGCCCACTGCGAAGCGTTGCGCCAGGTCGAAACCCAGTTCACCGGCCTTGGCACGAAAGAATTCATCAGGCTGTTTCATGAGAAGACCGCAGCCATCGCCGGTCTTGCCATCGGCCGCGACTGCACCACGATGCGTGAGGCGGGTCAGTGCTGCAATCGCGGTTTCGATAACCCAGTGGCTCGGCTCGTCATCGAGACTTGCAATCAAACCGAATCCGCAGCTGTCGTGTTCGAAAGCCGGATCGTAGAGACCGTTTGTCGATGCTCCGCTCATGCAGCTCCGGTGCGCGTAACGGATACGCGCCCCAATGGCATCCTCTGATGAAGAGACGCTGATGCGTCGAATTCTTTTGGGCCGCACGGCCGCGGAGCTGCGCCGACAAGGTTCGGACGATTTTCTCGATTGACCTGAAGTCTTACGTGCTGACCCGGAATTTCGAGTATATGACAGGGCGCGCAGTAGTCTATGCGTGCTACGGGATTATCGATGCGATGCGCTAATTTGGGTCGTGCGATGCGCCATGTTGGTGCAAATGACGATCGGCACGGTCATTTGACATGTTCATCAGAGACCCGAGACCAGGGAGATCGTGCCCTTGTTTGAAAACGGAATTGCTTGCGTGAACGGGATGTCGACCGTGAGACTGCCATTCAGCTCGTAGGGAACCTGTCCCTGTGATCCGGCACGCAGCAAGGATCCGATTCCCGATGTCTGCTGCATCATGTCGAGGTCGACGCT
Organism: Pseudomonadota bacterium; assembly: GCA_020027645.1. Lineage (GTDB taxonomy): Bacteria > Pseudomonadota > Gammaproteobacteria > Steroidobacterales > Woeseiaceae > JAKEGN01. The sequence goes on from JAHKKM010000135.1 coordinate 6,333, forward strand.
GATGGCGAAGGAACTGTCGCCATTGGCCGGAACCGTAAACGCGCCTTCGGTTTTGCCGCTGGCAAATTGTTGACCTGCGATTTGCACACTGTAGTTCAGTACCTGCACCGGCAGCGGGAACGAGTTCGGGTTGCTGATATCGAAACCGAGCACAAATGTCTGGCGATTGAAACTCAAGTGACCGGACTCGATTTGCGTAAGGCGTACCGAGGGGCTTTCGACAAGCGTGAGCGGTCCCGCACACGCCGTAAAAATGCCAATCGTCGCCAGAACCGAGGTTCGCGTGACTGTTTCAGTACGGATCATTGTTACCCCCTGTCCAAAGGATACTATCTATCGAGGCTGCCGGCCGAGTTCTCCCCAACGTGCTGC
>JAHKKM010000136.1 GCA_020027645.1 Pseudomonadota bacterium
TGGAAGGTGTCACTCCGGCTGCCGTCCCTGACTTGATCGCCTTCCGCAATGGCAAGCCACCTTTCATTGTCGACTGGAAAGTGCACGCTTTTGGCCAGAATGATGCGTGGCTGCAGTTGGGCATCTATGCGATCGCGCTCAGCCGCTGTTCGCCGCACTCCGATTTCCCGGCCGGGCTCACCATCGAGCCACTTGATGTCGAGCTTTACGAAGTCCAGCTGCTCACCAACAGCGTGCGCCGGCACGAGCTAGATCAGGATCGCGTGAGCGATGCCGAAGACTACATAACCGCGTCGGCCTACGAAATTTCCTGTTTGACTGAGGGCGAAAAATACTCCGGGCTGAATATCGATGACTTCACCCGCGCAATGTATGGCGAGAGCTGCCAGCGTTGCGCGTTTCGCACGATTTGCTGGGAAGGAGGACACCATGTCCATTGAAATGAACTGTTTCCGGGTCGAGGGGCTGGAAACCCTGTCGACGCGCTATCGCCTGTTCAGCATCGTAGGCATCCAGCGCGACGGGCCTGAGTTTTACGGGAACATCCAGCGGATCATCAAGCAGCTGAGTTTTCAGATGCGGGCGCCGATTACAACGCATGTCGTGGATGGCGAGACGTTTCTGCTGATCCCACAAGGCTACACAAATCCACCCGATCACATCACGCTGGTCGGCGCCATGGCGACGCTTAAGGACACGGGCCGGGGAATAGAAATACGGTTCGATGCGAATGCGCCCGACCTCGACCCGGTACGCCTGCGGTTCCTGCAATTTGCTATCCAGAATCCGCTCTGGGAAAACCCGCGCCTATGGCTTCCCTCCGCCGGTGACCCTTACTTTTCCAAGACGCCTACCAAACAATTGGGCAGCCTTGATCTGTTTGACGGTTTTGCGATCCGCGCCGCGCCGCATCCGGAAGGCGGATTTGGCGTGATTGTCGATCTCAGGCGCAAGCTAGTCGCTCGATCACCCCTTGGTGCCCACGTAACCCGCGATCAGGTCAATAAGCTCAAGGGCCGCTCCTGCGTCTACCGCATGGGTAATCGCTGGTATGAAGTAAGCCTTTCGGGACTTGATGACAGGAAGGTTGGTGAACCCTCCATTCCGTACAACGGCAAACCGGTAAGCCTTCTTCAGTACCTGCATGACCAGTCGCCGAAGCCAGTGGCGCCGTCGATTGCCCATTTGCGTCCGGACGGTGCTGCCATTCTTTACCGGACCATCGGCCCCCAACAGAAGGCTGCGCCAGCCGAGCTCTGCTACCTCGTTGAGGATACCCACGGCGCCGAGGGTGCCACCTACCAGCGAGAGACGGTCGTCGAACCCCAGGTGCGATACCCAGACATTATCGAGATTGTCACGAAGCTGTTGGGAGAGATCAGGATTGGCAGCAGTCGCCTGTCCGTGAAGCCGCAAACGGCGCGCGTATCGACACGCTCCTTCGAAGTGCCGCCGCTGCGCTTTGGTCATGATGCAACCTTGCGCCCCGATGATTATGGCAGCAGGGAGAAGGCGGTATCCGACTACGGCCGCAAACGTCTATCGTGGCTCAGCGCAGCCGAATCGGGCTTCCATGTACGCAGTCCGTTTGGGCGCCAGTACCTCGTGATGCCGAAGAGTGTGGCCAATAGCACGGGCGAGCAGTTTTTGGCAGACCTCAAACGCCAAGTCGAAAGTCTCTATCCGGACGGCGGCGGCTACGATCCTGAGGTGATCGAATACGACGATCTCACGGGCAAGCGCGATTTTGTCACCCAGTCACGCGCGATCAAGGCCGCAATCCAAGCCGCCCATGTTAAACCGGCCCATGCCCTTGTCATGCAGCACCGTTACGAGCGCCGAGCCCGCGCGTCGGATCAGCTCTCCGCTTGGACAGTCAAGGAACTCGGGCGCCAATTCCAGCTCACGGCCTCCGTGATCCACACCGATATGGTGAAGAGGGCCTATGAGGCGCGGCACAAAGACGGTGGCACGCTGTACGTGATGCGCGACTCCGAATCCCGTCGCTATACCGGCTATCTGCGTAACGTTGCGATCAACAAAATTTTGCTGACCAACGGCAAATGGCCGTTTGTGCTCGACGAGCATCTGCATGCGGATGTGGTCATCGGCATCGATGTCAAGCACAACACGGCTGCCTTCGCGCTGATCGCCGATGGCGGCCGGATCATCCGTTTTCAGACCAGCCCGTCGAAGCAGAAGGAACAGTTGCTGCGCGGTCAAGTTGCGAAGTATGTCACCGAGTTGATCGGTAAAGAAACGCCGCATCTCAAGAAGACACCAAAAAATATCGTTATTCACCGTGACGGTCGCGCCTGGCCGTCAGAGATCGATGGCATCAAGGATGCCTGCGCCGCGCTCGCGAAGGACGGTGCGATTACCGCGGATTGGGCCCTTACCATCGTCGACATTTCGAAGTCGTCGCCGGCACCGCTCCGGCTCTTTCACACCGGACAGCCTCAGGCGGCCCACAGCCCCGCGGTCGACAACCCCTTCGTCGGCGATTGGACGAGATTTTCCGATACCGAGGCTTATGTTTGCACCACCGGCAAGCCGTTCCGTATCCCCGGTACCGCCAACCCCCTGCATATCAGGCGCGCCTACGGGTCGATGCCGATCGAACACTGCACCGAGGATGTCTTCGCGTTGAGTTGTCTTACCTGGCCCCGGCCCGAAGGAGCGATGCGCCTGCCGATATCGATCAAGCTGTGCGACCGGACGCTGTTCGACGAAGCCGCGGAGTACGACGAAGACGCTATCGAGTTTGAGGTGACCGCAGATGGTGCGCCATGAGCGACTTGAGCCTACTGACCGGGGTTTATGCCAGTGTCGAAGCGTATGCCGAGCTTATCGACAAGGTGATTGATGGGCTGCGACAGCCGGTGTCGGTGCACGCCGACCAGAATCGCACACGACTGGGTACGCTGCTGGTGGATGCTGCGGACCAGGGTATCTCCAAGCGCTCCGTCGAGGCGCTGGTGTTCGACAGCCTCATCCGGTCTGAGACCGGCGAGCCGCGCATCGACCTCAAATTGCTTGGCAAACACCTGTTGAGCGGTTCCATCGACCGAAGTAGCCAGCGTCAGCTTGAGTTGCTTGCGGAACAGCTCGAAAAGGAGCGAGCCCAGGTTGCCTCGCGTCTCAGAGGTCGGTAGTGATCGAGGACTACCTCAAGGGGTCAATCACGCAGTCGCTGGAGCGCGTGCGACAGCTCTCACAGATCGTTCAGGAGCGCTATCCGCGTGAATATGACGGCTTGCGGCAGATCTGCCTCTCACGCCTCACCGCGATAAGCCAGGCTTACGAGCACCTCGAACAAGAAGCGGTGATCGACAGCGACCTGCAAACCCCGCGGCGCGTCCGCAAAATGAAGCGCATCAATGAGGAACTCATTCTCACGGAGAGCGTCGGCGTATTTGCGTTGAGCCGGGCGCGGGCAGATGACGATTTCCTCAACCGGCTGATCACGGAGATATGCAGCGATATTGCCTATCCGCTCATCTGCCCGACGGCGAGCCAGATGTCGCAGGGCTATTTTCACATTTATCCGGACTTCAATCTTCTTTGTATGCCACTCATTGAGGGACGCTTTCTCCTGCACCTGCCGGACATTTACCACGAGTTGTGCCATCCGTTTCGACATGCACAAAACCTGCACCTGCCGCGGCTGAAGCCGTTCCAACAAGCTTTCGAAGATTGTCTCTTCACCGCCGTAAAGCACTTCCAAGACCAGAGGGTTGAGGCTGAACGGCTTCGATCACCACCCGGAATAATGTTTCAGTTTCAGTTGTGGCAGACCTGCTGGGTCAAATATTGGATGGAGGAAATGTTCTGTGACCTGTTTGGTGTCGCGACGGTAGGCCCAGCCTATGGCTGGGCGCATTTTCACCTTTGCGTCGAGCGCGGGGGCGATCCTTTTGAGACCCCAATGGCACTGTCCTCCAGTCATCCGGCAGACGCCGCGCGCATGAAAGCCATTCTCCACATGCTGACGATACTTGGCTTTCACGACGAGGCTTGGAAAATAGCTACAGCCTGGCAGGAGTTTGAACATATGACCGGAGCCGCACCGAGCCCGGAGTATCGTCAGTGCTATACGGATGTCCTGTTAAAGCAGCTGGTCACGGACGCTCACGCCGGCATCGCGAAAGTTGGCGTTAGCATCGCGACGCCGGCTGGGATGAAGGCGACCGTGTCTTTGCTGAATGATGCATGGACACAATTTTGGCGCGATCCCGCTGGCTATGCGGGTTGGGAGTCGGCAGCGATCGCTACGCTACGCACCACCTTTGGTTCATCGAGAGCCTAAAGTCATCGCGAGGCGCGTCGCTTAAAGGTGCACGATCTCAACGCCGTCCCATTTGTCCTTCAAATACTCGGCCACTAACCGGCGGTGACAATGGTGTGGCTTATCCTCGCTGCAAAGCAGACATCCGCCGTCTAATGTGGCTTTGTCGATCTTCTCAACTTGCCGCTCGGCCATAAGGCTCAGGAACTTCGCGGCATAGTCATCCCAAGACCCGCCGTTCTTCTTGTAGTCATCGAGCATGTCCTTGCCTGGAGCCAGGGCAGGGACATGAGCGTAGTCCATGTGACAAAGCTCTTGCACGAAGTAACCAAGATCGTCGCGCTTGGCGAAGCCGGCGAGCTGCGAGACATTGTTGAGTCGAACGTCAACGAGCTTCTTGGCGCCGGAACGCTTGAGGCGATCGAAAAAATGTTTCGCTGTGGTCTTAGTGAAACCGATCGTGAAAATTTTCATTTGCGATCACTTTTGTCGTCGACGTGCCCCGCGGATCTGAACATCGCGGAGTGTTCGGGGCGGCCGCGCTGTTGACTGCGATCGTAAGCGATGCGACGACCCTGCGTTTCATAGGCTTCGTCAAAGGTGAGCGCCGCAGGATTGAAAAGGTCGCGAGAGCTGTCGCGTTCCAGCTGTTTGACCAGGTGCGTGAGGACGGACTCCTGCGACTCGAGCGCCCCGTTCGCCAGAATATGCTGGACCTCGAAACCATCCTCAATCAAATGTCGAGCGACCAGAATGGTCCGGTGACAATCGGCAGGGTCCTTTTCGGCGCACATGAGCGCGATCTTGTAGCGCTGCGCGCCTTCTGCAACGCGAGCGATACCCGCCTTGAAAGCCGGGGTTTCGGCCAGTAGCGCATACTGCACTTTATCATCCACATAACAGCATTCGTCGCGACTGCGCGCGCCGAGCTCATTGCCGAGGAAAACGTAGCGGATACCGTTCCGTTTGAGTTCCGCCTGCAGCTCGTCCCTGTTGAATTGCGGATTGTGGCGGCTGAAAGGCGTAGACCGCACATCGGCGACAGCGCTGACACCATGCTTTATTAGCTTGGCCACGAATTTCTCGATCGGCTGCGTCGAGTGTCCAATAGTGTAGATCGTATGATTCATTGAGCGGCGCCGCATCTGTCAGGTGTGATTATGGATGCCACAACCCTGAACGCATAGCCATTCCAAACTTCGGCGAGGCTTACACATACCGCAGACTGGCCAAACTCATAAGTTCCGTCACCTTTTTGCAAATACTCTTCCTCGATCTCCGGATCGGTAACCGACAAAAGGTAGTGCTGATCTCTGACTGCGAATTGGGCTCTGACGCGGCGGCGGGCAGCATTGTTCTCGAAACCGGATTCACTCCGTACCAAGAGGCTGAGATTCGGGACGACAACCAGCTTAAGCGACTTTCCGATCTGGCCGGTCTCGGCCGCAGAAACCTTGTCGTTGAAGCCGTGGTATGTGTTCTGGGCCTTCCGCCAAAAGCTGGCTTCGTAGGCGTCTTCCGCAGCAAGAACCTGTTGCCAGGTCGCGGTGCCTTCCTTTTCCCAATAGTACTGATCGTCGAGGGTGTGATTCTCGACCTGATGGCCGATCGGGCAGGCCTGCACCAGGGGAATCTCGATGATGTCGAGAAGCCGAGCTTTCCCCCCGGTCTCGTAGCGGCGCTCCTCTTCGGACACCTCATGTGAAGGGCGCGCGCTGACCGGACGAATCCATTCGGTCGCCCTTTCATTGGCGAACAATTTTCCAGCAATACACCGTCCAGATGGTGGTTTTCGCGAATTCGCCAGACATAGTATGGTGAGCTCGTACAAGTGCCCTCCTGACCTGTCAGATTCCCTCGAACCTTTGATTACTCCGAAGTGATGGCAACTCCGGTAGTTTATTGAAAACGTCGTCTTCAGTTGCAACTGCGTGCGTAGCCCGAGACTCGAAGTATGTCGGATCTCGGTGTACTTGCGTAGAGCGGTGCCATCGTCCGCTTTGGGTCGACAGCGGACGTCCGCAAGTTGCTGGCCAGCCCCCCCGCCCCGGCGTTACTGCGCCCAAGTCCCATCTGTGACCGGATGGGAATCCCGCGGGGGAACGTTCTGCACTCTCTTCGAGTGTGACCAACGGAAATCCCCGCGCGGGATGCCAGCAATACCTGCACCCCCAGCCCATAGTCACAACTCTCGCCCCTCCAGCGTGTCGCTGCCGTTCGTGCATCGATGCTGAGTCCGCGCTCGTCATTTCCAGCGGGCAACTGCGTCCAGTCGGTAAACGGATGCACGTAATCCTTCGCGATGCTGTCGAAGACCTGGCCGTTCGGTTGCGCGAATCGGAATGCACCGTCGTCGAGAACCTGAACTTGAACGGCGCCTTCATGCACTTT
>JAHKKM010000137.1 GCA_020027645.1 Pseudomonadota bacterium
CGCCACCGCAGGATGACCTGACCGGGTAACGCTGTCACCGCGACGCGGGCGCGCAGACAGGTTCTTTGTTGTGATCGCGTCGCCCACAGTGCGGGCTCCTACAGGTGCTGATCGAAAAATTGTAGGAGCCCGCACTGCGGGCGACAGCCTGATTTACCGGGTGCGGGTCCAGCAGTCGGCGAGCGGCGCCGATGTCTTGGTGCCACGACCATCGATCTGAAAAGTTGCGCACTTGCCGGCTTCCGCATCTGCATTCAGATAGACGGCTACTGCGGTAAAGTCATTGGCGCCCGCTGCTGTAACGGTTATTCGGTACGAGCCAGAATCCGACACCTGATTCGGCGTATTGGCAAAACCAAGTGAGGTCAGGACGTTCGTGTAGGTCTGGTTCTGCAGATAAAACCGCTCTTGCATGGAGGCGACCTGCAGCAACATCGATTTCGCCTCGGTGCGTTTTGCACGCGCGACAAACTCACGGTAGTTCGGGTACGCGACGGTTGCCAGAATTCCGATGATCACGACTACGACCATCAGTTCTGTCAACGTTATGCCCCGCATGTACTTTCGCATCGGATGTCTCCGTCAAATTCTTGCAATGGCTATTCTATGCCGTCCTGGGTCCACAGCGTTCGCACCGGATTATTCGCAAATCCTGGGTCGAAGCATTCCACACCGACACAACCGATTGGCGGAGGTGAACATTCTTCACCTTCGCAATCCGGATCGGTCGGACTCGGGAACAGGAAGCTCGGTTTCGGCGCAATACCACCCTGTTCGAGCTCTGTGACACGGCTGGCATCAATAGCTTCCGCATCGTTCGGGTCGAGCGTATCGAGTGCGACCACCGGATCGCCGTTAGCGACGTTGACCCGGTACAGGCGGTTCACGCTGAGGCCGGCCTGGCACGGGTCGTCAGAGCCAATCGTCGGTTCGAAGGAAACGAAGAACACCGAATCAGCGAAGGTCTGCGAATCTGAAAGGACTTTCTCCCCGACCGGCAGCGTGAACTTCCAGCCACGATCCGCCGAGGAAATGTCGACATTGTACGTGCCGCTGACCTCGACCATGTCGGCGTCCGTCGCGATATCGTAGCTGTTGTACTGCAGCTGCGTCAGGCTGGAGAACACGTCGCCGTCCCTCAGCGAATAGAAGCGATCTTGAGCGCTGCCGTCCAGCGGGTGCGCCCGATAACCACTGCCGATGCTTATGGCAAGGAAGCGCCGATCCTGCTTCATATCGTGAAACAGCGACACATCGGGCGATGTATAGAAACGACGCGTTATAGCAGCGCTTGGGTTAGCAATCCCTTCAGCGCCAAATCGCGCGATCACACCGCCTGCAACGAGGTTTACAGGGGTCAGGCCATTGCGGATGTCGAAGCGCCAGATCTGGCCGCCTAGATCTGCGGCGTACATGCGATCGGCAAACCCGTCACCGTTCAGGTCGAGTACCCGAATGCGCGCAGGAATCGCGCGTGTCATCTTGGTCAATCGCAGATCGGCGGCTGCGTCCCGACCGGCGCGCCATATCTGGGCGCCGGTTTCGAGATCCAGCATGAAGATCCCTGCGCCTTCGACGTCGGCGGTCGCCGGGTGTATTGCCTGGTCGTGCACGGAATCATAACCGCCGCCGACAATTAGCACGGCTTTGTCCGGGCTGCTGACGTTTACACTCTGGACATTGACCCGGGCAGGTACTGCGGGCGACCAGGACGTTCCCATCTGCGGGAACGTACGTACCCATTTCAACTTCGGCGTGTTGCGGTCGGTGACATCCAGGGCGTAATAATTATGGCCACCGAGGCGCATGCCGAAAATCAGGTAGACGAAATCCGTGCCTACATCGATCTCGCCGTCCTTGTCGCGATCAGCGACCACCGGAACGATGTCCCCGTCCAGTCCGTAATTCTTGTAATCGACGGTCTCGTTGAAAAACAGCTCGCCGGTGTGCTGCAGCAGTTCGTGCGGCATGAAAGACCACATCTCGACACCGGTCTTGCCATTGATGGCATGCAGCAAACCGTCGTTCGTCGCAGTAAACACGACTATGTCAGGCTGGTCGCCGGTCATACCGTACACGATCGACGCAGGCTGCGCGTGCAGCGCATCACCCATGCTCATACGGGACGTTGTCAGCGGGTCGCCGTCTTCATCGCGTACGTCGGTGCCACGAATCCAGTCGATCATGTTGCGAACGGTCGGATCGCCCGGATCCCCGGCAACGCCGAAGTCATCGAGTGTGAAGGCGAGTTCGTTAGCCGTCGAAATGGCATTCGAATTCGCGGTCAGGTCGGCGGCACCAAGGTTTGTATAAACCTTGCGTGTCGCAGGATCCGGCAGCAGGTTCGCTGCACCGCCCACCAGGACATTTGCGCCGTCCGAGTTCGCACCGCCATTCCAGAAGTTATGCGATGTGTCGCTGAAATAGCCGGTGTCCGGGTCTACAGCCGGGTTGCTGTACTTGTCGACGATCTGTGCATCGGAAATCGTGTATTTCTTGATATTGCCTGGCCAATGCACTTTGTTGGAGGCGCGGAACACCGACACATAGAGGTCATTGAGGTGCTGCGTGCGGTTGAAGGCGTTGACGGCCACCGCGGGTGCGGTGAACGAAATGTCACGATCGAAGATATTGGTGACGATGTCCGTCAATGCGACGGTCAGCGACTTGACGTCCTCGGCCAGGTAATACTTGCCGCCGGACTTTCTTGCTGTGTCCGCAAGTAACGGCAGATCAACGGTAAAACCGATTGTGTAGGTGGTGACCGTCTGGTCGCCCGGAACGTCCGAATTGATGTCTTCCTTCGACAGGTACTCGGCAATGTCGTCCAGGCAGACGCCGTCCGCGGTTCCGCCCGTGCAGCCGCCGTGGCCAAGAGTTGTCGCCCAATTGGGCAGGCTGTCGACCAGATCATCGGCATCCTGATCCCGAGTCGGCTCACCGTCGGTCAGGTAGACGATGAAGTTCTTGGCACAGGCATACTCGGTCGGTTGCCGATAGATCATCGGGTCCTTGGAATCCAGGCCTTCGGTATCGGTCAGCAGCAGAGGGCCGTATTTTGCATGCATGCCCCTCCAGTACAGGGCAGCCTCGTACATGGTCTCTGCCAGCGGCGTATAGCCGCTCGCCGGCAAGGCGTCGACCATCGCCATCGCGTCGTCACGAGTCGAGTCGAGGTCCTTGATCGCCCGATAGACCATGCCGCCGTCATCGCCGCTGTAGCGCATGAATCCGACATTGACGTCATTGATGGAGCCGAGCACGTTCTTGGTCACGGCTTTCACGATGTCGCTGCGGGTCATTACCGAAGTCGGGGGATCGGCGTACCAATTCAGGTAATTGCCCGAGTAAACGGTATAGATCCGGTTGGTCGGCGAGCTGCCCCAGTCGACCTGTCGCGAGGCGTTCGAGGTAAACCGGGCCCTGTTGCTGCCGATCTGTGCGTACACCAGGGTGGAGGAGGTGCCGTCGCCGTGCACACCGGAGTCGCTGGCGCATTCTGTATAGGCCGTATTTTGGCTGCTGGCGAGTTCCTGCCACTTCGAATTGCCGCTGACGGTACGATACTGCGCCATCGTGCCGGAATAGCTGCCGTTCGCGAGTATTTGGTCGCGGCCCTGCTTGCAGACGAAATAGGCGTTGTCGACACGGCGTTTGCGGTCAGAGCTGCTGTCACAATCTGGAATGCTGCTCGATGTGGTCCAGTAGAAATCGCTGCGACTGCAGTCGCCGCTGTAGGACTTGGATCCGTCGAACGGTTCCTGGTTGGTCTCGACGACCGTGTTCATGCTACCCGAGCTGTCCAGTATGAACAGCACGTTGGGCTTGGCCGCGTTACTGGTGCCCGGCACGGTCAAAAGCAATTCGACGTCGTCAGCGACGGCGGGGAATCCGGTTACCAATGCGAGAGCGAGTCCTGCACCGGTCCATGTGGCGCGTATCCTGGACATGTCTGTTTCCTCAGTTAATCAAATGTGTGAGTCGATCGCTCATTCGCCCACACGTACGCTTGTTACAGCGTTGGTTTCGGTTTCAAAGGTCACCAGGGCATAGTCTTCCTTGCTTTGCCTCAGGCTATTGAACTGTTTTCTGAATTCCGCGAACGGCATGGACTTGCCCCGCAGGATGAATTGCGTGGCAGCGGTCAGCCGCACTTCGAAGATTTCGCAGTCATCGCAGGACTTGAACATCAGCCTGCTGTTGTCCGTCGTCGGCATGCTTATGAATGCGGTACTTGTTTCCACCGCACGCGTGACGATTCGGAGGTCGGCAATGGCTGGCAAGCACGCTGCCAGCATCACAACCGCAATAAATTTGCGAAGGTCCATCTTACGTACTCCAAGCGAAGTGTCTGCTGTTAGCATGACCCGGGCCCAATCGGGTTATGCAGTCCTATAAAATGTCTCTGATATTATCTCTCAATTCAGGCATTTACTCCCGGAACCATTACTCAATTCCGTCCTGCGTCCAAAGTGTCCTGACCGGGTTGTTGACGAAGCCAGGATCAAAACATTCGACGCCGACGCAGCCCAGCGGTGGTGGCGCACACGCGGCACCTTCGCAGTCCGGATCGTCCGAGCTCGGGAACAATATGGCCGGTGTCGGGGCGATACCGCCTTGTTGCAACTGCTCGCGACGTGCGTCGTCCGCATCGTTCGGGTCCAGTGCATCCAGATTGTTCACGATCGGGTCGCCGTTGTTCACATTCACGCGGTAGAGGAAATTCGTCCCCTGTCCAACGTTGCACGTTACTGCGGAACTGCTATCCGGAGTGAAGGATACGAATAGCACCGAGTCATCGAAGGTCAACGAATCTGCCAGCACTTTCTCGTTCGCCGGCAGGGTGAACATCCAGCCGTGGTCATTTGGCCCGATGGTGACCTGCTTCTGTCCGGCGACCTCGATCAGGTCGGCCTCTGTCGTGATGTCGTAGTTGTCGTATTCGGTCTGCGACAATTGTTTGAAAATATCTTTGTCACGAATCGAGTAGAACCGGTCTCTCGCACTCAGGTCGAACGGGTGCTCGCGATAACCGGAACCAATACTGATTGCAATGAAGCGGCGGTCCTGGATGTTATCGGTAAACAACGACACGTCCGGCGCATTGTAGAAGCGCCTGGTATCCTCATCGCCTGGCGATACCAGCCCCTCGGCGCCCAGCCGTGCAATGACGCCGCCGGCAACCAGCTGCGAAGGGGTCGCGCCCTTGGTGATGTCGAAACGCCAGATCTGGCCACCCAGGTCCGATGCGTACATGCGGTCGGCATAGCCGTCGCCGCTGGCATCGACGACGCGGGTTTCATTCGGCAATGCACGCGTCATCTTCGCGAGTTCCAGATTGGCTCCGGAACCGCCCGGGCCGGCGCGCCACAAGGTTGCGCCGCTGACGAGGTCGAGAATGTGCAGGCCAGCGCCGCTGGCATCAGGTGCTGACGGGTGTTCGCGTGTGTCATGCACCGAATCGTAGCCGCCGCCGATGACGACGACCGCCTTGTCAGCGTTCAGCCCGCCGACGTTGATGTCCATGCGCGCGACCACCGGCGTCGACCAACTCTGCCCGGCGTTGGTCAAGGTTACATCCCAAAGCAACTCGGGAGCATTGCGGTTGGTGACGTTGATAGCCATGTAATTGTCACCGCCACGACGACGGCCGAAAATGATGTAGACGAAGTCGTTGCCATCGATAATGCCGTTGTTGTTTTCATCCTTGATGACTGGCACGACGTTGCCGTCGATGCCGTACTGCTTGTACTGGGCCGCGGAGTCGAAGTACAGCCGCGTCATATTGGATAACAGGTCCTTCGGCACGAACGACCAGAGCTCGTCACCGTTAGCGCCGTTCACCGCATGCAAATAGCCATCATTGGTTGCGGTGTAAACAGTCAGATCCGGATTCTGAGCCGTGCCGCCGTATACGACTACAGCCGGAGTCGAATGCAGCGGGTCACCCATCGCTTTTCGCACGGTCGTTGCTGCATTGCCATCTTCGTCGCGGACATCTTCGCCACGCATCCAGCGAATCATTTGATCCAAAGTCGGTTCGCCGGTCGAACCGGTCAGGCCGAAGTCGGAAAGCTGAAATGCGGCCACGTTCGACGGAGTGAGTGCGTTGCTGCCGGCAGACAGAGTGTCATCTGCACCATTGTTTGTGTACAGGTTTCTAGAAGTTGGCACCAGCAATCTGTTTGCCGCTCCGCCGAGGCGGACGTCATTGCCGTCGGCACCGCCGGTGGTCCAGTAACTGCGTGCCGTGTCGTAAAAGAAGCCGGTAGCAGGATCCACCGCCGGACTGCCGTTCACGTCCGTGATGGTTGGTGTAATGACCGGTGTGCCATTGACGACGGTAGAGATATTGCTGATTTTGTACTTCTTGAGGTTGCCCGGCCAATGTGCCCTGCTTCTGGCACCGAACATGGTCAGGTACATATCGTTCAGGTTCTGCGTGCGGTTGAAGGTATTGACCGAAACCGCCGGCGCAGCGAACGAAAGAGATCGATCGTTGATGTTGGCCAGAATCTGCAGCAAGGCTACCGTCAGCGTTTCGACGTCGTCTGCGAGGAAGTATTGGCCGCCGGACGCCAGCGCGGTCTCGCGCAAAAGCGGCAGATCGATGGTAAAGCCGATGGTGTGCGTGGTGACGTTCTGGACGCCCGTGTTGACCGTATTGGAGTCGACCAG
>JAHKKM010000138.1 GCA_020027645.1 Pseudomonadota bacterium
CGGCGTCACCGTCAACAACGTCGACTACCAGCTCATCGCCATCGATGCCGGGATGAAGTACCGGGGTATTTTCCTGCAAGCGGAATTGTACAAACGCCGCCTCGATAACTTCGAGGCCACCGGCACCCTGCCTGTTACGGGGATCGACGATGAGGGCTTTTATGTGCAGGGCTCGTTTTTCCCGATACGCAAGAAACTCGAGCTTTACGCCGCAACCTCACAGATTTTCGGCGACAGCGATGCCGGCTTCGGCGACAGTTCCGAATACATCATCGGAATGAACTTCTACCCTCTGGACACGCGCAATCATCGGCTCAATGTCCAGGTGATCGACGTGAACCGCTCATCGGTCAGCAGCACTTTTGGCTACTACGTCGGTGGCCAGGACGGAACTACGACCTCGGTGGCGTTCTCGGTATTCTTCTGAGTGACCGAAGGAATTCTCAGCGGCCGGTCGTGATGTGACCGGCCGCTGAGTTCGTACACTGAATCAGCCAGTGTTTACTCGCCGGCTGCGATGGCGTCCACCGGCTCCTCGAAGGCGATGAACAGGATGCAATCCTGATCGGAACTGCAGGTCGCCTCGTGCGGCAGGCTTGCAGGGCCGTATGCATACGTTCCCGCTTTCAGCACTACCGGTTCCTGACCTTCGTATTGCACCTTCATTTCGCCGGAGACCAGCACCATGCGTTCCGCCGATGAGTGCGTATGCAAAGGCGCTGTCGTTTTGGCCGGCAGCTTGAAGAAAACGTCCGCATTCTTTTCGGCAGGATTACCCTGCAGTACCGCGAGCGCACAGCCCTCAGGCATGAATTCCGGGCACGGTCCCCATGCGATCTCGGTGGAATCCGCCGTTCGAATAAACGCTTGCTCGTCTGCGAGCGCCGAAGACTGTGCGGCCAACGCCACAACAAGTGCTAATGCTGCCATTCCGTAGTGTAACGATTTGTTGGTTCCCATTCTGAGTTACTCCGCAATTGTTGAAGTACGCCGTCATCTCCGGCTGCTCTCGCACAAACCGGAATTGCGCGACTGTCCTAGAGTTCGCCAGCGGCCAGGCCGCCGCTCGATTCGTCGCTCGACCCCTCGCCTGAGCCAGGCGTTGTTGCCTGATGCAGCTTGCGCAGGACCCTGTCCTCGATCCATTGCTCGCTCCACCAGTCGATCGGCGTAACGGCATGACCGCCGATCAACATCGTGAAATGCAAGTGATCACCACCCGCGAGGCCGGTCGCGCCACTCAAACCGAGTCGTCCGCTCTTTTCGACGACATCGCCAACACCGACATCGATGGTCGAAAGATGGGCGTACAGCGACTGCAATCCCATGCCGTGATCAACAATGACACAGTTACCGTAAATGCCTAGCCAGCCTGCATGCAATACCTGTCCCCTGTTTGCTGCCAGTACTGGCGCATTGGTAGTCGACGCCAGGTCGAATCCCAGGTGCACCTGCTGATCGACTTCCTTGCCGTCATAGACATAGCTGCGCTGATCCGCAAACCCCGCCTCCACTGCCGTATTGATCAGCTGTTTGAACGCCCCGTCCCAAAGAATCGTCGGCGCGGTCGCACTCGCAAGCTCGGTGATCCGGGCGTTGTTCTGCCGGCGCAACTCGCGATTGATCTGCAGGTAGGAACCTAACAGGTCCGATGGGTTATCGACCTTCAGCTCTGGAGTATTGTAGAGAATTTCCGGTACCACTTTCTGCAGGAAGCGATCGTCAAGGTTGATCTGGCTCTTGCGAAAACTCTTCGGAAAAACACGGTAGTCGAAGCTTGCGCGACTTTCGTTGCCGACTTCATCGCGAGCGTACAGACTAATGGGCGTAGTCACGTCCTGGTCCCACAGCAGCGCGAAGAACGCTACACGCAGACCGGGCTCAGCGTCGGCGATTCCGGCACCGGTCGCCGGATAGCCCGGGTATTCGTAATCGCCAACCCGCACACCGGAGTCGACGTCGGACGGCCGCACCCGATAGACGACCATCTCGGACCCGCCGTGGTTGATGTAATGAAACTGCGACACGACGCCTGCCTGCGGCGGCAGCAACCGCACCTCGACCTGGTGCGTTGCGCTCGAGCGGATTTCCCGCAGGCCGAACAACACCCGCCGCACGGCAGTGACATGAATCGACAGTGGCCCGGCCTCGAGCTCGGGAACGTCGCGCTTGCCGATCGGCCTGTATAGCTGCAAGTGGTTCGCGTCAACCCTGGCAAGCCGCGCAGGCTCGCCGCCTGGCAGTGTGAAGACCGGCCAACGAGCGTCACCCTGTTGCAGTACGACTTCCAGCTGCGTGAGTTCTCCGCCTGGAGTGGTGATCGTCACTTCGAGATCGCCGGACGGACCGATCAGCCGTTCGGGTTTCACAATCTCGATGGCCGGCGGGTCGGCGCGTCCGGCCATGTGCCAGGCGCCGGCGGCGGCCGCGAACAGCAGGATGAGAACGACGATCAGTTTTGTCATGTGTGTATTCCAGAGAAAAAGGTGTCAGGTTTATTTTCCTTTAAAAATAAACCTGACACCTTTTTCTCTGGTCGTCAAATAAGCCTGACGCCTTTTTGCTATCCTTGATACAGAGGATAAGCGCTACATCTATTTGGAGACAGTCTGATGAGCAAAAACAGGATAATTGGTATCGTTTTGCTGGTGGCCGGCTTGATTGCACTGTATTTCGGTTTCAACGCCACCTCCGCACCTACGGAAGAGATATCCGAGGCATTGACCGGACAATATTCGGATCGAACCATGCTTTACCTGATCTGCGGCGCGGTATCCGCGGTCGCAGGCGTCGTAATGCTCTTCCGGAAGTAGTGCCAGAAAAAGAAAAAGGTGTCAGGTTTATTTTCGAAGAAAATAAACCTGACACCTTTTTCTGGAAAATAAACCTGACACCTTTTTTGCGCAGGGAGTAGCCAGATGCAAGCTATTGGAGTTCGTACCCGGGAATGCATCATCGCCGTATTCACCTGCATCCTGGCGTTTTCGGCGGCAGAGGCTGCGACGCAAAAACCAGTGCTGTACGGCAAGCACTGGGTCGCGATAACGGGCAAGCCGCTCGCGGCAACCGCAGGCGCTGGAATTTTCCAGAAAGGCGGGAACGCGGTCGATGCCGCCTGTGCCATGCTCGCCGCAACGAACACCATGTGGGACACGCTCGGCTGGGGCGGAGAGACACAGGCCCTCATCTACAACCCGCACACGAAAGAGGTCATCGGTATCAATGCACTCGGTGTAGCGCCGACCGGAGCCACGCCGGATTTTTTCCGTAACCAGGGTATGGCCTATCCACCTGAGTTTGGTCCGCTGGCCGCGGTTACGCCCGGCACGCCCGGCGGTCTGATGGTGATGCTGGCGGAGTACGGCACCATGAGTCTCGCTGACGTTTTGGCACCGGCGATCGAAATGGCGGGCGGGTATGCGATCGAGGACCGTGCGGTACGTGCAATCGAGCGGACCCGCGACGAAATCCTGAAATGGCCCTACTCCAGAGCGGTGTTCCTGCCGCACGGCGACGACGAACCAAGGGGCCCGTCGGTCGGCGAGGTGTTCCGCCAACCGGATCTGCAAGCGACGCTCGGCAAACTCGTCGAGGCTGAGCAGCAGGCGCTCGCCAAAGGCCTCGACCGGAAAGCGGCGATTTACGCTGCATACGACCGCTTCTATCGCGGCGACATCGCCGACGAACTGGTGCGATCGACGCAGGAACAGGATGGCCTGATCACCATGGAAGACCTCGACCGGTGGCAGGTACACATCGAAAAACCGGTGAAGACAAGCTATCGCGGCATCGAGGTTTACAAACTGACCACCTGGGTGCAGGGGCCGGTCATGCTGCAGGCGCTGAACATCCTCGAAAATTTCGACCTGGCCGGCATGGGCTACAACTCGACCCGCTACATCCATACGCTCTACCAGGCGATGAACCTTGCCTTTGCGGATCGCGATTTTTATTACGGCGACCCCTACTTTCCGCCGGAAGAACCTGTTCAGGGACTGTTGTCGAAGGAGTATGCGAAAAAGCGCGCCGCGCAGATCGATCCTGAAAGAAACGACGCAACAGCAGGGCCCGGTGATCCGTACGAGTTCCAGCGCGGCGACAATCCCTATCTGCATCTCCTGGAAAATCTGCAATCGGACAACGTGAGCAGCGCCGTACCCGATGACGAGGGATTCTTCCAGGGAACGACATCAATCCAGGCGGCCGATGAGGAAGGCTGGATCGTTTCCGTGACACCGAGTGGCGCGTGGATACCCGCAGTCATCGCCGGCAAAACGGGCATCGGCCTGAGTCAGCGCATGCAGAGTTTCGTGCTCGATCCCGCTGAGAATCCGTACAACGTACTCGAACCCGGCAAACGTCCGCGGGTAACGCTGACGCCGGGCATGGCGCTGAAGGATGGCAAGCCGTACCTGTCATTCGCCGTGCAGGGTGGCGATTCACAGGACCAGATGCTGCTGCAGTTCTTTTTGAATGTCGTCGAGTTCGGCATGAACGTCCAGGAAGCAGCCGAGGCGGACAATTTCCTGAGCTTCCAGCTGCACGACTCATTCGGTGATCATAAGAAGGAACCTGGCCGCCTTGCCGTCAACGAATCGCTTTCGGAATTTACGCAGAACCAGTTGAGCACGATGGGCTACAAAGTCGAAGTCGGTATCTGGGGCATGCGCGACAGGACGTCCGGACCCATCAACGCCATCTACTTCGACTGGGAGCATGGCACCTTCCAGGGCGGTTCCAGCAATCACGGCGATGATTACGGAATTGCGTGGTAATCGCTTCAGTGCGTTTCACTGCACTGGTGCTTCTTTTCACTTTGCCCGCGTCATTGGCATTCGCAGGCGCGCCGGAAACCGACACGCGCCCTACTATCGCTCCGGACATTCGAGAGGATGAGTCCAGCCTGAAATTGCGGCGCGGCGATTTCGTTGTTGTGCCCATTCCAATCTCAAATCCGACGCTGGATACCGGACTGGTTGCCGGCGCCGCCTACTTCTATCCACAGACCGAAGAGCAAAAGAAGGCGCAACCCGCGTCGGTTACCGCAGCGGGCGGCATGTACACCAGTAACACGAGCCAGGCGCTCGCATTGGTACAGCAGAACTACTGGAGGAACAACAAGTGGCGCTTTACCGGTGCTATCGGTACGGCTGACCTTCGACTGTCTCTGCTGGCGCCTGATGAATCACCTGAAGGACAAAGCCTGGATTGGCACATAGAAGGACAATTTCTTTTTGCCAAGCTTTCCAGGAAGGTAGCGGGCCACTGGTATGGCGGATTCAATTTGCGGACCGTCAACGCAAACCAGGACTTCGAGTCCTCGACCTCGGCAGCCGGATTCGACACCGGCAGCGATGTACGCTCGTCAGGGTTGGGAGTAGCTGTTGAGTTTGACTCCCGCGACATGCCGATCAACTCTTACAGTGGCCGTTACCTCGAGGCTGAAGCGCTCTTCAATGATGAAGCACTTGGCAGCGACAATACCTATCAATCGTACAGCCTGGCATTTCGCTCCTACCATGAAATGAACGAATCACTGGTGTTGGCCTGGGAGATGCAAGGCTGCCAGCGCGCTGGCTCGACCCCGCTTTGGGACGCATGCACCATCAAACTCAGGGGCTTCGATGTAACTGACTACCTTGGCAAGACGACAGCATCCGGCCAGCTCGAGGCCCGCTGGCACCTGAGCGAGCGTTGGGGCCTGGCCGGATTTGCGGGCGTTGGACAATACGGCAGTTCATTCAGCGGATTTCAGGAGCACGAGGCGATCCCGAGCTACGGCGCCGGCATCCGGTTCATGGTCCTGGCGGCAAAGCGCATCAATCTCCGGGTCGACTACGCCCGCTCAAAAGATAGCGATGCGATCCATGTTTCCGTTGGCGAGGCTTTCTGAGACGCCACGACCGAACCTGCGTCGCTGACCTATTAGCATGAGTTGACAGCACTGCTTTGCACGCGGTTGTGTAAACTACAGCAATGAATTGTCCGGGGAGATCGTCACATGCAATCCGCCGAAGCTGAACTTGCATGAATCTTGTTCTCGGCATTGCGATCATGGTGTTATGCCTGTTTCTCGAGGCACTGCTGGTAATCGTCGTGATCCGCTATTACGCGAGGCAACAGGATCTGATTCTCAGCCCGTCGGTATTCTCGAGCCTGGTGGTGATCATGGTTGTGATGTTGCTGCTCCTCATTGGCAACTTCGCACAGGTAGCGATCTGGGCACTCGCTTTCCGCCTGCTCGGCGAATTCCAGACTTACGAAGTAGCGATTTATCATTCGGCCGTGAATTTCGCGACCTTGGGCTACGGCGACATCGTGATGAGCGAAGCACGCCGGATCCTCGGGCCGCTCGAAGCCATCAACGGGGCGCTGATGATCGGCGTTTCCACCGCCGTACTGATGACGACGTTTCAGGACGCGATCAGGAAGACCGCCGCGGCGAGAGGCAACAAGTCTTTGAACTCCGATTAGCAGGTGACAGATCCGCCCCGATCAGGGACGAAGCCAGGCGCTGCCAACGATAACATAGAAGACCGGATCGTCCGGGCCCCAGGCGACATCGAGACCCATGTGCAGCCCGTGCCTTCGCGCCACCAGGTAGCGAAACCCAACTCCCCCGGCCGTGACCGATTCATCTCTGTCAGACACCGCCG
>JAHKKM010000139.1 GCA_020027645.1 Pseudomonadota bacterium
GAGATCGAGGATTTCGCGCTCGGTGTCCTGGCATCGTATGACCTCGACCAGCGGCAACATCGCAACCGGATTGAAAAAATGCAGGCCGATGAATCTTTTTGGCCTGCGCAGCACGCCACGCAGATTCTCGAGCCGAATGCTCGAGGTGTTGGTCGCGAGTACCGCCGAGTCCTTCATCCTGTCCTGCAGTTTGCGGTACAGATCCTGTTTCGCCTCCAAATTCTCGAAGATTGCTTCGATGATCAGGTCCGCGTCGGCGACACCGTTGCCGGCAACGTCGGCATGCAGGCGGGACGACGATGCAGCGCGTTCGTCGGGATCGCGCACCTTCTTCTCGAAGAGTTTTTGCGCGCGCTGCATTGCTGGCTGCACGTACTCGTCCGCCCGGTCCTGCAATGTGACGTCCAGTCCGCGCAGGGCACACCAAGCAGCTATGTCACCGCCCATGACACCGGCTCCGACCACGTGCACGCGACGGATCTTCGTCGCAGGCTTGTTGCCCTGGCTCTTGAGCCTGTTCTGCAGAAAAAATACGCGAACGAGGTTGCGTGACGTACTGCCGCACATCAGCTCGGCTATGGACCGCGCTTCGGCTTCATACGCGGTGTTTGCTGACGCGCCAAAGCGTGACCACAGCTTGATAATGGCATACGGTGCCGGGTAATGATCCGGTCGTGCCTTGGCCCGCACCTGCTTTTCCAGCATTCGGGCGACGAACGGCCGCATGAATGGCAAATTCAATAGCCTGTCGACGATGGTTGCGGACGCACGTGGCGGGCGGGAGCGAATCAAGTCTGACGCCGCCTGCCTCCAGTCAGAATCCGTAGTAATCCGGTCGATAAGCTTCTGCCGCAATGCCTTGTCTGCGGTTATCGGTTGTCCGGTCAGCATCAACTGCATGGCAGCGCGAACGCCACTGATGCGGACCGCGCGCACTGTTCCGCCGAATCCGGGGTGGATGCCGAGTTGTACTTCAGGCAGCCCGAGGATCGGTTTGTCGTTCCTGATTGCAATCCGGTAATTGCAGGCCAGTGCCAACTCGAGGCCACCGCCAAGTGCGAATCCATTGATCGCAGCCACTGTAGGGCAGGGCAAGGCCTCGACCGCGTCCATTACCTGTTGCCCGAGGCGAATCAGTTTGTAAGCCTCGTCAGGCGTTTTTATGGTGGTGAACTCGTTGATATCGGCACCCATGACAAAACCATTCTGTTTTCCGGAATGAAAAACAATGCCTGCCGGTGGTGCCACGCGGAATGGTTCGATGATTTCTGCGAGTTCCCGGAGCACCGCACCGGACAGGACGTTGGCGCTGCTATCTGCCTTGTCGATACAGAGCCACACGATGTTGTTAGCGCCTGATTCGACGCGCCAGTGTTTGTAACCTTGATCGATGATTCCATTCATGTGATTTTCCCGATAGACAATTGCATGATCAGTCGACCTCGAAATCACAAATGAGCGGCAAGTGATCCGAAAATCGGACCGCCGGCACACGAAAATCAGTAACGGTAATGCCATCCTGATAGAGAATGAAATCAAGTTCCTTGCGCGGCGAACGGCTGGGATATGACGGTATGCTCGTAGTGTTTGCGCTGCGCAAGCCGGCTGCGCGCATAAACAGATAGATTTCGTTTTCACCCCAGAACGTATTGAAATCACCGGCAACGATCACCGGTTTGGCGTTCTTCTCGATCAGATCGAACAGCGTTCGCAATTGCAGGTGACGATGCCGGTACTTCAGCGACAGGTGCACCAGGAATACCGAGAACTTCTCCATTTCGAGCTCAATGATCAGACGTTTGATCCCGGTATCAAAATAATGAAACTTCTCGCCATGCACGCGATCCGCGGCAAGGAAAGCATTGCCCTGCATTCGAATGATCGGCAGCAACTGGTTAATCGAGCTTTCGCCGTACTTGATTTCGTAAGACGAGCTCATGCCGAGGCTCTCGGCTATGGTCTCCGCCTGGTTGATATTGCGACTGCGAATCGAGCCGGTGTCGACCTCGATCAGCCCGACGATGTCCGGGTCCGACGACTTGATGAAATTCGTGATCTCCGGAAGTACGGTCTGATTGCCGAGCAGGTAGCCAGCCCCAGGCAGTGGCACATGCATCGACGCGCCCGCGCCGATAGCGTAGCGGATGTTATAAAGAAGCAGTCGCATTCGTGAGGGAATTTCACAGTCGGAAAGAAACCGGGCTACGATACCGAAAGGGCGGGGGCATTGGAACCAAGATAGTGAGTCGTAACCGGGCAGATCCGGAGCCGTTTCGCTACACTTGCCGCGGACCAAGGCAAAATTGCCGCAACCGGAGATCGTTGCTCGGAATGGCTGTGGCAGGTAGCAACGCCAGGCTTTACGGCTTCAGCTACGGGAGATCTTTGTGTCAGAGAAAAATCCAATTCGGGTTTTTGTAACCCACCGCTTTGCCGAATCCGACGACTATCTGCGGGTCTTCGAGTTCCTGGAAAGTGTCGACAATTTTTTTTACCTGAATTGCAGTTTGCCAGACAACGTGCCAGCAACCGGAGGCCTGGAGGCGATCAAGGAAGAGCTGATCTCGCAGATAAAGCAGTGTGAGGTCGTGGTGGTTCTGGCATCGTTGTACGTGGAGAAACCAGATCTTGTCCGTTTTCAGCTCGATGCGGCCGAGGCCAACCGAAAACCCACTGTCGCCATCCGTCCGTTTGGCGGTATTGCCGCCACGCCGAAAGAGCTGGCGGCGCGGGTCAAGGAAAATGTCGAATGGAACGAGCGCGCGATTGTGGACGCATTGAAAAAACTGGCCCGAAATGAGGATACGTCACGCTGGGAAGTGATTGATTTTCCTTAAAAGTATTAGGGTCCCCCTTGCCTGGTGATTGCCGCCCGGAGGCGCCTTAGATGTCCGATAGAACACTGTCCCCGACAGCCCGCGACGACAGACCGCTGGTCATCGCACACCGCGGGGCGTCGGGTTACCTGCCCGAGCACACCCAGGAGGCCAAAGCGCTGGCGTACGCGATGGGGGCCGATTTCCTCGAGCAGGACGTGGTCGCCTCCAGGGACGATGTGCTGATCGTGTCACACGATATTCACCTCGATCGCGTCAGCGATGTTGCGGCGCGCTTTCCGAATCGGCGCCGGGATGACGGCCGTTTTTACGTACGCGACTTCGACCTGGCCGAGCTGAAAACGCTGAATATTCAGGAGCGGTTGAACGACGACGCCAGTGGCCCGGCTTTTCCAGGGCGTTTCCCGCTGGGCCAGGGACAGTTTCGTATTGTCACCCTGGCGCAGGAAATCGAGCTGGTCCAGGGCCTGAACCGGTCCACCGGACGCAACGTTGGCATTTACCCGGAAATCAAGGCACCGGCGTGGCACCACCAGGAAGGTGTCGACGTCGCCGCCATGCTGCTTCAAATGCTCGCGCACTACGGCTATGAGTCGAAGCAGGATCCGGTTTTCGTGCAATGTTTTGATGCACAGGAGCTCAAGCGCCTGCGGCAAGATTTGGGTTGCCAGCTACGCCTGATCCAGCTGGTCGGCGAGAACAGCTGGGCGGAATCGGCTACCGATTACGACCAAATGAGAACGGCGCAGGGTCTGGCCAAATTGGCTCGCGTGGCGGATGGCATCGGTCCGTGGATAGACCAGCTCTACACTTTGGCCGAAATCGACGGGCAACCCGTGTCAAGCGGGCTGGTGCGGATGGCCCACGACGCCGGACTTCAGGTTCATCCTTACACCTTTCGAGCAGATGCCTTTCCGCAGGGCTTCGACAGCTACAACGAGCTGGTCTGCTGGTTCGTTTACGAGTTGAAAATCGACGGGCTGTTCACTGACTTCACCGACCTGACGCTGGATATCCTGCGCAGCAGTCGCTAGCTGAATACCCCGCATGATCAACAACAGTGCCTGCTGGGCCTGATCTTAAAACATACATCAAGAATGTTATCTAAAGCACTGATACAGAAGTCCTTTTTTTGGTGTTACAGGAGCGTTTTATGACGCCCGAAGGCTGGCTGCCCTGCAGGACTGAGAACTCGGTCCTTTTACTCATCGCGAAACTGCATAATCTAGGGCGTTGCCAAGAAATCTAAGGACGCCTGGCATGTTCATGGATACCCCCGAGACTCTGATGTACGCGACAGTGGGCGCGTTCGTGCTCGGCTGGTTAGTGGCGAAAATCGGGTCCTATTTCAGCAACCGGGTGAAAGCGCGGGACCGGGATCCGCGTGACGACCGGATTCGCTCGCTGGAGGCAGAAGTGCGCGTCGCCAAGAGCGATGCCGAGAAGGTCCGGGAAGAACTCGCGGCGCGCGACAAGGATCTGGCACAGGCCAAGCAGACGATTACCGAACGGGAAGTTACTGCCGAACAACAGCTTCGCGAGGTCGAAAAGCTGCGGCGGGACCTGAAGGAATCGGTGAAAAAGACCCGCGAACTGCGTGCCGAGCTGTCCGACCGGGCCACCGAAAATCTGCGCTCCGAAGTCAAACTGCGTGAGGTCAGCTTTCGAAGGGCCGCTCCTGACCGCCGGGAACTGATCCGGCATACTCTGTGTCATTGATCTGGTGGGCTGGGCCCAAAGTGACCAATGGCAATCCCGCGTTCTGCTCGAATATCGTTGCGCTTTATCGCCTTGGTCATCGGCCCGCTGCCGATGATCTCCGGTTGTGCCGACCGTGTTACGCCGGTCGAACTGAATTTTTCCGTACGCTATGGGGACAACGCCATTTCGTGTACCGAGGCGGTCGCCGGTCTGAAGTTGACTGACCTGCGCTTCTTTGTGTACGACTTGAAACTGGTCGACCAGGCCGGCCGTTCCAGAGCTGTCGAGCTCCTCGCGGATGGTCTGTGGCAAGACGGCAAAATTGCACTGCTGGATTTCGAAGACGGGCAGGGGGACTGTATCAATGGCAGCGCGGCGAGTAACCGGTCGATTCGCGGCGTGGTTACTGCCGATAATGTCGGCAGTCCGTTTCACGGCATCAGCTTCACAGTCGGCGTTCCGCCGGACAGCAACCACCGCGACCCGATGACAGCAAAAGCTCCGCTCAATTACACGGCAATGCACTGGCACTGGCTGACAGGCTACAAATTCATGCGCGTCGGAATCAATAGTGAGTCGGATCGCTTTTGGATGCACCTTGGCAGCAGCCATTGCGATGGCAGCATCAGCGACGAAATCGAGTGCCGCTCGTCAAACCGGATTGCGGTGGCACTGGGCGATTTCGATCCTTCGCGGGACCGAATCGTGATTGATCTGGAGCCGCTGGTCACAGCCGCGAATCTTGCCGACGGCATCGGTTCGGATTGCTCGTCCGGACCGGACGAACCGGCTTGTGCCGCTGCGTTTGCGGCCTTGGGTCTGCCGTATGGCCTGACCGCCGAAGCCGCATCGCAGCGTGTGTTCCGCATCGAACCGGCGCCGTGAGAATTGCGCTGCTCATCGTCGCCATCGTACTGGTGGTGGCGGTCTCGCTCGGATTCCTGTTGAAACCGGAACCGGCATACACCTGGAACTTGCCCGAATCCTATCCCTTGCCACCGGTTCCCGCGGACAACCCGATGAGCTCGGTCAAAGTCGAGCTCGGCCGGCACTTATTCTATGACCGGCGCCTGTCAGTTAACGCGACCATGTCTTGCGCGGGTTGTCACCGCCAGGTACTCGCGTTCACGGACGGGCTGGCGCAGGCGGTTGGCGCAACCGGCGCGATACATCCCCGCGGTTCCATGTCGCTGGTCAACGTTGCCTATGCGGCCCGACTGACCTGGGCCAACCATCTGCTCGACAGGCTCGAAATCCAGGCGCTGACACCACTCTTTGGCGAGAACCCGGTCGAGATGGGTATGGTTGGCCGGGAGGCGGAACTCATTGCCATACTCCGACAGGATGAGTACTACAGCAAAGTCATTCCGCTGGCATTTCCGGACGACGCCGATCCGTTTTCGCTGTTGAACCTGTTGCGTGCAATCGCCAGTTTCGTCCGCAGTATCGTGTCATTCGATGCGCCCTATGATCGCTTTTTGCATGGCGATACGTCGGCCCTGTCAGCATCGGCAGTTCGTGGCATGACGTTGTTCTTCTCCGAACGACTGGAGTGCTTTCATTGCCACGGCGGCTACCATTTCACTGATAGCAGCACCCACGCGGACGCAGTCGTGGAAAGTGCAGGATTTCACAACAACGGCCTGTACAACATCGCGGGCGATGGCGCGTACCCTTCGGACAATACCGGACTCTTCGCCATCACTGGCGAGCGCCGTGACATGGGCCGCTTCAAGGCACCGACGCTGCGCAACATCGCTGTCACAGCGCCTTATATGCATGACGGCAGCATCGCAACCCTGGACGCGGTAATTCGCCATTACGAGGCGGGTGGGCGCGCGATTACGCGGGGCGCAAGGGCAGGGGACGGCAGCCGAAGTCCGTATAAATCAACGTTTGTAAAAGGGTTTTCCCTGAGCGACCAGGAGCGTGCCGATTTGCTGGAATTTCTTGCATCGCTGACCGACGAAACCGTCTTGCGCGAGCCGCGTTTTGCGGATCCATTTGCCGGTAGCGGCCCGGCGGGTGTCATGCCCCGCTGACGACATTCGTTGCTAGAATGGCCGGGCTGCATTACTGGACATACAAGAATTCAAATACAAGGGGGTGCGTCATGAGCATTATCGGTCTTTGGATGCCAATACTCGTTGCTGCGGTCCTTGCCTGGATCGCGAGTGCGCTGGTGTGGATGGTGTTTGGCTGGCACAAGCACGATTACGCGAAGACACGGGATGAAGACGCCGCGAGAGCCGCGCTGCGTGGCATGAGCCCGGGTTTTTACCAGGTGCCGCATGTAGCCAGCAATAAAGACATGGGGAAGCCGGAGCTGCAAAAGAAAATGCAGGACGGGCCAGTGGCGCTGATTGCGATCCTGCGCTCCGGGCCGCCGAAAATGGGCGGGATGCTGGTTCTGTCGTTCCTCTTCAACGTCGTGGTCAGCATCCTGTGTGCCTACATGGTGAGCCGTACGGTCACGGCCGACGCAACGTATCTGCAGGTATTTCGCATTGCCGGCACGACGGCGTTCGCAGCCTATGGATTCGCCTATATCCAGGACAGCATATGGTTTGGGCGCCCGTACGCGGTCACCGGCAGGAACCTGCTGGACGCGCTTTTGTACGCGCTGGTTACGGGTGGCGCGTTCGGCTGGTTGAGTTGAATGATCTGATCACTTTCGGCAGGCCCTGACGAAGTCTGCTTTCGACCAACGCGAATGCGGGAGGGAGGATCAGCGGGGTCCCGCGATAGCGGGGTCGTGCAGACCCGGCCGGTTCGATGCCGATATCCAACTGTAATTTAACATAATATACATTATACGCATATGGCAAAGGCGTGTGACGGTGCCAGGGGAACCCGGAGAACGGAGACGATTTGGGAATTGGCTGCCCATACTCGCCTTGCAATGCTTGGGGTTGGGCTTTGCCTCTTTGGCACCAATGCCTTGGCCGCGGCTCACAAGCCGATTGAGGCCGGTCCCCGATCCAAAGTAACGATCGTCGCCAGTGGCGCCGAGATCGCCTTTTTCATTGGCGACCGCAGTGACCCATGCGCAAGCAAAAAGCGTAGTGAGATGTTCAAAGTCAAAAGTAAGACGCAAACGGATTCGACCTACATCGTCGCCGGCCAGCCGACCAATTTCGCGCTGTGGTTGCGTGCCCCGGGCATGTACACGGTCACCAGGGACTTTTCCTTTACGCCGCTGGATGGCCACGAATACACCTTTGCCTACCGGCCTGCCACTGCCGACAACCGCTACAATTTTGAGTTTACGCAGCTTGCGCCGGATGGCACCGCATCAAAGCTGGTGGTCGATTACAAGCCGGAGTGCGGCGAAACCGATGCGCGGACCTATCCTGCCGAGCCATCCACCGTGGTCCAGGTTGGCACGGATGCCAGTGACAGCGATGCGATCGTTCGATTCGTGGCTCCTGGGCTCCGCGGCAGATTCCTCAGCGTGACGGGCATCAAGTTGTGGGTCTTCGAGGACCCGGCCTGCGAAGTTTCGCGCGTACTGAAATTGGAACCGGACGACCGGCACCAGGTATTTCGTGTCCCGGCCAACCGTGCCTGGAACTTCCGTTTGTTTTATGACCAGTGGGAATTCATCGGCGGGCGCCAGCAAACGTTTGCGGATTTTTCCCTTACACCGCTGCCGGCCGCAGAGTATCTGATCGAATACATCGACAACCCCATCGAGGCAGAAGTGAATTTTTTCGCGCTCGATGAAGCCGGCAACAGAACCGTATTGACCACTTCTTTGTCAACGTGTGACTGAGGACCCTGGCAAGTATTAGTTCCTGCTTGTCGATCAAGTCCCTGTCAGACTTCGCGCAGCGCCTGCGCCACAGGCAATCGCGCCGCGCGTATCGCGGGGAAAAAACCGCCGATAAGGCCAATGATCGTGGCCGCGATGAGGCCCTGCACCAGCAGATCGGGCGTTACGGCAAAGTCAAAGACGACCTGGCTGAAGCTCGCTCCGTTGAGCGTGGAAACACGAAACCCGTTGAATACCAGGTAGGCAATGGCACCACCCAATGCGCCCCCTGTCAGTGCCAGGATCGTCGATTCGATGATGGTCGACACCAGCACGGCGAAAGGACCGAAGCCCAGCGCACGCAAAGTCGCAATCTCCTTGGTGCGGACCGATACTGACGAATACATCGAATTCAGGGCGCCAAATACAGCGCCGATGGCCATCAGCACGGTCAGTGGGTAGCCAATGAGGCGAATGAACTGGCTCAATGGCTGCGCCTGCGTCGAGTAATACTCCTGCTCGCTCATGACGTCGACATCGATCCGCGGATCCTTGTCCAGCGCATCCTTGAGCACCTGAAGGCTATCCTTGCTTTCGAGCTTCGCGCGAACAGATTGAAAACTGTTGCCACGCCGGTAGGCGCCCTGAAGCACGCGCACATCGGTCCAGAGTTCGGATTCCGATACACTGCCATTTGCGGTGAAAACGCCGACGATAGTCCAGACGGACTGTCCGAATTTGATGTTCGCCCCCAATTCCAGCCCGGCAAACTCCTGTTGCGCGGCGCGACCGACAACAATCTCGTTTCGACCGGCTTCGAACATGCGCCCTTCCGCAATCTGAACATTCTGGCGCACTTCCATTGCGTTCGATTGCACGCCACGAATCGGCACATTGGCATCCGCATTCGTGGACTTTTTCCGGATGTCGACGATCACGTAGAGCTCGGCCGAGGTAACGGGCTGGTCGCCATCCTTCAGCACACCGGGCGCATTGGCGACGATCAATACCTGTTCATTCGACAGTCCACTGTTCAGTTCGGCGGTCGAGCCGCTGCGTATGATGATTGCAGTGTCTTCAGACCCGGCGGAGGTCATGGTTCGTTCAAAACCCTTCGCCATCGACAACACGGCAGCGAAAACCAGAACGACTGCCGCCACACCGATGACGGCGACCAGTGAAGCCGCGATACGCTTCCGTATGTTCAGTATGTTGAGCCAGGTGACTGCAATCGCCTGTCGAATAGCCGCCATTCATTTCTCCTAGGCGCGCGCCAACGCTTCAACAATTGTCAGGCGCATTGCCTTAACTGCCGGGAAAATCCCGGCCAACACTCCGACAATGACGATAAAGGCCATTCCAAAGATCAGTGCATTCGGCGACAAAAATATGCCGGGCAAGAACGCGCCCATTTCTACGCTAAGCCCCTGGATAAAAAACCATCCCGCCGCAAGTCCCAGTATGCCGCCGATCATCATGATCAGGATCGACTCGGACAGAATCACCAGCAGGACGGATCGATCGCCAAAGCCCAACGTTTTCATCACAGCGATTTCCGAAATTCGCTCCCGGATCGATTGGGCCATCGTATTGCCGGCGACCAGCAGCAAGGTGAAAAAGACGGCGCCCAGTATCAGCTGCACGATCAACGCGATATTGCCGAACTGTTTGGCAAAGGATGCGGCAAAAGCGGCTTCAGTGCTGGTTTCGGTTTCGTTCGGCGAGTTCGCGAACCCTGCGTCGATGGTGTTGGCAATCTCGACCGGATCGGCGCCTTTGTTGACGCGCAACACGTACCAGCCAACCGTCCCCTTACCGAATGCCCGTGCCTCGTCGAAATAGTCGTAATGCATCAGCATGAACGCGCTACTGCCCCGCGGATCGCTGCTGGAGAAAATGCCTACCAGCTCAAACTCCCAGGTGCGTCCTCCGTCTGCCTTGGTCCAGATGGTCGCCTGGATCGGAATGCGGTCACCTATCTTCCAGCCGAACTGCTCCGCAAGTTCGTGGCCAACCACAGCGCCGGTTCGCGTGCTGGCGAATGCATCAAGCTGTTCTTTCGGGATATTGAGCTCCGGATACATCGCAAAATAGGCGTACGGGTCCGTCGGGAACTGTGCGAACTGGTTCCGCTGATCCTGGTAGTAACCGCCGAACCAGGAGGCATGAGTTACTGCGGCAACGCCGGGCGTGCTTGCAATGCGGTTCATGTAGCTGACCGGGACCGGGTTGATCAGGGAAATCTTGTCGATAACGATCAGGCGCTCGGCATTCGCAACGTCCGCACCGACATTGAACGCATAACCGATGCCGTTAAGTAACGCATACAGCAGAAATGCGACAAAAACGGACAGAATTGTCAGCAGTGTGCGCACCTTCTTGCGCCAAACGTTTTTCCAGAGCAGGCCGAAGTATTTCACGCGGCCGCCCTCACCTCGAGCTTGCCCTTGTCCACGTGCAGCGTTCGCCTTGCAAAGCCTGCCGCTTGCGCGTCGTGCGTAACCATCACTATGGTCTTGCCGTGGTTGCGATTCAGAATTTGCAGCAAGCCGAGGATATCGTCAGCGGTTTCCCGGTCCAGATCGCCGGTCGGCTCGTCACGCCATTTGGAGAGCTGGCTGTTCGACATCGATGACAGCTCGGCGCCTCCAACGGTTACGGTGCCAGAGCTCGGCCGGTCCAGACCGCCCAGCAAATTGAGCAAGGTGGTCTTGCCGGAACCCGACGGACCCATGATTGCAGCAAAATCGCCTACGGGGATCTCCAGGTCGAGTTCGTGCAGTACCTCGACCTTGTCTTTTCCTTTTTGATACACGCGACTGACATGCTTCAATTCGGCCAGAGCCTTGCTCATCATGTAACCCTCTTCAGTTCGCTTTTATTTTTTGCCCGGCGGTGAGCGGTTTTTCCGACGATCGCACTACCGTATCGCCGGCAGACAAGCCATCCGCAATCAACACCCGGTCGCGGTCCGCAGAACTGCCAAGCACGACCATTCGCCGTTCAACCTTTCCATCGTTGCTCACGCGCCAGACATAGTCGCCAGCAGCATCCTGCTGCAGGGACTCGCGGGCAATCAGCACACCATTCACCATGGATTCTGGTTCGGCAACCGTGTCAGCCCCGAGAAATGCAACCTTGGCTCCCATGTCGCGCAAAATGCGTTCGTCGCGCTCGAGAAACCCGATGCGCACGCGCACAGTCGCTTTCTGCCGGTCTGCTGTCGGCACAATTGCAATGACCTCTGCTGGAATCTGCCAGTCCGGATACGCATCGAGCGTCGCGCTGACCCGTTGTGCTGGTGACACACGTTGAATGTAGGCCTCATTGACATCGACTTCGATTTCAAGTGATTCCATGTCGACAATGGTGCAGATACCCGTTCGGGTGAAGCCACCACCGGCGGAAACCGGCGAAATCATCTCTCCCGGTTGCGCATTTTTCGATACCACCATGCCGCCGAAAGGAGCGCGAATAGTCATGTTCTCCAATGCATCCTGCGAAAGTGCTGCGGCACGTTCGGCAACCTTCACATTTTCGCGGCCGAATTCCAGTCGTGCAGCCAGGGAATCGAAATTCGCTTCCGCGGCGTCGACGCTCGCGGTACTGGTCAGTTTGCGGGCAGCCAGGTCGCGAAACCGGTCCCGCTCAAGTCGTGCACCGCGCAGCAACGCTTCGGTCTCTTGCAGGCCGGCGCGGGCCGACTCGACCTGGGCCCTGGCCAGGGCCAGCTCAGCTTGCTGGGTTGCATCGTCAAGTCGTGCGATGACCTGATCCGCTTCGACCCGCATGCCTTCCTCGACCAGGATTTCACGAACCTTTCCAGTGAGTTTCGACGATACGGTTGCTTCGCGGCGCGCGACGACATAGCCGGATGCATCGAGCACGCTGCCGGCCGCCGCAATGCTGGGTGGTTTACGGGCCGTCTCCGTTTCAACAACAACAGCGCGATTGCCGGTACCGAAAGCCAGCCACAAAACCCCGGCAATGACCGCAATTGCCAGCGGCAGAATCAGCCAGATCCCGCGCCCCTTTGCAGCCGTGGCGTTGGACCGATCGATCCTGAGTTGGCTTATTTGTTGTGATGGGTCGGTCATTTCAGTGCTGCGTCGTGGCGGGACCGACGATGCTATCAAAACTCGAATGGCGGCACGATGACGTCGTCACCTCGATAATTTTGGCCCGCGGGACCTGCCTTGCAAAGGCCGATGCCGTGACGTATCGTGCAAGGCGATTTCGACAGGTGATCGTTCAGTGCTTTGCACCGGACGATAAACGGGAAGACGGTGAGTCGCTCAGGCACAAACCCGTCACTGCCCCCGCAACGGTAAATGAGTCAGTCGATTATTCAGGCCACTGCGCGATACTTGCGTGGGAAGGCAATCGACGACGACCTGCAAAGGGTCACTCATGAGTCCGGAGACCGGCCTATCGATTGGTCCACAACTCGATCGCGGCGGGCGATGCAGTGGAGATTCCAGAATCTCTCCCCTCCCCCGTATCGAGCCTTTACGCAAGGCGCGGGGAGCCTCGCGGGAGAGTCTTATGTCAGTTCGTCACCTGGTTTTGCTGAGCCTGTCATGCGTACTCTGCCAGCCCGCATACAGTCAATCATCCGCCGTCGCCGAAAGTCCGCTGGAGAATATCCTCGTGACCGCGTCCCGGTCGCCGTTATCAAGAGTAAACGTCGGCAGTTCGACCACAGTCATCTCCCGCGAGCAGAT
>JAHKKM010000029.1 GCA_020027645.1 Pseudomonadota bacterium
ATGTCTATTGCCTGCATGATTTCGATCCATCCGGAATTCCTGTTCGCCAGGCTGTCGGGGCTGCCATGCCATGAGCCGGCATTTTCAGGAATAGCGGGCACGTGGTGCTGAAGGAATCACCTCCAGCATCCTTACTCGATATCGAGAGTCTAGCGAGGCAGTTTATCGCCTCGACACTTCCTCGCGAGGAGTGGACGCATTTGGCCCACCTGGCGGTTGGACTTTGGCACGTCGACCGCTACGGTGCGGCGGAAGCTCTGGACAGGCTTCGCCGCGGAATCCGGACACTGAACGACAGTCATGGGACGATCAACTCCGCAAGCAGCGGCTATCACGAGACGATTACGCGCGCCTATGTGCTGCTGCTCCTCGAATTTAACGAGCGTTGCGCCGCACCTATGCCACTGCCGGAACGAGTCAGCCGCTTGTGCAAAAGCAAGCTGGCACGGAAGGATGCGTTATTGAATTTCTATTCGCGCGCCGCACTGATGTCCGAAAAAGCAAGAGCCGAATGGGTGGAGCCGGATATTGCCCCGGTCCGCCTGGGCCGGCTGGATGCTGCAGCCATCGAAGGTGGCTGCCACTGCGGGAATCTGCACTACGAGCTGCTGTGGCCACAATCGGAGGATGTCATTGCTGTACGAAATTGCAGCTGCACGTTTTGCCAGAAACACGGCGGTGCCTGGACATCGCATCGCGACGCCGAGCTCGAAGTCGGCATCGACGACACGGCTATGGTTTCGAAGTATCGATTCGGTACAAGGACGGCTGATTTTTATGTCTGCTCTATGTGCGGCGTGGCGCCGCTTGTTGCCTGCGAGATCGACGGACAACTGTATGCCGTGATAAATGTAAGAACTTTCAAAGACTTGCCCGGAGTGACCCTGACCAGCTCAAAGTCGGATTTTGATGGCGAAGTGACCGGTGACAGGCTGTCGCGCCGCCAGCGCAACTGGATTCCGCGAGTCCGGATCACCGCGGCCCGCTGATTCATCGGACCAAATTCCTGATAGGCTGATTCGAGTCCTTTCAAGAGTCCCGGAGAAATTATGCGAGATACAACGGTAAGCATCCTGCTGATCCTGGTGTTTGCAGTGTCGGCTTGGGCGGATGGTACAACGGACGAAGAGGCCGTATGGCAACTCGAAGAGACCTATTGGCTGTACGTAAAGAACAATGACCTGGCGAATTACAGGTCGCTCTGGGACGAGCGTTTCGTCGGCTGGCCCGGATTCAGCGACAAGCCGGTGGGGAAAGAGAGTATCGGTACGTGGATCGCGCCGTTGCACGCGAATCCCGCAGAAACCTATGATTACCAGTTGACCCGGGCATCTGTGCGTTCGTTCGGTGACGTGGTGGCGGTGCACTACCTGGTACAGGATTTCATGCGTTCAGCGGAGAGCGGCGAAATCATCCGGCAGCGCGACACCTATCGCATCACGCATACCTGGCAACGAAACGGAGATCGCTGGCTAATCATCACCGGCATGTCTGGCGCACAAGCCAGCAAGAGCAACTGACAGAACTACTTCACAGCTTTGAAAACTGCTTGCGTTTCGCCCATGACACTTCGCATTTAGGGAAAGCACAATGATATCGAATCGGCTGACGTCGTATATTTTAGCAGGCCTTGTTCTGGGCTTGATCGCTGGCTATGCGATCAATGAATACGCCGACCCTGCTTTGCACGCAGAAATTGCCGGCAACTTCGATGTCGTTACCAAAATCTTTTTGCGCCTGATCAAGATGATCATAGCGCCCTTGATCCTTTCGACCCTGGTGGTTGGGATCGCCAAAATGGGTGACGGCAAATCCGTCGGCCGCGTGGGCTTGAAAACACTGAGCTGGTTTTTATTTGCGTCATTGGTGTCGCTGACGTTGGGCCTGATCCTGGTTAATTTGTTCCGCCCTGGCGATGCTCTGCAGCAAGCAACCCAACAACTCAGTGGCGATAGCGGAGTTGCAACGGGGGCACTGTCGGTCGCCGTGTTCATCGAACACGCTGTACCAGCGTCTATCGTCGACGGCATGGCAAAAAACGAGATCTTGCAGATTCTGGTGTTCTCCATATTTTTCGGCCTTGCCGCCGCAGCCATCGGCGAAAAAGCCAAGCCCCTGGTCCATGTCATGGACAGCCTCGCCCACATCATGTTGAAAGTAACCGGCTACGTCATGCAATTTGCGCCGCTGGCGGTGTTTGCCGCGGTCACCGCAACCATTGCAAAAAGCGGAATGGGCGTGGTCGGTACCTATGGCATTTTCATGGCCGAATTCTATTTCGGCATCGTACTGCTGTGGGTATTGCTGATAGCCATGGGTTTTGTGTTTTTGCGAGCGCGCGTATTTGACTTGATCAAGCGTGTGCGTGAACCGATATTGCTGGCTTTTTCAACGGCCAGCTCGGAAGCGGCTTATCCCAAGACGCTGGAGCAGCTGGAAAAATTTGGCGTCAACAATCGCATTGCCTCGTTCGTCTTGCCCTTGGGTTACTCTTTCAATCTCGATGGCTCGATGATGTATTGCACCTTTGCCACGCTGTTTATCGCGCAGGCGTATGGCATCGAATTCAGCGCGGCCGAACAAATAACCATGCTGTTGGTACTGATGGTGACCAGCAAAGGTATCGCCGGTGTGCCGCGTGCCTCATTGGTAGTCATTGCTGCGACCCTGGTGCAATTCAATATCCCGGAAGCGGGCTTGTTGCTACTGCTCGGTTTCGATCATTTTCTCGACATGGGGCGTTCAGCGACCAATGTGGTCGGCAACAGTATTGCCTCCGCTGTGGTCGCGAAATGGGAAGGTCAGCTCGGCCAGCCGCAGCCGGATTGATTCTTGCAATGAGCGCTTTAGCTGAAAGGTCGTTAAAGTTCATCAGCCGAAAAGGAAGCAGAATTCGATGCTGACAGCGCAGCAGGCACTGCAACGCCTTCGCGAGGGTAACCGGCGCTTTATGGCCGACGATCCGAGCCCGGATACCAATCTGAATCATGCCCGCAGGGCCAAGACCGCCAGGGAGCAGAAGCCGTTCGCCATTATTCTGGGCTGTTCGGATTCCCGCGTTCCGGCGGAAATAGTGTTCGACCAGGGACTCGGCGATCTCTTTGTGATCCGCGTTGCCGGCAACATAGTGGCGCCGTCACAGATCGGCAGTGTCGAGTTTGCGGCCGCACGCTTTGGCACTCGCCTGGTGGTCGTGTTGGGGCACTCACAGTGTGGCGCTATCATGGCGACGCTCGAGGAAATGCAAAGACCAACGGAAAACCAGTCGCGGCACCTGCACTCCATTGTGGACCGGAT
Source organism: Pseudomonadota bacterium (assembly GCA_020027645.1). Classification (GTDB taxonomy): domain Bacteria; phylum Pseudomonadota; class Gammaproteobacteria; order Steroidobacterales; family Woeseiaceae; genus JAKEGN01. The sequence continues at coordinate 3,298 of JAHKKM010000029.1, forward strand.
ACGACCCTCCATTGCCGAATTGCTGCATACGGATCTGAAACACGATCTGGATACGCTGGTGGATCACGCCGTACGTGCCAATGTGCGCGTTTCCATGAATCATCTGCGGCACGGTTCGGATATCCTGGAGCAACTGATCAGGGACGAAGGCCTGCTGGTGGTCGGTGCGGAATATTCGCTGGATACCGGTGAGGTCGAGTTCTTCGATGTTGAATAGTTTCTGTCCAATCGAAAGATAAAGGAAAAACTTTCTGATGCTTCAATTCAAAGGCAAAAAGGTATTGATCACCGGTGGATCGCGAGGAATCGGTGAGGCCATTGCCGTGGCATTTGCGCAAAGCGGCGCCCGGGTCGCAATCAATTATCGTGCGAACAAGAAGGCGGCCGCGAGCTGCGTGAAAAAGCTCAGCGGCAAGGGCCATATTGCCTTGCAGTCGGACATTGCCGATCCGGCGCAGGCGGCGACGCTGGTGGAAAATGCGGTTGAAGGCCTGGGCGGACTGAATATCGTCGTAAACAATGCCGGTATCTACCTGTCGCATCCAATCGCATCCGTAACATTCAGTGAATGGCACGCGGCATGGCGGCAAACGATCGATACCAACCTGGTTGCGGCGGCGTCGATATGCTATTGCGCGGCACAACACATGATGCGCAATGGCGGCGGCCGCATTGTAAATGTTTCGTCCCGGGGAGCGTTTCGTGGCGAGCCGGAGGGTCCGGCGTACGGTGCGAGCAAGGCAGGGCTGAACTCCATGAGCCAGTCGCTCGCCGTTGCACTGGCGCCGCATAACATATTCGTTGGCGTGGTCGCCCCGGGCTTCGTCGAGACCGAGATGGCTGCCGAGTGGCTGGACGGCAAGCTTGGCGACGCCATCCGTGCCCAAAGCCCGCTCGGGCGTGTCGCCCGCCCGGAAGAGGTCGCGCACGCCGTATTGTTCCTGGCATCCGAGGGCGCCGAGTTCACGACCGGGACGATCATAGACGTCAACGGCGCGTCGTACCTTCGCAGCTGAGGCACTCCCGCGTCGCATCATGACTGCGCTTCGAACGCGTCGACTGGTTTTGGAGGAGCTGTCATTCGATGACGCGGAGTTCATCGTTGAACTGCTCAATGACAAATCGTTTCTCCGTTTCATCGGCGACAAGGGTGTGCGGTCCGTAGCCGACGCAAATGCATACCTGCGTAACGGACCCATGGACAGTTATCAGCGCCACGGCTTCGGCCTGTACCTCGTGCGGCGCGTGTCGGACGGCACACGCATCGGCATTTGCGGGCTCGTCCGACGCAGCGGCCTGGATCATCCCGACGTCGGATTTGCATTGCTCGCGGAATTCCGAGGCTGTGGTTACGGATACGAGTCCGCTGTCGCCGTGCTCGACCATGCGCGGACCGAATTGGGCCTCAAACGCATACTTGGAATAACCGACCCCGATAATCATGTATCCATACGCTTGCTCGAGAAAGCAGGGTTCGCTTTCGAGCGCCGTATGCGACTGTCGGCAGATGCGGCTGAAATCAGCCTGTATTCAATAGAGATTTGACCGGGGTCATTACTGCCATCGGGTTGAGCGCCGGCTGGTCTTCGCGCACCCGCACGAGGGTGCTAATTCCACTTGCGATTGTCGTCGTGCAATCGATTGATTTATATTGGATTAAAGGCAAGGGTCGGTAGTTCAGGTCATCCTGCTAGAATGCGCCGGAGCACTTTCCGCAGGCCACCTCGATCATGCTGGATACCGCGATACTCGCGTTCACCACACTGTTTGCCACCATAGGTCCGCTGGATGTCGCTGCGATGTTTGCGGTGCTGACGGCCAAGGACACAGCAAAAGCGCGCCTCCGCACTGCCTTGCGCAGTACGCTGGTGGCGACCATCGTGCTGTTGCTGTTTGCGTTGCTTGGCGAAGTGATCCTTCGGAGCCTGGGCATTTCGCTTGCTGCATTGCGCATCGGCGGCGGTATCCTGCTGCTGCTGATCGGTATTGAAATGGCTTTCGCCATTTCATCCGGAGCGACTTCGACTACGGAGGAAGAAACGCAGGAAGCCGCAACGCGCCAGGACATTGCAGTATTCCCGTTGGCGACGCCGCTGATCGCCGGCCCCGGTGCCATGGGCGCGATCATTCTGCTGATGGCCGGAACCGATGGCGTGTTCCTGCTGCAGATTGCGGTCATTGCAACCTTGCTGCTGATGCTGCTGCTGACGCTGGCCAGCATGTTGCTTGCAACTCACATTTACCGCGTCCTCGGCGTCACCGGAATGCATGTCATATCGCGCGTGATGGGCGTGCTGCTGTCGGCGCTCGCGGTGCAGTTCATACTGGACGGCATCGAGCAAAGCGGCCTGCTTGGCAATTGAGTGCGTACAGAGCCTGTCCCGTATGACTGACGTGTTTGCCGATGTCGGGCACATGTTGCGCGAGCTTCGGCCGGCTCAACCGGTTTATTGCATTTATCCGCAGCGTTACCGGACCTGGACGACATCGTTCGTCCAGGGGTTTCCAGGCCGAGTCCTCTATGCGGTCAAGGCGAACGACGATCCCGGGATCATCCGCCTGTTATATGAATCCGGTGTTCGCCATTTCGATTGTGCCTCATTGCCGGAGGTTGCGCGCGTCGCCGAGCTGTTGCCGGATGCGACCTGTTATTTCATGGTGCCAGTGCGCCTTCGAGGGGCGGCCGCAGCGGCTCAGCAGAAATACGGTGTGCGGCATTTCGTCATCGATCATGCCGAAGGCATAGCGGCACTGGCAAAAGAGATCGACATGCCGGGCTCGGTAATATTTGCCCGCATGGCCGTACATCACGAATCGGCGATGTCGGACCTGTCGGCGAAGTTCGGCGCGCCACCGGCAACGATTCCGTCGCTGATCGAAGCGATCGCGGCGACTGGCGCTGAACCGGCGCTCGCATTCAATGTCGGTTCCGCAGTCACCGATCCCGAGGCCTACCGCTACGCGATTAGTGTGGCAGCGGGGGTTATGCAGACATTGCCGAGGAAGCTCAGGCTGGTCGATATCGGTGGCGGATTTGCAATGCCGTATCCGGGTTTCCCGGTGCCGCCGATCAGCGAATACTTTGCTGCGGTCCGCGAGGCGATGACCGCGTTGCCACTCAGCGAAGACGGCGAAATCCTTTGCGAACCGGGCCGCGCCCTGGCGGCTCCGGGCCTGACGGCCGTGGTCGAGGTGCTGATGCGCAAGGACGATCGCCTGTTCATTAACGATGGCGTATACGGAATCTTCTGGGAATTGCGCCTGAAAGGTCACGACCGTTACCCGGCGGCCGCCTATCGTGATGGCCGGCCGCTGGCTGGCAAACAGCGGGAATTTCGCCTGTACGGTCCGACCTGCGACAATATCGATGTACTGCCTGGTGCCGTCGGGCTTCCAGCGGACATCCGTGCCGGCGACTACATCGAGTTCAGCCGCATCGGTGCCTACAGCTTGAGTGGCCGCAGCAATTTCAATGGCCATTACAGTGACACCATTGTAACAATCGAGGCAGATTGAGAGAGTGCAGGAAGGATGGCGCAGATAAGCTGGCAGGATTTTGAGAAAGTTGAACTGTGCGTCGGTACAATCATCAGCGCGGAAGAGTTTCCGGAAGCGCGCAAACCGGCCTACAAACTTAAGGTCGATTTCGGCAACAGAATTGGCGTGCGCCGTTCTTCGGCCCAGATCACGGATCTGTACAAAGTCGATGAATTGCCGGGGAAACAGGTCATCGCAGTGGTCAACTTTCCGGTGAAGCAAATCGGGCCGTTCATGTCGGAATGCCTGGTCACCGGGTTCGTGCAGGAGGACGGCAGTGTGATTCTCGCTGTGCCGGACAAACCGGCGGTCAACGGCCAGCGACTTGCCTGAGGGCATGCATGGCTGAATACGCAGCGACGATTTCCTGGGAACGTGGTGGCAGCACGTTCGTCAACGGCGACTACACGCGGACACACGCCTGGGAGTTTGACGGCGGATTGACGGTGGCCGCATCCGCCTCACCGCATATCGTGCCATTGCCACACTCCAAGCCTGAAAACGTCGATCCCGAGGAAGCTTTCGTCGCATCGCTGTCCAGCTGTCACATGCTGTTCTTCCTGTCGATTGCAGCGACGAGGGGGTACGTCGTCGATCATTACCGGGATTCAGCCGTTGGCTATCTCGAGAAGGACAACGACGGCAAACTGGCCATGACGCGGGTCGTACTGCGTCCGCAGGCTGCTTATTCCGGCAAGAAACTGCCTACTGCAAAGCAAATCGAGAGTATTCATCACCAGGCACACGAGCACTGCTTTATTGCCAATTCGGTCAAGACACTGGTCATAACGGATATCGTTTCCTGAGGGTCGCATGCCGGACAAGTCAACGAACTGGACGGAATTGCGCGAATTTCGCGCCGTCGACCTGACCGAATCATTCGTGCTGTCCTGGGGTGCGAATTCCGGGTCCCTGCAAATCGACCTCGACCTTTTTCTTTGCCCGGAGCATGCGTTTTACGAACGCCCCCGGCCCAAGGAGCGGGCGTGCTACCGGCCGGCCGTTCTGGAATTCCCGTATTGCTCCCGGATCGTCTCGACGGTTTCACCGGGAAGTGCCGATGCGGTGTCGACGATTGCTGCAAAACTCAGCGCCGGAAAGATGTCCGGACTTCGCCTGGTCGATGACGGGCACTATGAAATCACCGGAGCGTTCGGCAAGGTGGAGATTCATGCTGAAAGGCCTATCCTGAGATTGAGAGAAATGACCACCTGACCCGGAGGCGGCACGTGAATGGCGAAAACAAAATCGACTACATAGAAATCCCCGCGAAAGAGCCTGGCAAGGCGTGGACGTTTTTCGAGAGCCTGTTCGGCTGGAAATTCGATGACTACGGGCCGGATTACTGCAGTTTCAACGATGGCCGGATGGCAGGCGGTTTTTACCGCGCCGATATCTCGGCATCGGTACGATCCGGGGCCCCGCTGGTGGTTTTTTACAGGAAGGACCTGGTCAGGGCCGTGGAGCAGGTGACGGCGCTCGGGGGTGCAATTACAAAGGATATCTTTTCATTTCCCGGAGGCAGGCGTTTCCATTTCACCGATCCGAACGGCAACGAGTTCGCAATCTGGTCCGATCAAAAGAACTGACTCTGGCCGGTCGCCGCGGCTGCCGCACAAAAACAATCAGGAGCGAGACGCGATGCACGAAGAAGTCAAACATCCCTGTGTTCAGCACAAGCTGGCGCTGATTCGTGATAAGGACACCGGACACAAAAAATTTCGCGAGCTCGCTACAGAGATCACGATGTTTCTTTGTTATGAGGCATTGAAGAATGTCTCGTTGAAGAAGGTCAAGGTGCAAACGCCGATCGCGACAGCTCAATGTCACATGATTGACGAAGACATTGTCGTGGTGCCGGTTTTGCGGGCGGGTGTCGGCATGCTGGATGGAATTCTCGGCCTGGTGCCAACGGCGCGAGTCGGCTTTGTCGGCATCTATCGCGACGAAAAGACCAAGTTGCCCGTGACCTACTACCATCGCCTGCCACCGCAGACCGAAGGTGGCTTGTGCATTGTCATCGATCCGATGCTGGCAACCGGAGGGTCGACAGTCGCAACTCTGGATTTGCTGAAAGCCAATGGCGCAACGACGATCATCGTCGTCTGTATTGTGACCTGTCCGGAGGGCCTGAAAAAAGTCCGGGAAGCGCACCCGGATGTCGCTGTGTACACAGCAGCCATCGACGATCGACTGAACGAGCGCAAATACATAGTTCCCGGCCTCGGCGATGCTGGCGACCGATTGTTCGGAACGAGTTGAGGCTCAATGCCTTTGGCGATGATTCTGTCAAGTCAATAAGGGCGAAGTACTCGCCCGGATCAGCAGGCATTCGATATTTATCGGGCGTGATTTGGCGCGACAGGTAGAATAGGCAAAGGTTGCAGCTGTGGACGCTGCACCAGGGGCGGGTGGAGACAAGCATGATCGACGATCCGATCAAACCGAGATTCGAAGGAACGACGCTGGTAATCGAAACCAGCGGCGAGACCGAATTTTACGATTCGCAATTTCTGGTTGCCGCGCTGCTGGTTTACGTTGCCAAGGGTGACGGCGCCATTTCGTCCTCGGAAACGGAGGAAATGCTGAAGGAAGTTGGCCGGCATTTTCAACTGGAGAGCTCTCAATCGCTTGAGTTGCTGAACCGGGCAATTGCTGATCTGGCGGACAATCCGGACCTGGAGGGATTGCTCCGGCAGCTCAGCACCGTGCTTACGCGCGAGGACAAGCGGGAGATTGCCCTGATGATGCTCAAGGTGGCCGCGGCTGACGGTCGCAAGGATGCTGAAGAAATGGAGAAATTGCACATTGCGGCCGAGATCATCGATATACCGCCGGATGTCATGCACCAGGCGTTCGATGACTATTTCTCAGAGACGATGGCCTGAGGCAGTCGGCCTGACCGGACCGGCAGGGGCTTTGCGTTGCGGTCATTTCAGGTAACCGCAGCCGCCATACGCAGTAACATCAGTAGCAACACGTTCCCGAGGGGCCAGCCATGCGCAGCACGATCTACAAGACTGTGGTACTGCCAGCGTCTGCCGCCGATCTGTACCGTATGTACATGGACCCGGTGGCACACGGCGAGCTGACCGGCGCGCCCGCGAAAATCAGCGAGGAAGCCGGTTCGGTATTCGAAGCATTCGGCGGCCTGCTGAAAGGGCGGACGATGCAGGTGGTAAAACCCCGATTGATTATCCAGTCCTGGCGTTCGGTCAACTTCGCCGATACAGATCCGGACTCGACACTGATCATCATGTTCGCCGATGAGGATGCCAGTGCCGGGCGTATCGACCTGATTCATCTCGACGTGCCGGAGAGTGACTACCAGGGCGTATCGGGCGGTTGGGAGTCACGCTATTTCGCACCCTGGCTCGAATACCTGCAGGCGCGGTGGCCGGCGCGGTGATTGGCCGTTTCTCCGTATTTTCGCCGAATTGCTGTTGCAGAACGCGCGATCAGGCGTAACAATACGCAGCCAAAGTTTCCGACCGTCATTGACAGCGCTATGCGCTGATTTTTTTTGGCGTTCGGGAACAAATTTAGCCGGCGCAAGCCGGATGTTTCAATTGCCAGATTTCTGGTCAGAGCTATCAAGAGAAGATTATGTCAGAGCAAGTAGAAGGCACCGTTAAATGGTTCAACGATGAGAAGGGTTTTGGTTTCATCGAACGTGATGGCGGTAAAGATGTTTTTGTTCACTTCAGCGCTATTAATGCCAGCGGTCGCAAAACCTTGCGCGAAGGCCAAAAGGTAATGATGACGGTGAGCCAGGGCGAAAAAGGCCCACAGGCAGAGAACGTAACACCGGTCTGATGATACTGGGCTGTCAGGCCGTCGCCCACACGACTGACTGACAGCTTAGGGTGTGATCGCAGGCCCGAAGCGAGGCACGGTGGCCGCGCTTCGGGCCTTTTCATTAGCAAGGGCCGCCCCTGGCAGTACAATGCCGCTTCCCGATCCGTTCATGACGTGAATAAGTGAGGAGGCGTTATGCACAAGAGCAAGCTGGCCGGATTCATCATTGATTGCAAAACGGATGACCTCGATTCTGCCGCGGAATTCTGGGCTGCGGCACTTGGCGCACCCCCGAAAAAGAAGGAAGGGAAGTACGTGACGCTGCAAACCGCACCCGGCGAGCCGTATGTCGAGGTGCAATCGGTCAGCCATCCCAGCCGCGTGCACATCGACATCGAATCGGATGATATTGACGCCGAAGTGAAGAGGTTGATCGGCCTCGGCGCAAAGGAAGTTGCGCGAATCAGCACCTGGTGCGTACTGGAGGCACCGACCGGCCAGCGTTTCTGCGTGGTGCGGGTCCAGGGCAAGGATTTCGACAAGAAGGCCAACGTCTGGAAAGATAAATAAATATAGTTCAGGGAGCTGCTACGACCAGTGAATTATTGACCCTGGCATGTAACTCGGTGCAATTCCCTTTGCCGGTGAACTTCAAGAGCGTTCGTCGGATCGGCTGCGCTGGAATTCCTGCGATCGATCCTCGAGTTCCGCCCAGCGCCGCATGGCCTGGTCGATTTTCTCCTGCGTGGACTGGAACTCATCAAGGACAGCCTGAACGAACTCATGGCCCTGAGTATAGAAATGCGGCGCCGAGATTTGCTCCTGTGCAGCGACCAGCTGCTTTTCCAGCGCTGCGATGGTCTTTGGCAGAGCATCAAGTTCACGCTGTTCGTTAAATCCGAGCTTCTTTGACCTTGTGGCATTGCGCGAGGCCTTGCTGCTGCTGGCGGAATCGACAGTCATTGCCGGCGTGTCGATTTCAGCGAGCGCACGACCCTGGCGCAACCAGTCGCTGTAGCCACCGACATACTCCTGCACGTGACCGTCGGCTTCGAAAACCAGCACGCTGGTGACCACATTGTCGAGGAATTCACGGTCGTGACTGACCACGATCAGGGTGCCGGCAAAGCTGGTCAACTTCTCTTCCAGTACCTCCAGCGTTTCCATGTCCAGGTCGTTGGTCGGTTCGTCGAGGACCAGCAGGTTTGCCGGACGCGTAAATAGTTTCGCGAGGATGACACGATTGCGTTCGCCACCGGACAGTGCCTTGACTGGCGTCTGCGATCGCTTGGGGCTGAAAAGAAATCCTGTCAGGTAACCGACAATATGCCGGTCCTTGCCGTTCAGCTTGATGTAGGTGCGGCCTTCGCCGACATTGTCTGCCACCGACTTTTCCGGGTCGAGTGATTCGCGCAGCTGGTCGAAGTAACCGATTTCGATATTGGTGCCAAGTTTGACGGTCCCGGACTGCGGTTGAAGATCCCCAAGCAGGAGTCGCAACAGGGTCGTCTTGCCGACGCCGTTGTTGCCGAGAATCCCGATGCGGTCGCCACGCATGATTTTGGTAGAGAAGTTCGCAATCAGCGGTTTGCCGTCAAAACTGTAGCTGACATTCTTGGCGCGAATGACTTTGCGCCCCGACTGTTCCGCCGCCTCGATATGAATCCTGGCGCTGCCGTCCCTTTTTATTCGCTTGGCGCGTTCCTCGCGCATCCTGACCAGGGCGCGTGCGCGGCCTTCGTTGCGGGTACGTCGTGCCTTGATGCCCTGGCGAATCCAGATTTCCTCCTGTTCCAATTTCTTGTCGAACAACGCATGTTCGCGCGTTTCGTCTTCGAGCGCTTTCTCCTTGCGCAACACGAAATTCGCATAGTCGCCGGGCCAGTTCGTAAGTTTGCCGCGATCGATCTCGATGATGCGGGTTGCGAGTTTCTGCAGGAAGGCCCGATCGTGGGTGATGAACAGGACCGAGCCGGCGTGCGAGTACACCACATCCTCGAGCCAGCGGATGGTCGCGATATCCAGGTGATTGGTAGGCTCGTCGAGCAACAGCAGGTCGGGCTTTTGTACCAGTGCCGTGGCGAGAGCAACCCGCCTCCGCCATCCACCGGAGAGCTCGCTCATTTTCTTGTCCGCGGGCAGCTCCAGCTCCGAGACCGTGGTCTCGACGCGCTGTTCGATATTCCAGCCGCCGTGTGCGTCGATTTGCTGGTGCAGCAGCTCGAGGTCAAGCAGCCCCTGGCGGTCAAGTTTTTCATTCGCTCGCTGCTGGTATTCATCGAGCAGGGCCTGGATGCCGGCGAGTCCGGAGCGGACCACCTCGAAGACCCTGTCATCCATGGCCTCAGGCAGCGACTGCGCGAGCTGGCTGACGATCAGCCCCGTCTGGCGAACGACGTCGCCGTGATCCGGCAGGATCTCGCCGCTGATCAATTTGAGTGTCGTCGACTTGCCGGCACCGTTACGCCCGATCAGGCAGATGCGCTCAGCCGGTTCGATCGCGAGTTCCGCGGCGGTGAGTATCTTCTGCTCGCCGAAATCCAGCGATACATTTTCGAAACGAATAAGGGACATGGTTTGGCTTGGACAGAAAGACTGTCAGAATCTGCGTCAGGTATTGTCGCCTGCAATGCGGGCTCCTGCCGAGCATTTTTCAACTGGCGAGATGCGGGGTCGCCCGCTTTGCAGGCTTCTACAAGGAATAAAAGCACGTGAACGAACAGCGATTGATCGATATCGAGACCAAGCTGGCGCACCAGGAGCACTTGCTGTCCAGCCTGGACGACGCCTTGACTCGCCAGCAGGCACAACTGACCCGGCTCGAGGAGCTGTGCCGCTCGCTTTTGCAGCGTGTCCGATCGCTGCCCGAGCCGTCCACGGAAGGTCAGGCCGGTAACGAGCGACCCCCGCACTACTGACTGCCAACCCTGCGCGGCATGCGAAGCCGTTAAGGTATATTGTCGCTGGCCGCTGAGCCGTCATGTCCAGCCAGGGAGAAGTCCATGCCGAAGTGCCTCAGGTCGATAATTCCGCTTGTGCTTTGTGTGCTGGCTTCGCCGGCCATCGCCCAGGACCCTTACGTGCCAGCGGAGCTCGAGCCTTGGCGGCAATGGGTTCTGCACGAGAAGGACTATCGTCTGTGCCCGTTTGTTTTCAACCGCTCTGGCACGGCGCCCGGTGATTTTGTTTGTGCCTGGCCTGGAACCCTGACCATCAGTGTCGATGTCGGCGGCGGCACGTTTTCGCAGGCGTGGACCGTCTATTCCGGCGAGCAGTGGCTGGTGCTTCCCGGCGACAGCAACTACTGGCCCGAGGACGTGCAGGTCGATGGCAGAGCGGCCAGCGTCGTCTTGCGCGAGGGCTCTCCGACGCTGCGTTTGGGCCCTGGCCGGTACTCGGTCAGCGGCAGATTCAATTGGGAGCAACGGCCACAGCAACTGACCATTCCGCGACAGACCGGCTTGATGGTCTTAAACATCGACGGCAGACGGATCGCAAGGCCCGAGCTCAATCCGTCTGGCGTCCGCCTTGGCGAGCGCGGTGAGCAGCCGGCAGAACAGGATGCTGTCCAGGTACAGGTGTATCGCATGCTGGCCGATGACATACCGACACGGCTTACAACCTGGCTCAGTATCGAAGTCTCTGGAAGCGTTCGCGAAGAACTGTTCGGACCGGCGCTGCCGGAAAACTGGACACCGCTGGCGATCGAATCGGACTTGCCCGCCCGGCTCGAACCGGATGGCGGCATTCGCCTGCAGCTTCGGCCCGGTCACTGGAATCTTCGTTTGCTGGCGCGCGCTGGGCGAGTGCTCGACGAGGTGGCGATGCCCGCGGCAAAGAGCAATATGCCGGCGGATGAAATCTGGAGCTACCAGTCCAACGACGGGCTGCGGGTAACAGCCGTGGACGGTTCGAATCCGGTCGATCCCCTGCAGGTCAATGTTCCGGGAGAATGGCAGCAACTACCCGCATTTCGCATGCAGCAGGGTGACGCGCTGACGCTGAACGAACGAAGTCGTGGCAAGGTGGCTGCCGACAACCGCCTGCAGCTCGAGCGAAAACTGTGGCTCGATTTCAATGCCGACGGTTTTGTCTTCGAAGATACTGTCGCGGGTGAGATGCGCAGCGAGTGGCGTCTCGACATGCTCGAGCCGTACGCACTGCTGAACGCCACGGAAGCCGGCGAGAACCTGCTGATCACGCGCCGCGCGAGCGACGCGCCGGCCGGCATCGAAGTACGGCAAAGCAATGTCGATGTGCAAACGCTTGGCCGACTGGAGACGCGCGGCGAGTTTGCGGTCGCGGGTTGGCAAACGCGATTTGAAAGCATGCGCGTCGATCTGAATCTGCCGCCCGGACACCGGCTGTTTGCAGCGCCCGGAGTCGACAGCGCTCCCGGCAGCTGGGTCAGCCAGTGGCAGTTGCTGGATTTTTTCCTGTTGCTGATCGTCACCATCGGCACCGCGAGGTTGTTTGGCAATGCTGCTGCCGCCGCCGCATTGCTGGCGCTGGTTCTCAGCCTGCACGAGGTCGGCAGCGCGGCGTGGACCTGGCTTAACCTGCTGGCCGCGGTTGCGCTGGTGCGAGTCGCGCCGGCAGGACGCTTCATGACCGTGGCGAAAGCGTATCGAACGATCAGCGCAGTGTTGCTGGTAGCTATCCTGGTGCCATTTGCGGTGGGGCAGATCCGGGATGCCATCTATCCGCAGCTGGAACAGCGCTCGGGATGGTATGACTACGGATTGATCGGTGCTGCCGGTGTACCTCCTGCCAGCGCGCCGGTTGCGTACGACACAGCGATGAAAATGGAAAGCAGTGTCACGCGAGAAGCCGAAGCTCCGCAGGAGATCATGGTTACGGGCACGCGCGCGAGCAAGAGCTACTCGCGCTACGCAGACAATGCGATCGTGCAGGCCGGCCCCGGCCGGCCGTCCTGGGAGTGGAACGAATACCGCCTCGACTTCAACGGCCCGGTCGATCCTGGCAGGACCATGCGCCTGGTGATCGTTCCGGACTGGCTGCTCAGTTTGTGGAGGATAGTGCAGGTACTCGCGATCGCCGCATTTGCCGCAGTCTTTGCATTCGAAATCCTCGGACGTAATCCGGGATGGCGAATACCTGGCGGACTTCGCATCGGCAAGGCAGCAGCATCGTTGCTGGTGGTGAGCTGTTCGATGCTGTTGCTGCCATTCACGGAACTGCGCGCCGAAACGCCGCCGGCGGAGGTCCTCAAGGAACTGGAGCGACGCTTGCTGGCGCCGCCCGACTGCACGCCGGTTTGCGCGGAGGTAGTTTTCGCCGATGTGCGGATTGCGGCCGCCGAACTATCGATCGAGCTCTTGGTGCATGCTTTCGATAAGGTTGCGATCCCGTTGCCGGGTTCGATGAATGGCTGGCGAGCCGAGCGGATCTCACTCAACGGCAACGCGTCGGTGCCGGTGTATCGTGGTGATGACGGCGGCCTGTGGATCCGGGTCCAGGAGGGCCAGACGACCATTCGGCTGCAGGGCCCGTTACCGCCAGTGGTCAGCCTGGAAGTTCCTTTTCCAGCACCGCCACGCGCGATCACGGCGCGCGGAGACGGCTGGCTGGTCGCCGGCATTCGTGACCGGCGGCTGGTGAGCGGTTCGCTGCAGTTGACGCGCTTGCAGCAACAAGACGAAGCCGACAAAGGTGAGGTCTGGGAGATGAGCCGGCTGCCGGTCTTCGTGCGTGTCGAGCGGCAGGTCGAACTCGACCTGGACTGGCGAGTGAATACCACTGTGTATCGGATTGCTCCGCAGCAGGGAGCGCTGACGCTCGACGTTCCGCTGCTCGCGGGCGAATCCATCGTCAGCGGCGATTTCCGTGTAGCCGACGGCAAAGTGCAGGTCTCGATGGATGCGGGCGCCTACAGTGTGTCCTGGAGTTCCAACCTGCCGCGCACGTCGCCACTGCAATTGACGGTGACCGACGCGGTGCCGTGGACCGAGGTCTGGCAGTTCACCGTGGGCAGTGTCTGGCATGCCGTATTCGAAGGGTTGCCGGAAAGCGAGTTCGGCGGCGAGAGTTATGGTGTGCGCACCGCCTGGTTTCACCCGCGCGGCGGGGAATCGCTGATGGTGTATGCCGAGCGTCCCGAAGGCGTCGACGGTGCTACCCTGGCATTCGATGCCGTCGATCTGCAGACGACGCTTGGTGCGCGAACCCGCGATACTAACCTGTCGCTGCAGTACCGAAGCACGCGAGGCGCACAGCAGCAACTGACCTTGCCGCCTGATGCACAGGTTGTATCCGTGCTGATCGACGGTCAAGCCGAACCCCTGCGGGCGGATGCCGGTGTGCTCAGCATCCCGATTCTGCCGGGCGAACATTCGGTCGACTTGCAGTGGCAAACCGATTCGGATATTGCGTTCTACGAGCGCAGTCCGGAAGTCGATCTGGCCGCAGCGTCCGGCAACATCACCCTGGGCATGGAAGTGCCGGAGAATCGCTGGATATTGTTTGCCGGCGGTCCGGATCTCGGCCCGGCGGTACTCTACTGGTCAGAACTTGCGGCGCTCATCCTGCTGGCGCTGGTGCTCGGCCGGATCGACGTGACGCCATTGAATACGACGCAATGGGTGCTGCTCGGGTTGGGTTTCAGCACTTTTTCGTGGGAAGCGTTCGCGCTGGTTGCACTGTGGCTGCTGAGCAGCGGGGCACGGCATCGCTGGCGTCTGACCCAGGAGTCGCGATATTTCAACCTGCTGCAGATCAGTTTCGCCCTGCTATCGATCGCGGCGCTCATAGCGATCGTAACCAGCCTTCCGGTCGGATTGCTCGGTACACCGGACATGCACATTGCCGGCTACGAATCGTCTCGCAATTCGCTGCACTGGTTGGCGGATCGCAGCGACGGCCAGCTCCCGCAGGCGTCAGTTTTGACGGCGCCGTTGTGGTTTTACAAGGCGCTGATTTTGCTCTGGGCTTTGTGGCTCAGCTTTGCATTGCTGCGGTGGCTGCCGTGGGTGTGGAAGGCGTTCGTACAGGAAGGCCTGTGGCGGCCGAGCCAAAAGATCCGGCGACGAGAGGTGCGCAACGATGAATGATTCCGCTGACCCCAGGTTGAACAGTACCGGCCTGCAAAGCACCTGGATCGTGCTGTTCCTGGGAGTGCTGCTCTGGTCGGGCATCGCGCCGAAGGACTATCCGACGTGGTGGCTGGAGGTTTTCCCGGCGCTGATCGGCGCGCTGGTCCTGTGGTACACGCGACTGACTTTTCCGCTGACACGGCTGACTTATGTGCTGATCCTGATTTTCAGCATCATTCTCATGGTCGGCGGCCATTACACCTATGCAGAGGTGCCGGTCGGCGACTGGGTGCGGGACGCTTTCGGCGGGCAGCGCAACAACTACGACAAACTCGGCCATGTGGCGCAGGGATTCATTCCTGCAATCATCGCGCGCGAACTGGTGATCCGGAAAGCTGTGTTCAACAGTGCACGCTGGCGCGATTTTTTTGTCGTCTCGCTGTGCCTGGGAATCAGCGCCTTGTACGAGCTGATCGAGTGGTGGGTGGCGCTGCTGTCCGAGGATGCGGCCGATTCATTCCTCGGTACACAGGGCTACGTATGGGATACACAATCTGACATGGCGCTCGCACTGTTAGGGGCAGTGGTCGCGCTGCTGCTGCTTGGATCGTGGCACGATCGGCAGTTGAAGGCTGCCGGTTTCACCCACTGACGCATTCGTGATGGTATCGATCGAGCCCGCGGCAAAATCGCATCTGTCCGCCATTCCGCGTATCGAACAGGCGGCGGCCGCAATGTTCGCGGAAGCAGATCTGCCGCTGCATATTCGATACCGCGTAACGGATCGTGCAGCCCTTGCCTCAGCGCAGCGCGATGGACGTCTGTGGGTCGCGTTGAATGCGAAACGCGAGCCGGTGGGTTTCGCGCATGTCTGCCTTATTGACGATCAGGCACATCTGGATGAAATGGACGTGCACCCGGATTTTGCGCGACGGGGCATCGGTTCCGCGCTGGTCAACACGGTCGTTGACTGGGCGAGGTTGCAGGGATACGAGGAACTGACGCTCATTACCTTTCGGCACCTGCCCTGGAACGCGCCGTTCTACGCGGCCCTCGGATTCGAAGTTGTCAGCGATGACTTGCTGGGCCATGAGATGCGCGATCTGTTGCGGCAGGAGGCGAAAGCCGGGCTGAAGGCCGCCAATCGGATCTGCATGCGGAAAACGCTTACATGATTCGCGCCGCACTGCTTGCCGCAACGCGGCAGGCGGAATCTGTCCCCGTTACCGGACAGGAGACCGATGTCGCTCGCTAAAAGACGCTGCGCCTTCCTCACCATGGAAGACACCGGCGGCTGGTCGATCGATGCCGACCTGGCGTTCGAACCTATGGCCGAACTGGGATGGCAATGCGAGTGGCTGCCGTGGCGCCGCCCCGGCGTCGACTGGGCGGACTACACGGCAGTGTACATAGCCGCGCCATGGGACTATCCGCGCGACCCCGACGCGTTCCTTTGCGTGCTTGCCGAAATCGACGCCTCGCCTGCGGTGCTGGTCAACGACCTGTCCCTGGTGCGCTGGAACCTCTCGAAGACCTACCTGCGCGATCTCGAGGCACGCGGTGCTGCGATCGTACCTAGCCGCTGGAGTGAAGAATTCACGGACGATTGGTTCGATAACGGTGGGATCGAGCATAGCTTCAAGACTTTTGCTAAACGACTCATTATCAAACCGGTGATCAACACCAACGCTACCGATACCTTCCTGCTGTCGGAGCCCGTCTCTGCCGATCAAGTTGCGCAGCTGAAGAAGACATTTCACCTGCGGCCGTTCGTCGTACAACCGTTTATTGAGAACATCACCAGCGAGGGAGAGTTTTCGCTGTTCCATTTTGGCGATCGATACAGTCACGCCATACAAAAGGTGCCGCGCCGCGGCGATTTTCGCGTGCAGGAGGAGCACGGGTCGAAAATCACGGCAGTCGAACCGGAA
>JAHKKM010000140.1 GCA_020027645.1 Pseudomonadota bacterium
TTTGCGCTGCTCGAAAACGATCAGCTGATCACCGGTAACAAGGCATTTGCGAAAGCTCGGATCAGCCCGCGCAACATCCAGCATCGCTACTGGTCGGATCTGCAAACGCAACCCATAGCTGACAGGCGATTCAGCTACCTGACGGCAGCAGACCTTGCAAGCCGGCAGCTCGAGCAGATGAGCATTGCTGCCGGCGGTCGCGACATCGAAATCATCTTCGCCGTGCCCACGTATATGGGCGTCTCGAATCTCGCCTTGTTGCTTGGCATTGCGGCTGAACTCGGGCTGACCGTGGTCGGGCTGGTCGACGCTGCCGTCGCCGCGACCCGCCGCGAGTACCGCAATGCCGTGCCCGTGCATGTCGACATGAGCCTGCATTCCGCGTCGCTGACACGGCTAACACAGGCCGGGCAGGTACAGGTCGAAAAAGCCGAGCTGCTCGAGGATTGCGGCGTGTACGTACTTTACGACACGTGGATCCGCGCGATTGCGGAGGAGTTTGTCAGGCAGTCGCGCTTCGACCCATTGCATACGGCAGAGACAGAGCAATTGCTGCTGAACCGGCTTGGCGGCTGGTTGACCAGCGCCGGCGGTCAAGATCGAGTGGAACTCAGCCTTGAATACGCCGGCGCGACCTATAAGGCAACTGTCGAATCCCTGGCCCTGATCTCTTACGCAGCGCCGGTTTACCAGCAGCTGGCAAGCACGCTTCGGGCTTTGTTCCGGGCTGAGGAAGTGCCGGCAATCCAGATGACGGATCGGGTGTCCAGGTTGCCGGGACTTGCGGCAATGCTGAAGGCCCGGCTGGGTGGCGAGGTCTATGTGCTGGAGGCCGGTGCCACGGCACGCGGTGCCCTGTCACGACTCCGGGACCGAAAGCCGAGCGGGGGCGTAAGCCTGATTCGCCAGCTTCCCTGGGATCAGGCTCCGGTGGAGGTTGTCGTCGAATCGTCGGTAACGCCAAGAGCGGGTACGCCAACGCACCTGCTGTTCGGGCACACCGCCTATGCCATCGGGAATTCTCCGCTCAATGTCGGGTCTGAAGAAGCAGACGGAAGCCGTTCGGTGGTGGTGGATTCGGCTATGCCCGGCGTGTCACGCCGCCACTGTTCCCTGGTGCTGCAGAATGGTCAATGCCTGCTGCAGGACCACAGTCGTTATGGCACGTTTCTGAACGGTCACCGGATCAGCAGCTCAGCGGTCTTGCAGGCGGGTGACTCGGTGCGCATCGGCGCTCCGGGATTCGAATTTCTGATGATTACGACGGACCAGAGTCATGGCTAGAAAACGCCGCAACTTTGAAGTCTTCAGCATGTCGTTCCTCGACTGCATGTGCTGCGGATTCGGTGCGGTCGTGCTGGTCTTCATGATCATCAATGCGCAGGTTGTGCACGACGCCGAAGCGCCGCGCGATGACCAGACGGGCGAAACCACCAGGCTCCAGATCGAAATACTCGACCAACGCAAGAACATGGTGCTGGCGAAAAATTCAATGGAGCAGCTCAAGGACGAGAAAATTCGTGCCGAGGATCAAATTGCGCAGATCATTGCCCTGATCGAGAAACTGAAAGCGGAACTGGAGAAACTCGACAAGACCACGTTGGCAAAAATCGAGAGCGTGGAAAAACTGCAATCGGATATCAAGAGACTCGAAGACGAGAAAAAACGCCTGTTGGCCGTCGAGGCCGAGCGGCAGTCCGAGGGCAGCAAAGTACGACGTTTTACCGGCGATGGCGACCGGCAGTACCTGACGGGTCTGAAGGTCGGTGGTGAGAGGATCCTCATTCTGGTCGACAGTTCAGCCAGCATGCTCGACCGCAAGATCGTCAATGTATTGAGGCGCCGCAACATGTCGGACGCTGTCAAACTGCGATCGCTGAAATGGCGCCAGGCAGTCGCCAGTGTCGATTGGCTCTCCGCGCAGCTCAGTCCCGGCAGCAAATTCCAGATGTATACCTTCAACAATGAGTCAAGACCGGTACTGAAAGGCAGTGACGGTGTCTGGCTGGAAGTCGGCGACGGAAAGCAACTCGATGAGGCTATTCGCACGCTGCGCCGAACCGTACCTGAGAATGGCACCAACATGTACGATGCGTTCGAGCTTGTGAAAAAGCTCAACCCGCCGCCGGACAACGTGATCGTACTCGTCGACAGCCTCCCCACGATGAACACGACCGAAACGGAACCTGGCATGGTGACCGGTCAAGAGCGCCTCAAGTACTATTACGAGGCCGAGGCGCTGATTCCGAGTGGCGTAACCGTCAACATATTGCTTTATCCGATGGAAGGCGATTACAACGCAGCCATTGTCTATTGGTTGCTTGCTTATCGCACGGGCGGTTCTTTCATGAGCATCAGCAAGGACTGGCCATGAGAAAGCGTCGCGACGTCGAGGTATTCAGCCTCTCCTTTCTCGACTGCATCTGTTGCGGCTTCGGCGCCATTATCCTGTTGCTCGTACTCAGCAAGGTCGCCCAACCGGTCATACTCGAAAAGACCGCGGAAGACCTGCAACAGCTCATAGCCAAACTGCAGGAAGAATTGTTCGAGTTGCAGGGCGAAACCGCGGTTGTGACTCGTGCACTTTCTGCGGTGCGCGTCGACACCTCTGAAACAAAGATGACGTTGGCACAATTGCAGAAGGAGTTGAGCAAGGTGCAGGGGCAATACGAGCTCACGCTGCAGGACGCCACTCTGACAATTGATGAAGGCGAATTGCGGTCTGCAAGGCAACGCCTTACCGAAGAAATGGCGCGGCTGCAGGTTTACAACCGCGCACCCGATGAAGCTATTGGCGGTATTCCCGTCGACAGCGAGTATGTGATCTTCGTTATCGATACGTCGGGCAGCATGCAGGCCAAATGGTCGTTCCTCGAGCAAAAGATTCGCGAGGTACTGGATGCCTACCCCACAGTCCGGGGATTGCAGATAATGAACGACAACGGCCAATACATGTTTCCGCAATACGGCGGGACATGGATGGATGACACACCGCAACTTCGTCAGGCAGTGAGGAATACGATCAGGACCTGGGCGCCGTTCAGCGACAGCGATCCTTCCGATGGCATTGTCTACGCGCTGAAGACGTTCCGCGATCCCAGGAAAAAGGTCAGCATCTACGTATTTGGCGACGATTTCACCGGCAAATCCGTGCAGTCCGTGGTCAATGATATCGACACATACAACCCGGAGAATGCAGCCGGAGAACGCAGTGTGCGCATTCACGCACTCGGATTTCCGACCAATTTCACCAGCTCCTCGTCACCGACCATGGCGCAGAAGTATGCCGGGCTCATGCGCGTCATTTGCGAGCGCAATGGCGGCACACTGGTAGGCTTGACCGAGCGGAACTGACGTCGGTCTGGCCGGAGTTCACAATCGAAGTTGAATGGTCTGCGGCCGGGATCGTGGAGTTCCCTCAGACATTATTCGCCATAATTGATCGGCGCCCCGCCATTTCTTGGTCCCTGCCGTATCCCCGCCTGGCGCTGTAATTGACTCCGACAGCGGCCACATCCTGTGGCTGGCGACAACGGAGGAAAAGCAAATGGCTAACAGGAATATCGCTAACAGTATGGTTGCGCTGGCGGTGCTTGCGGCACTGGCCGCGGGCCCGGTATCGGCAGAGACCCGCACGAGCAGGGAAGAAGCAACGGGTGTCGGCATTGGTGCCACCGTCGGGGCTTTCGCCGGTGGCCCGGTCGGCTTCATTGTCGGGGCAGCCGCCGGTGCCTGGCTCGGTGACAGTTTCAGCAAGAAAAAGCAGGAAGTGACGGCGCTCTCGGGCTCGCTGGATGAGTCCGAATCCCGGCTCGTCGACCTCGAGCTGCAGGTGCACCGCATGGGTGACGAGCAGCAGAAAACGGACAGTGAACTGGCACGGCTTCGTGCGCTGGCAAAACCGGAGTTGCTGAGCCTGCTGCAAACCGGCATCGAAATGGACCTGCTGTTTCGCACGGATGAGTACGTGCTCGCCGATACCACCGGCAGCCGCCTGACTCAGCTTGCGACGACGCTCGCAACCCTGCCGGATGTGTACATACAGCTGGACGGATTCGCCGATGAACGCGGCGCTGCCGTTTACAACCAGGCCCTTTCAACGCGTCGTGCCGACCATGTGCGCGATGTGCTGACTACGGCCGGTGTCACAGCATCACGGATCAAGGTCGCGGCACACGGTGAATCGCCGGCAATCGACGGCAGCATCGACAGTTATGCGCTGGACCGGCGGGTCAGCCTCACACTTTACGTCGAGGACAGCTCCTCGTTTGCGTCCAATCCGGACTGATTGTATTCGCGTTCCCCTGGGCTCCGATTCTGGAGCCTCCGCTTGCCGGCCCGAAAGGGCCGGCATTTTCTTGAGCAATTGCCGCCGGCAAAATCATGCGCAAAAGAGCGATAGTCTTTACAATGAGACTCTGCATGCAATGGCATCGACGGTGAAACCGGTGAGCGATCTGGCTGGAAAAAAATGCAAACCCTGCGAGGGTGGCGTCAAACCCCTGGGTGCCGAACAGGTTAGCGAGCAACTCGCGCAAGTCGACCCTGGCTGGATGCGCATCGGTGACGGCAACACCATCATGCGCGAATTCGAGTTTCCGTCTTTCGCTCGCAACATCGCCTTCGTCAATGCCGTTGCCTGGATTGCCACCGTAGAGGGACATCACCCGGAAATGCTGGTCGGCTACCGCACCTGCCGGGTTTCCTGGCGCACCACGGCAATCGACGGACTGTCGGACAACGATTTTATCTGCGCAGCAAAGGTCGACCGCCTGGTGGCCGACCTGTGAGCAGGAACCGGAAGGCTACGATATCTGTTACCGATATCGAAGCGGCTGCAGACCGCCTCGATGGAATTGCAGTACGTACGCCACTGATCTATTCATCGGTCCTGAACGATATTGCCGGAGGGCGGGTATTCATGAAGCCGGAGTCGCTGCAGGTGACCGGCTCGTTCAAGATTCGCGGCGCGTATAACATGATGAGCCAGTTGTCGCCGGCGCAGCGGCGCAAGGGCGTGGTTGCCTACTCATCGGGCAATCACGCGCAAGGCGTCGCGGCTGCCGGTACCATGCTCGGCATCGCCACCAAAATCGTTATGCCGCAGGATGCGCCGGCGGCCAAAATCGAGAACACGCGTCGCCTCGGCGGAGAACCTGTCCTGTACGACCGCTATACCGGCAATCGAGAAGAAATCGCGCGGAAAATTGCTTTGGAGCAGGGCAGCGAACTGGTGCCGTCTTATGATCATGCGCAGATTGTGGCGGGGCAGGGTACGGTCGGACTTGAGCTCATCGATCAATGTGCCGATCAGGGGGTCGTGCCCGACCAGGTATTGATTTGTTGCGGCGGTGGAGGCTTAAGCTCCGGCTCGGCGATCGCCATCAAGGCCCGGTCTCCCGGTACTGCGGTGCACACAGTCGAGCCGGCAGCGTTCGACGATACCGCCCGCTCGCTGCTGAGTGGCAAGCGTGAACGCAATGACCCGACAGCGCGCTCGATTTGCGATGCATTGCAAACCGAATCGCCGGGTGAGCTGACGTTTCCCTATTTGCAAGAGCTGGCTGGTGCGGGACTGGTGGTAACGGATGACGAAGTACGATCCGCCATGCGATTTGCCTTCCGTCACCTGAAGCTGGTCGTTGAACCCGGGGGGGCGGTGGCGCTGGCCGCGGTACTGTCCGGCAAGATCCAAACCAGGGACAAGACGACCGTGGTCGTGCTGAGCGGCGGCAACGTCGATACGGACTTGTTCGCGGCTATCCAGAACGAGGACGCCGTGTAGTCGCTGCGGCCGCGAATCCAGCTCGCGAATTCCGCCTAGCCGGACCCGACGTTCGGTTTGTGCAGGGCCGTGACGTTGGTGCTGTGGTGCACACTGCCGGGATCCATGGAACTGCGGCGCCGTTCGCGCCAGCCGTTCAGCCACTCCACGATGAGTTCCAGCTGCTCCAGGTCTTTCTTGACCTTGTGCTTCTGCATCTCGCAGATGCCGATGCCAGCCTCCGCGGCCTGGACGAAGCTCTGGCTGTCCCGCAATACGGCGATGATCGGAATGCCCAGCGAATCGAGGAAGCGCATCAGCTTGTCGAAACTTCGCGTGTTCTGTCGCGTGCGATTGGCAACAACTGCCAGCTTTCTGTCGCGCCGGTCGATTTTCGCAACCAACAGCAGATCGGCGATGCAACGGGATGCAGCGTGAATATCAATCGAGGACGGCAATACCGGCACCAGGATATTGCTGGTGTCACGGGTCAGCTCGCGAAGGTCGTCGTGATCGATGCTCGCCGGTGAATCGACTATGAGTGTTTGCGTTTCACCGGGCACCCGCAACTGCCAGCTTCGGGTCGCCTGCATGGTGCGCTTGTAGGCGGCAATGCCGTGTATCGGCGCAGCGGACGGCGGTCTTTTGCTCAGCCAGCCCATGGTCGAGCCCTGCTGGTCGCAATCCATGATGGCCGGCATCGGCCCGCGCAGTGCATAAAGACTGGCGAGGTTGGTCGCCAGCGTAGTCTTGCCACAACCCCCCTTGGGATTCAGGATGACGATCTTGTTCAGATTGTCTCTGTTAGGCGTAATCAACATATGGG
>JAHKKM010000141.1 GCA_020027645.1 Pseudomonadota bacterium
GCTTCGAGGATATCGACCTCACGCGTACCGATTATTCCATTGCGGATCCGGATCGCGTCCTTGGTCCAACCAGCGTTATCGAGAGCTCGGTGTCGGCGTTCATCCCGGGTATCGGCGCTCTGTATCGGCTGAATGACAATTGGCGATTGCTTGCCGGTGTTAACGAAGGCTACAACCCGCCGGCGCCGGGCAGCACTGCGGACGAAGAAAGCAGCCTGAACTTCGAACTGGGCACGCGCTTCGCGAACGACGCTCTTAACTTCGAGGGTATTTATTTCCTGAACGATTACGACAACCTGGTAGGCACAGTAACTGCGTCCACCGGTGGCGGCGGCGAGATCGGTGACCAGTACGACGGCGGCGCAGTGATCGTGCAAGGATTCGAGCTCAGCGTGAGCTCGGGCTGGAACAATCTCGGCAATGCCGGTTTGAGCATTCCCGTGAGAGTGAATTACACCTGGACCACTGAAGCGGAATTTCACAGCGCTTTCGCCAGTGAATTCGAACCCTGGGGTAACGTGCAGGTCGGTGACGAACTGCCCTACATGCCAGAGCACCAGTTCCGTGCCATGGCCGGTCTCGAGGCCGAGGTGTGGACGGTGAACATCGCGGCGAGCTACATCGGTGAAATGCGCGATACAGCGGGCCAGGGAGCGATCCCGGCGAACGAGCTCATCGATGCGCACGTAGTCTGGGACCTGATGGGCAACTGGCGCATGACCGAGGCGTTTAGCACCTACGTCAAGGTCGACAACCTGTTCGACGAGGTCTACGTCGCCTCCCGGCGCCCGGCCGGCCTGCGGCCGGGCCTCGAGCGCACTGCTTACGTGGGCGTCACGTTCGGCTTCTAGAAAGCAAAATCGGGGTCAGACCACAATTAAGTACCGATTTCTGGTTGACCTGGTTAGGTCAGCCTAATGGTGGTCTGACCCCGATTTTTTTATTGCACGGTCCGCGTTGCTGGATTCGAGAACTGGCTTTCCGCGCCCGTCGAGTTCAACGCCGTCGCAACGAACTCGTAAGTGCCTGGCGCAAGATTGTCGACCACGTAAGTTGTGATACCCGCGTTATTCACCGTGACCGAGTTAGTGTAATTGCCCGGGCTCGTGCCCCAGCGGAAACGGTAGCCGGCCAGGTTCGTCAACGGCGTACCGTCATCGTTCTGCGTCGGTGGCGTCCAGCTCAAGGTGACCGAGCCAAGGCTCGAAGCCTGCACGGCGATCGAGAACGGACCGAGTACTGCGCTCGCGCTGCCGTCCGACACCGTGATGCGAATTCCGGTGTAGTTGCCAACGTTGGCATCGCCGGGCGTGCCGCTGATCCGGCCCGTCGAGGTATTGAAGTTCGCCCAGCCGGGTAATCCGCTGACGGTGAAACTGATTGGATTGCCGTCAGGATCGCTTGCGGTCGGTGTGAAACTGTATTGTGTATTGACGTTGACTGCCGATGGCGGTGTCCCGGAAATAGTCGGCGTCCGGTTGACGACCGGTGCAGTCACCGTAATCGAGAAAGCCGGCATGCTCCTCATCGCCTGGCCGTCCGAGACCGAGATAATAATGTTGTCGTGCACGCCGACATTGCCCGAAGCCGGCGTGCCGTTCAGCCTTCCTGTCGAGTTATTGAAGTTCAACCAGGCCGGCCGACCGGTGACACTGAAGGTCAACGTGTTGCCATCTGCATCGAATGCTGTCGGTGTGAACGTATAGGCAGACCCAACCACAGCCGACGTCAACGGCGTACCGGAAATCGTGGGTGGCGAGTTAGCCGCGTCGACCGTTACCGTGATCGAGAATGCCGGCAAACGTGCAGTCGCCTGTCCATCGCTGACGCGGATTATGATGTTGCTGTAGGTGCCGGCATCCGCCCTTCGGGGGGTACCGCTCAAGACGCCATTTGTCTCGTTAAATGACAGCCACGCCGGCCTGTTCGAGATGTTAAACGTCAGCGTGTCACCATCGGCGTCTCTCGCGGTCGGCCTAAATCGATAGGCTATTCCGGCAGCAACCAGGGTACCTGGCGTACCGCTTATGGTAGGTGCGCGATTGACTTGCGGATCCGAGCCACCGGTGCGTGCTACTGCATTGATAGCGGCGAGCGTGGAATCATTGGCACCGGCTACCATCGGCATGATGTTTTCGAGCGTTTGGCGGTAGTCGGCAGGCAAAATGCTCTTGACGAGGCCTGAGCCCAGTCCCTGCTGAATTCCAGCCAACGCAGTTCTCAGTTGCGTCAGTGCCGGGTCAGAACTGACCACTGCTGCAGCAGTGAGTCCGGTCCGGACCTGGTCCAGCATTTCGGCAGTGACCGTCAGATCGCTCAAATCACGCGTGACGGAACTCGAGCTTACCTGCTGGATGGCTGATTCCATGGCCGTCGTGGCATTGCTGCCGTTAACGTGCAATTCATTGCTCATTGATTCAAGGAGCACCTGTGCGCCGACGACGGTGGCCACTGCTGCAGTCCGTGCATCGGACCTCGAACCACCATTGCCGTCGATGACCTCATCGACCAGGTCCGAGCCCAGCGCTTCCATAACCAGGTCCGCATTGGTCGAAAAGCCGAACGCAACCTGCCAGTTGCGCGTACGCCGGACAATTTCCGCCAGCGACTCAGTCGCCCGCACGATTTCCGAGATATTGCTGCCATCAATCGGCGTGAACATCGGGCCCTCTGCCAGTAACGTTGTCATGCCGCCGTTGGCCGCCGAAGTAACAATGGCCTGCGCCGTTTCTATATTGTCAGTTGTGAGCCCACCATCCAGATCCAGGGCAAGTTCGACCGCGAGTGTTGAATACGGATTGATGTTCGCAATCAACCTGGACCCGGGCTGCACGCCTGCTCCGCGCATCGCGAAGTCCGGAGTTAGCCCGGTGACAAGGTCGGTGCCGCTCCATGCATCGATTATCAGTGGATACTGAGTATTGTTTGCCCGTACCTTGATGCTGTACCCGGCCGTTGCGTCACTCTCGAACTCCGACAGGATCGTGCCATCGGCAGTCAGCACACGCATCGAGGCATTTACGATCGGGCCGTCGCCAACACTCCCGGTCAGCTCACTTTCCATGCCGAGTGCTTCGCCCGGGTCATCCGCAGGCTCGCCCATCAGGCAGCCGCTCAATATGACGCTAACGGCGACCAGCAATGTCGAGTTTCTGGAAAATTCTGCGCGTTCCCTTGCCGCCATCTCGTGTTGCTCCTGCCTGTTGTCAGGCGGGCAACCCAATCATTTACTTGCGCGCGTTTCCTTGCGCGTCAAAGCGACTTTAAAGAATGGGAACACCACGTGCGAGTGCACACGTGCAGCAGACCAGGTCGAGCTCAACAATCATTTCTGATCGATGCGATCCTGGATTCTAAACTGGCAACCCCGCTATCGTAGGCTTTCGCCTGTAGACCGGTGGCTTTGCGTCCCAAACTTTCGATTGGTTTGCCCTTTTTTCAGTTACGAATTAAGGCTCGATGAAAATCCTTTCCGTTCGATAAATTCCTTTTACGGGATGAACCGTAACACCATTAAATAAAAAAAAAACCTGTCTCAAAAGCGCGACGTTGATTATGGAAAATCAGGGTCAGACCACCATCTAAAAACGGGGTCAGACCACCATTTCGCCGCTCGTTACATCGAAACGTAAAAACGACTTGCGAAATCGTGGTCTGACCCCGTTTTTACATTCGCCGGCGCCGTGCGCGGGCTCACGATTATGTGGAGACCGTATTGACAATCATTCGCATTTGCGTTTAAATACGTCAAAGTCTGTTAAGTGGTTGATTTAATGTACGTCTGCATCTGCAAAGCCATCACCGACAAGCAAATCCGCCGCGCCGCTGCCGGTGGGGTCGACAATCTGTACGAACTGCGCGAAGCGCTGGGCGTTGCCGCCGGTTGCGGCAGTTGCGCCAGCATGGCGCAGGCAATACTTGACGATTGCAACAAGGGCTATTCGCAGCCATCCGTTTACACGCCCTCGCGGGCCTGAGCGCAATTCCTCATTTCAGCAAACCACCGGCGCCCGCCGGGCTTTTGTTTTGCGGCAGGCGAAATGCAAATGATTGGTTTTCCGCCTGCGATTCCCCAGAAAATTTCTTGCGCTCCTGAACATTGCACTTATCATGGTACGCGCAGCCAGGATCCGCCGATCCATCCGGAGACAAAAATATGAAGGGCGATGCAACGATTGTCGAACACCTGAACCGGGTTCTTAAGAATGAACTCACAGCCATCAATCAGTATTTCCTGCATTCGCGCATGTATAAAGACTGGGGCATCAAAAAACTCGCCGACAAAGAACACGAAGAATCGGTCGACGAGATGAAGCATGCCGACCAGGTCATTTCGCGCATTCTGTTCCTCGAGGGCCTGCCCAATCTCCAGGATCTCGGCAAACTGCGCATCGGCGAAGACGTCGAGGAAATGCTGCAGTGTGACCTCGACCTGGAACTCGATGCTGTTCCGGACCTCAAGGCGGCGATTACTTTTTGCGAATCACGCAAGGATTTCGTCAGCCGCGACCTGTTCAACGCGATCCTGAAATCCGAAGAGGAGCACGTGGATTGGCTGGAGACCCAGCTTGGATTGATCGACCGAATGGGGATGGAGAATTACGTCCAGCAGCAGAGCTGATCGAGAACGCCGGCCGGCAACGGCTTGATCAGTTCGTGGCAGCGACTTCCGGGCTATCGGCCCCATACTCGGCAATGAGCGCCTCGGCAATCCCTGCCATCGCCTCGAACGAAGCGCTGTAGAACTCGGCCCGCAACGCTCCTGCTGCATCGATCGCGTATACCTGCGGGGAGTGAGCAACGGTATAGCCCTTTTGCGTGGCGCCGACCTCGTTTCCCTTATAAAACGGTGCACGAACCTGTGCCGTCAGTTTTTTGACTTCCTTGGGATCGCCCGTCAGGCCGATGAAATCCGGTGAGTATCCTGCAAGGAATTTCTTCATTGCCTCGGGCGTATCGCGCTCACCGTCGACGCTGATCAATACGAAGACGACCCGGTCCGTATCCACTTTCCCCGAATCGTGAAAATCGCGCAATCGCTGCATCGACAGGGGACAGATATCCGGGCAATTGGTGAATCCAAAGAAGACAAAAGCTACTTTGCCCTGGAGCCGGCTCAGCGAGAACGGCTCGCCGGCCGTATCGATCAGGGTCACTTCTTGCAGCGGCCGAGCAGTCGGCAAGGCACGCACACGATCGAACGAAGGCAATCCCTTCGCCAGCGCAATGCCTGTCGACACTGCCATGGCGAGCACGAGAACAGTGCCGATCGATTTCAACCCGGATTGCATGAACATCAACTGAACTCGCATTTCAGCTGCCTGGCTTAAGGCAGCACAACTTTCCGGTATGCAGACTTCGCACTTGTGTAGCCTGCTGCGTCATACGCTATTACGTAATAATAATAGGTTTGGCCGCTTTGTGCGGAGGTGTCGAGCCACGATGTCTGTGTAGACTGGCCGATCTGGGGCCCGAGTGCTTTAACGCCGTCGGAGCGGTGAATATAGTAACCAGCCACTCCAACGTTGTCTGTGGAGGCCGTCCAACTGAGGAGCGGCAAGCCACCAACATTAGTCCAGATCAAGTTTGTCGGTTGCGTCGGTGCAAGGTACGGGGTATGTGTCTTCAACCCCGAACGTGCACTTACGTTTCCTGCTGCGTCAAATGCTGCCACCGCATAGGTGTAAGCAACTCCTTCCGTTACTGTGGTATCGAGCCAGCTCGTGCTGCCACTGGTTGCTATCACCGGGCCCTGAGTACCATCGGTTGACCGATATATGTAATAACCGGTAACCCCTACATTGTCGGTGGACGCGGCCCAACTCAGGTTTACATAGCCGTTTGACAACGTTCCCTTGAAACTCAGCGGCTTCGTTGGTTTGGTCGTATCGATCGGCAGCGGCGCCGTAACTTCCGAAGCGTCAATCTGGTTCAGGTAGGCGACCAGGTTGCTCAGAGCCCCCGATGACAGGCTGACCCCGTTGTGCGCCTGAATAGCCTGTGAAAGCGTTGCAGCCGAACCGTCGTGCAGGTAGGGCGCGCTTGCCCAGGCTCCGCGCAAGGTCTGCGTGTCGATGCCGGTCAGCGGACCGCCCAGTCGCATACCGCTGCTGGCTTTGAGCGTACCGATATCGTGCAGCACATTGTTGTCGCTGTCCGTGAATTCGACACCGCTGTGGCAAGCAGCGCAGTTTTGTTGCTGGAACACGGTGCGACCGGCGGCGCCCGCCGCTGTCAGAGTGCCATCGCCATTGCGATACGGGCTCGCAGCATAACTGTTGAGCGATGCAACGTAAGCCGCCAGCGCATCGAGATCGGCGCTGATGCCGGCCTTCGGATCGCCGAGCGGCAAGCTTCGCGTGCCCTGGTTGAAGTCGGCATTGCTCATCAACCCGGTACCGCCAGAGAGTGCACGGATCTGGCCTTCGAAATCCTGGATCTCGTCGAAATTCTGCGACCAGTGCGACTTGCCGTCGTCGGCACCGCTGCCGTGCAGATTGATGGTATTGCGCAGTCCTTCGCCCATGCCGGTCAAGTCCCACACCCGGCCGTCCTGCCCGCCGTC
>JAHKKM010000142.1 GCA_020027645.1 Pseudomonadota bacterium
ACGCCTGAACAAATCGAAGAGTTGTTGCGCATGGGCGAGATTTCGGTTGGCGTGTTCATTCCGCCGGACTTTGACCGGCGCGTAGCCGACAGTCAGCGCGCGGGCAGGCGCGCAGCGGCGCAACTGCTGGTCGATGGCGGCGACCCGACCATTCTGGGCGTCGCCAATCAGCTGGCGTTGATGCCGTTTCGTTTCGATAGCCAGGCGGCCGCCTCGCGCGGGCGCACGTTCGAGGTTCGGCCTTTCTACAATCCGGAGCGGCGCACCGCGGTGAATATCATCCCCGGCCTGATCGGTGTCATCCTGACCATGACCATGACCTTGTTCACAGCCGTTGCCATAGTCCGGGAGCGCGAGCGCGGCAACCTGGAATTCCTGATCAACACTCCGGTAAGCACTGCTGAACTGATGATAGGAAAAGTATCGCCCTACATCCTTATCGGCCTTATTCAACTGGCATTGATCGTCGGCGTCGGCCAGTTGTTGTTCAAGGTACCGGTACACGGCAGCATGCTGGACCTGTATCTCGCCGCGTCTGCGTTCATTGTCGCCAACCTGGCGCTGGGCCTGTTCATTTCCACGGTGTCCAGCACGCAGTTCCAGGCCATGCAGATGACGGTCTTTCTGCTCCTGCCGTCGATACTGCTGTCGGGATTCATGTTTCCGTTCGACGGCATGCCGAAATTTGCGCAGTATCTTGGCGAGCTCTTGCCCAACACTCACTTCATTCGTCTGACCCGCGGCATCATGTTACGCAATGCGTCCCTGGCGGATCTCGGCCACGAGCTGCTGGTGCTCGGCGTGTTTGCCGCGGTCGCGCTGACAGCGGCAATCCTGCGCTTCTCGAGGCGCCTGGACTAGGCGCAATTCCAGACTTTTACCGGCAGCAGTGGCCTGCTGGTTCCACCCTGCAGGGCAGACGTGGTAAACATTATGCCAAATCAGGCAGATTTCCGGACCCGACTGCATCATGACTCAAGGCACTACAGCAAAACCGACCGTATACATAGTCGATGACGATCAGTCGATTCGACATGCGATGGAATTCCTGATGCGTTCGGTTGGCATCGACTACGCCATTTTTCACTCAGGCGATGACTTCCTTGCCAGGTATTCAAACGAATTCGCCGGCTGTCTGTTGCTCGATATTCGCATGCCGGGGCTTGGCGGACTGGAGCTTCAGGAAAAACTCATCGAAATGGGCAGCACCTTGCCCATCATTTTCATTACCGGTCACGGCGACGTGCCGATGGCCGTCGAGGCGATGCAGAAAGGCGCGGTCGATTTCATTCAGAAACCGTTTCGCGACCAGGAGCTCCTTGAGCGTATCGGCACGGCAATGCAAACGGATCGTGAGCGTCGTTCCGAGCAGCGGCTAAAGGCCGACGTCCAGGAGCGGATCTCGAAGCTCACCAAACGCGAGAAAGAGGTACTCGACCTGGTGGTGACCGGCAAGCCCAACAAGGTTATTGCCTACGAACTCGGTGTAAGCCAGCGAACGGTCGAGATTCACCGGGCGCGGGTGATGGAGAAGATGCAGGCCAGATCATTGGCCGACCTGGTCAAGATGCGCATCGAAGCGTAGCGCTTGCAGGTCTGAGGGCGCTGAACCGGGCGCTAAACCTCGTCGGCTGTTTAGCGGGCCCTGCGCCGGTCATCGAGTCGCGCGCAGTCTATGCACTCCTCTGCGTACGGATGAGCCAGCAGACGCTCATTGCTGATGGCCGACCCGCAACTGACGCAGATGCCATAGTCGCCGGATTCCATGCGTTGCAAGGTCGACGAGATCTTGCGAAGTTCCGTGCGCGCGTCGTTGCCGAGCGCATCGACGACCTCGCTGTCCTCGAGTTGCTTGGCGCGTTCCTTGGAATCCGGCTCGAGACCGCGGCGCAAATTGGCTGTAATGCGCGCCAGCCTGGAATTCAGCTCCTCCTTCTTGCGCAACAGTTCCTGTCGCAATCCTTCGAGCAACTTGCTGTCCATGCCCTGACGACTCCTGGCTGTTTACCTGCGGATTGGCCAGCCGCTGCTATTCAAAAGCAGCGCACACAGGCCCTAAAGTGGATTCTGGCACCTGAACCTCAATCATTACACACGGCAGGAAACGGTCAGGGCATCAGTACATGCCCTTACACACAATTTTCCCGGGAATAAGTATATTCCGAGACGTCCTAGGCAGCAGGCCGTATAGGACGCGGACCCTGCTGCGGTTAGGCTTTGAATCCTTCCTGGACCGGACCCGCCCGGAGATACCTCCACAGGTGCTGCAATGCAAAAAATCACCCGTATCATGTGCGTTATCGATCCCACGACCGACGAGCAACACGCCATGTACCGCGCCGCATCCGTTGCCGGCGTGCTCGGCGCCGAACTGGAGCTATTCGTCTGCTATTACAACGAGTACTTAAGTGGCGATCGCCTGTTCGATTCCCCGTCGCTGGAAAAGGCACGCAAGGAGGTCATCACCGGGCACGAGAAGAACCTCGAGAAACTGGCTGAGTCGCTGCGGTCGCGCGGCCTGGTCGTCCGTACAACCGCCGTCTGGGACCACCCGCTGTACGAAGGCATAGTCCGGCATGCCGCGGCCACCGGAGCGGGCCTTGTATTCAAGGACACGCACCATCATTCAGCCGTGTCCCGGGCGCTGCTGACCAACACCGACTGGCACCTGATTCGCAGTTGCGCCGCGCCACTCTGGCTGGTCAAGCCCAGGGACATTCCGAAAAAACCGATCTTCATTGCCGCTATCGACCCGATGAACGAACACGACAAGCCGGCCGCACTGGATGACGAGATCCTCGTGCTCAGCAAGGAGCTCGCAGGCAAATGCGGTGGAACGGTACGCGCATTTCATTCCTACGACCCGCGGATTGCGGTCGCCACCGCGACTGCAAATGCCTACATCCCGGTCTCCCTTCCTTTCGACGAGATTGAAAAGCAGATGCGCGAACAGCATGAGAAGCGTTTCAAGGAGATCATCGCTTTTCACGGTATCCCTGACGACGATGCCCATCTCGTCGCGGGACTCTCACACGAAGAACTGCCGGCCTTGTCGAAGGAGCTGGATGCAGCCGTTGTGGTCATGGGTGCCATCTCGCGAAATCGCTGGAAAAGGCTTTTCATCGGCGCCACGGCCGAGCGCACGCTCGATCACCTGCCCTGCGATCTGCTGATCGTTAAGCCGGACTGGTTCCGCACACCTGCCGAGATCTCAAAAGAGAGAGCCGCTTAGCGGAGATGCGTGACAGTGACCTTAATTGCCCTGCGATCTGACAGGAATGGGTTCGGCGCGAGCAATTAAGGTCACTGTCACGCATCTCGGAATGGGTTCGGCGCCAGCAATTAAGGTCACTGTCACGGATCTCACGCACGAGCCCGCATCGCGGGCGACACCTCTGCTGTCAGAAATCCGCGGTGAGCATCAGCCAGTACTTGCTGACATCGACATAGGAACTGCTGTCGGCACTAAAGAGCGCACCCTTGAGCAGCACGCTGTACCGCTCCCCCAGGCTGCGGACTGCTGAAAAATCGAACTCGGTGCCCCAGCTCTCACTGCCGGCTTGCGCCGAGAAATCGTGCCAGGTCGCCTGCAGGTTCCACTTTGCAAAGCCGTACTTGATGGTCGCGTAAACATCGTCGATGCCAGTGTCGGGCGTGGTCAGGAACTGGTCGGCCCAACCCTGAAACAGGTGCAATGTTGCCAACGGCGTGCGAAAAGCCGCGCCGGTCACATTGTCATCGCCGCCCAGCGACTCGAACGCAATTCCCAGGGACAGTCCGTTCTTCATTACCCACATTGCGTCAACCAGGTAAAAGTCCGCGCGGAAGTCGACCGGGGCATTGGCCGTGTCCGATTGCGTTGCATACTCGGCGACGAGCGCGATACTGCCGCCACCGACAGCAACATTGCCGGCGGCACGCGCGCCAGCCGTCATGGTCGAAGCCGCAGGCGTGTCGTCGCTGTCGATGTAATACGCGTAAGGCGTCAGCGACCAGCTGTCGGACAAGGCAATCTTTGCGTTCAGCAAATGCGAATTCTGATCGTCCTTGCCGGTCGCGGACCGCTCGCCGTAGATGCGGTTGACTTGCGTTACGTAGTGATAGGTCAGCTCGGTCTTTGGCAGACTCTTTGAGGTCAGGCCGAATCCATCGTAGGTCTGTTCATTCTGCCGCCAGCCAACTCCACCGACAAACCGTTGATTATCAAGGTTTATGCGTTCCCGGCCGAACCTCAGCCGGGTTGTCTCGCCGGCCTGGTAGTCCAGGTACAACTGGTTCAGGTCCGCTCCCTCCGGGTCGGCAACGACCGGGTACTGGGTGCGATCGGGACTGGTCCCGGCGCCGCTGTTGAAGTCATCGATGAAAATCTCGCCGATGTAATCGAATTCACCGAACCCTGACCAGTGTTTCCAGGAACCGGTCGCGTAGTTCAGGCGAAAGCGCAGTGTGGATGCGTCTGCGTTCTCGACAAAATTGTCCTGAGCTACGTGTTCGTACCGGTACCGGAGATTCACGTGAGCCTTACCGGAGGTGAGCGCATCTGCCATACCCTGTTGCTCGTCTTCGGCACTCGCGTCTATGGCCAATCCCGCATTGCACGCAAGCAGACCGAGAATCAACGCTGTTTTTTTGCGCGGCATAGCCGTACCCGGGTGACGACAGTTTCCTTTGCGGTTCTCAGTAAACATCGTGCACCGTGTTGTAGATATTGAACTTGCCGGTGGGTGTGACGATTTCAGGTCCCTTGATTACGTGCTTCAGCTTGCGCGACTTGTCGTCCACGACGACGATCGCCGACTCCTGCTCTTTGCCGCTCCAGACCGAAAACCACACTTCGTCGCCAGCCATGTTGTATTCCGGTTGCACGACGCGCTTCGGTCCCTCGCCGAGCCCAGCCCATTCGGCAATCGGCAGCACCTCGTATCCGGCTTCCAGGTCGTTGATATTGAATACCGCAATACTCTGGCTGATCGATTCATCCGGGTTCAGCGGCGCGTCCACCCACAGGTTGGCCGATTTCGGATGGGACTTGACGAACAGCGAGCCACCACCCATGCCCTGCAGTGTACGAACCACCTTCCAGGCATGATCCGGATGTCCCTCGGGATCGGTGCCAAGAAAAGTCACATTGGCATTACCGAGGGCGCTGGTGACCCAGACCGGACCGTACTCGGGATCGTCGATGTTGGCGCCGCGCCCGGGGTGCGGAATCTTCTCCACGTCGACCAGCGCAGCCAGTTTGCGCTCGCGCGAATCGACTACTGCAATCTTGTCCGACTGGTTGGCAGCGGTCAGAAAGTAGCGTTTGCTCCGGTCCCATCCACCGTCATGCAGGAAGCGCGCAGCGCCGATATCCGTGACGCTCAGATTGTTCACGTCCTCGTAGTTGACCAGCAGGATGTGGCCGGTCTCCTTGACGTTGACAATGAACTCCGGATGCTCGTGCGACGCAACGATCGCGGCAACGCGCGGTTCTGGATGGTATTCCTGGGTATCGACGGTCATGCCGCGCGTCGAGACAATCTTTTTCGGTTCCAGCGTGTCGCCGTCCATGATCACGTATTGCGGTGGCCAGTACGCCCCGGCGATCGCCAACTTGTCTTCATAACCTTTGTATTTCGACGTTTCTACTGAACGGGCCTCGAGCCCGATCTTGATTTCGGCAACGATCGCCGGCGGATCCATCCAGAGATCGATCATGTCGACCTTGGCGTCACGGCCGATCGTGAACACGTAACGACCCGATGCGGACGAGCGTGAGATGTGTACCGCGTAGCCTGTCGGCAGAATGGCGACCACTTCCTTCGTGTCACCATCGATGATCGCAACCTGCCCTGCATCTCGCAGCGTTACCGAAAAGAAATTCTCGATCTTGCGATTGTGCTGGCGGGTTTTCGGCCGGTCTTCGGGTTTCACCAGCAATTTCCAGCTTGCCCGCATGTCCTCCATGCCGAACTCCGGCGGAGCCGGCGGCTCCTGCTGCAGGAAGCGCGCCATGACGTCGATCTGCGCCGCCGTCAGCTCGCCGGAACTGCCCCAGTTGGGCATGCCTGCCGGCGAACCATAGGTAATCAGAGCCTTCAGGTAATCCGTGCCTTTCTCGCGGGTGATGTCCGGTGTCAGCGGCTTGCCGGTTGCGCCTTTGCGCAGCACGCCGTGACAACCAGCACAACGTTCGAAGTAGGTCTGGGTTGCAGCCTGGTATTCAGCCTCAGTCAATACCGGGCCCTCCGCACCCATCATCTGCCGCGTCTCGTCTGGCGACATCACGGACGGTGCGCCCTGGTAGCGCATTTCAGCTTCCGTCGTTCCCGTGTGCGGCTGACCGGCCGACCGGTCCTGCTGTCCGAGTTCCTCGCGCAGTGCCGTGACTTCGCCGACACTGACCGCGGAAGCGCTGTTGCCCCAGGAATTGAGCACGTAGGTCAGGGCATCGGCGAGATCCTGATCGCTGAGATAACCCATGCTGGGCATCACACCGTTGAATTGCTGATCGTTGACCGTCACTGGTCCGGACAGGCCGAACAGTGCAATCGCCAGTACTTCCTTGCGGTCGCGTTTCAG
>JAHKKM010000030.1 GCA_020027645.1 Pseudomonadota bacterium
GTTACCGCATCCTTGACGCGGCGAAGGAATGCATCCTGGTCAAAAGGAATTTCGGGAAACAATATGATGTGAGGGGCATCACCCGGCTTCGAGCCGGCCAGCCCTCCGGCTGCCGCGATCCATCCGGCATGTCGTCCCATGACTTCGAGTACAAATACTTTCGTTGACGTTTTTGACATCGACAACACGTCAAGTGCCGCCTCACGTGTGGAAACAGCGACATACTTGGCGACAGAACCGAAGCCCGGGCAGTTGTCGGTAATTGGCAGGTCGTTGTCGACGGTCTTGGGAATGCCGAGGCACATGACTGGAAATCCCATGTGTTTGCTGATCTGCGAGACCTTGTGCGCGGTATCCATCGAATCGTTGCCGCCGTTGTAGAAGAAATAGCCGATATCGTGTGCCTTGAAGACTTCAATCAGGCGCTGGTACTCGGCGCGGTTCTCCTCGAGCCCTTTCAACTTGTATCTTGCCGAGCCAAACGCACCGCCCGGAGTATGTCGGAGTGCGGCGATAGCCGAGGCTGGTTCCCGATTCGTATCGATCAAGTCTTCGGTGAGAGCGCCGATGATCCCGTTCCTGCCTGCATATACGTTGCCAATACGCTTGCGATTTTTTCTGGCAGTCTGGATGACACCGCAGGCAGTCGCGTTGATAACAGCGGTGACGCCGCCGGACTGAGCATAAAACGCATTCATCTTCCGCATTTTTCTCGAGCCTTTTCTTGTCAATGACGGCTTGTGAGCATAGCCGAAACTTCATGGTGAAGGCAGTTTGACCTGTCTGGAAAGAGCAGGTAGCTTAGGCCGCCCTGTTACAGCCACTGGTGCTGTTCGTCAGAGAGTGAAGTCAATGCGCATAGTTTTGCTCGGCGCGCCCGGATCGGGCAAGGGCACCCAAGCCCAGAAACTGATGGCGGAAAAACACATTCCGCAGATTTCGACGGGCGACATGCTGCGCGCAGCGGTGGCGGCTGGAACGCGATTTGGTCAGCAGGCCAAATCGATAATGGAAGCGGGCAACCTGGTTTCCGACAAGATCATGCTTGGCATTATCAGTGAACGACTGGCTCAGCCTGATGCGGCGAACGGCTTTATCCTGGACGGGTTTCCGCGGACACAAAAGCAGGCGCTGGACCTCGAGGAACTGCTCGATGAACTCGAAGTGCCGCTGGATGCGGCAGTACTGATGGATGTAGACCCGGAAATTCTTCTCAAGCGGCTCACCGGACGGCGAACCTGTTCGGCAACCGGAAAATTGCTGAACATATACTTTTCGCCCAAAGAGGAGCTGGACGCATGTATTAAGGCGGGCGGAGAACTGGTTCAGCGAGACGACGACAACGAGGCGACTATTCGAAACCGGCTCGACGTTTACCGGCAACAGACCGAGCCGCTGATCGCCTACTATCGAAAGCGCGGCAAATTGAGAAAAGTCGATGCGGACGGCAACATAGACGAGGTCTATGCCAGGTTCAGGGATATCCTGCGGACAAAGCCTGCCTGACGGCGGACACTATGTAGCACCAAGCATTGCAAGCAGGTCCTTGCCGATCAGCTCACCCCGCCAGCCTCGAAATACCCTCAAGTCACGATCCCCTTCAAGCGCAAGCACGAGCTCTTTTCTGGGCGCCACTGTCTCTGCGGATATGCCGAGTTCCGTGGCACGTGCCGCTACTGCTTTAACCATCCTGTTCAGCACGGATTTCTGTTGCTCATCGGGCCTCGGCGGTGGTTCGTAGTCGCTCATTGTGTTCGCTGCATTCGCTATGATCTCCAGCCACTCGCTACCGGCTCGCCCCACTGTGGATTCTGCGAGACCCGGGATTGCCTGGAGCGCATGTCTGGAAGCCGGCCTGGCCTGCGCAATTTCCAGCAACACGGCATCGCGCAAAATCCACTGACGCGGACGATTTCGCCGCACCGCCTCATTTTCGCGCCAGGCCGCAAGCTTTGTCGCAATTGCACGGGCGGGGCCGCGCATGTTCCTGGCACCCTTGATGCGATCAATTGCCAGGTCCGGACTAATTTCGTACAGCGCCTTGTCCAGAAGATCCAGGGAGTCCTGCACTGCCCACAACCGGCGCCCAAGTCGTTCAAGCCGTTCATTCAGCAGGTCGAACGCGGGCAGCAGATACTCGACGTCCTCGGCGGCGTAGTGGAGTACTTCCGCCGACAACGGGCGCTGCGACCAGTCCGCGCGCGTGTGCGATTTGGCGAGTTCGATACCAAACAGGTCGGCAACCAGGCCCGCATAACCGATTTGCGGCGCATAGCCAAGCAGCGCCGCCGCAATCTGCGTATCGAATACCCGTTGTGGCAGTGAGCCCGCTGCCTGATAGACCACTTCCATGTCCTGCCGGCCCGAATGAACGACCCATTCACACTTCATCAGTGCAAACCAGAACCCGGACAGATCGGTCGCACCAAGCGGGTCGGCGCATATGAGCCGATTCCTGATCGACAGCTGCACCAGGCACAATTCGGCAAAAAATGTCTTTTCGCGCATGAACTCGGTATCGACCCCAATGCGCTCTGCCGCAACAAGCAGGGTGGCGATCGAACTGTCGCGCTGCAGGTTGACCAGTTCAGTCTGCTTCATGGATTGGCGGGAACGGGGTTTCGATGGAAATGCTTATCGTGAGATGATTGCGACAACGCATGAACCTATTGTGACAGAACACTGCAACTTCTTCTCAAGACATTCTTCGATATCATTTTGCTGCGCAAGGGGCCTGAACACGTCCCCGGCTCGTGGCTGGTCCTGTTGCTGGCTGTCGGGCTGATGGTCCTCTCGGTTTTTTGCGCCAACGTTTTAATTCCTTCGACAGGCACGCAGGACTACTTTGTCATCTATGCCTCGAGCTCTGTCGGACTACTGATCTATTCCGGAGTTCTGTTCGTGACCGGTTACGGCAGACGGCTGTTGCCGGTGCTGTCGGCAATCATCGCCTGTGGATCGATACTCACGTTGTTGTTTGTTGCCGAGTACGTGCTGTTGCAACCATTTCTCGGCGTCCGCATCGCCAGTATCCTGGCTACCCTGATCATATTCTGGTCTGTTCCGGTGGAAGGCCATATTATTGCGCGTGCGATCCAGCAGCACTGGTTCGCCGGCATCGCTATTGCAATGGTCGTATTCATCATGCAGGTGGCATTTCAACAGATGCTTTCGGCAGATACCTGAGGTCCCCAACAGCGCATGCACATACATATTCTGGGAATATGCGGAACATTCATGGGTGGTATCGCTGCGCTTGCCAAAGCGGCCGGTCATGCCGTTACAGGCAGCGACCAGAGCGTATATCCGCCCATGAGCACGCAGCTCAAGCAGCTCGGCATTGAAGTTATCGACGGGTACGATGCGGCCCAACTGGAACCGAAGCCGGACTACGTGGTTGTCGGCAACGCCCTGAGCCGAGGCAACCCGGCGGTCGAGGCCATGCTTGACCGGCGTATTCCATATTGTTCCGGACCACAGTGGCTCGCCGATCATGTGCTGCAGGAGCGCCATGTGATGGCAGTATCCGGCACGCATGGCAAGACCACCACGGCGAGCATGCTGGCCTGGATCCTGCAGGACGCCGGGCTGGCTCCAGGATTCCTTATCGGCGGCATACCCGCCAACTTCGGCGAGTCGGCGCGATTCGGCGAATCGAAATTTTTCGTTGTTGAAGCGGATGAATACGATACGGCGTTTTTCGACAAGCGGGCCAAATTTGTCCACTACCGGCCGCAAACGCTGGTGATCAATAACATCGAGTACGATCATGCCGATATTTACCCGGACGTCGGCGCAATCCTCTGGCAGTTTCACCAGTTGCTGCGTACCGTGCCATCGTCTGGCCGGATAATTCGCAAAGCCGATGACCCCAATCTCGATGCTCTGATTTCCAAAGGGTGCTGGACGCCTGTTGAAACCTTTGGCACTGGTGCGACCGCAGACTGGCGCGGTCAATTCCAGGACAGCGGCGAACGGCGTATCCGGATAGGTCGCGCAAGCGGTGAATTTGCAGAAACCACATGGAAGCTCGGCGGAACACACA
Organism: Pseudomonadota bacterium; assembly: GCA_020027645.1. GTDB lineage: Bacteria > Pseudomonadota > Gammaproteobacteria > Steroidobacterales > Woeseiaceae > JAKEGN01. Next base: position 4,046 of record JAHKKM010000030.1, read on the forward strand.
ATCTCGAGAATGCGCTGGCGGCAATTGCAGCATCCAGCTCAGCCGGTGTTTCGTTGCAGCAAGCGGTCGAGGCGCTGTCGCGATTTGACGGGGTGAAGCGACGCATGGAGCGAACAGCCACGGTATCCGATATTGCAATTTATGACGATTTTGCACACCACCCGACTGCGATTCGACACACTCTCGCCGGTCTGAAAAAACGATGTCCAGGGCAACGCATCGTGGTTGCGCTGGAGCCTCGGTCGAATACCATGAAACTCGGTGTGCATAATGCGACACTCGTTTCTGCGCTCGACGATGCTGATCTGATTTTCGTCTACCGGCCGGCGGATATGCCCGCAGAATTCGACAACGCGCTCGCCACCGCAGGAAAGCGTTTGCTCTCGTTCGGCGACTACGACGAGCTGGTGGCCGCCTTGTCCGGAAAACTTCTCCCTGGCGATCAAATGGTGTTCATGAGCAATGGTGGATTCGGTGCAGCACGCCAGAAGCTGACAATGGCGCTGCAGCAGAAGCGCGCCGGTTGATGGCAGATGCCAGTGTGCAGCCGCATGATTTCTCAGTAACTAACATTGCCGTGTGATCGCCCTTTAATCGCAAACGCCATGTCGATTACGGTTGCAAAAGAGGTCGGGCCGCCGATCAAATGAAAGTGCCGCTTTTTCCGCTTCATACTGTCCTTTACCCGGGAGGCCCGCTGCCGCTCCGGATTTTCGAGGCTCGTTACCTGGACATGCTTGGCGAATGCCTGAAATCGGGCACACCATTCGGCATACTGCTTATTCGAAGTGGCAGTGAAACCGGTCCGGCAACGACCTGCGACATCGGTACGCTCGCGCGGGTTGTGGACTGGTACCAGGGCAGCGACGGCCTGCTGGGCGTAACGGCAATCGGCGAACAGCGATTCAGGCTGATCTCCAGCTGGCAACGTGACGACGGTTTGAACGTCGGCGAGATCGAACTTCTGCAACAGGACCCCGGCGTTTTACTGCCAGACGAGTACCGGTCGCTGGGCAGGATACTGGCCGGCGTTCTCGACGGCCTCGGCAAACTGTACGAAGGCCTCGAGCGGCATTACGACGACGCCGGCTGGGTCGCATACCGTTTTGCGGAGGTACTGCCGATCGCCGCCAGCGAAAAACAAGTCTGCCTCGAAATTGACGATCCGCTGGTGCGCCTGGAGATGATTTGCAGTGTTCTGGATGCGACGCGAGGTCCGTACTTGCAGGAACGCCGTTAAAGCTGTTTGAACACGCGCCTCGAGGCATCGATTGTCTTGCTGATTTCTTCTTCGCCGTGTGCCGCTGAGACGAAGCCGGCTTCGAAGGCCGATGGTGCAAAATAAATACCCTGTCGAAGCATGCCATGAAAGAACTTGCGGAAGCGGTCAATGTCCGCAGCAGCAACCTGGCGGAAATGACGCACCGGCGCATCTGCTGAAAACACCAATCCGAACATTCCGCCAATGGCTTCGGCAGCGAGGGGTACTCCTGCCTCGCGTGCAGAAATCTGCAGTCCGTCGATGAGTTGCCGCGTTCTGTGGGACAGTGCCTGGTAGAACCCCGGCTTTTCGATCGCTTTCAGCGTTGTCAGTCCGGCCGCCATCGCCAGCGGATTTCCCGACAGCGTGCCGGCCTGGTAAACAGGGCCCTCCGGCGCCAGCTGCCGCATGACGTCTGCGCGGCCGCCGAATGCCGCGGCCGGCATGCCGCCGCCGACTATTTTTCCCAGGGTCGTGAGATCCGGGCGTATGCTGAAAATCTCCTGGGCACCTCCCTTGGCGACACGAAAGCCGGTCATCACCTCGTCAAAAATCAGCAGCGCGCCGGAGGAATTGCACTCGTCCCGAAGTGTCTCCAGGAATCCTTCAACGGGAGGCACGAGATTCATATTGCCCGCGACAGGCTCCACGATGACACAGGCAATCTTTCCACGGTGTGCGGCGAATGCTCTTCTCACAGCATCGGCGTCGTTGTAATCCAGAGCGATGGTGTGCTCTGCGAGGCTTGATGGAACGCCAGGCGAGCTGGGGACCCCGAGTGTTAGCGCACCCGACCCGGCCTTGATCAGCAATGAGTCGGAGTGCCCGTGATAGCAGCCCTCGAACTTGATGATCTTGTCGCGGCGTGTGTATCCGCGGGCAAGTCGAATCGCGCTCATTGTCGCCTCTGTGCCGGAGCTGACCATGCGCAAAGTTTCGATGGAGGGCATTAGCTGGCAGATTTTTGCCGCAAGCTCCGTCTCGATGACGGTTGGTGCGCCGAAACTCAAGCCTCGCTCTGCCGCCTTCTTGACGGCGTCGACTACGTCAGGGTCCGCATGCCCGAGGATCATCGGTCCCCAGGACCCAACGTAGTCGATAAGTTGCCTGCCGTCCTCGGTGCTGAGCCATGCGCCTTTGGCACTTTTTATAAAGACCGGCTCACCGCCAACTCCCTTGAACGCACGGACCGGCGAGTTCACACCTCCGGCGATATATTGTCTGGCTTCGTCAAATAGCGACATGAACGTACTCGTTTATGAAGTGCTGCATGCTACCGAAGCGCTCTCGCCGGGAGAAGAGCGGGTTTACGGTTTGCAGGAGTTGACACACGCCGCTGTTCGGCTATGTTTTATCCATGAAAGCCTACATGTGTCTGATTTGCGGTTACCTCTATGACGAGGAGCGCGGTGACCCGGAGGCGGGCATCGAAGCCGGTACCCGATGGGACGACGTGCCATTGTCATGGCGCTGCCCGGACTGCGGCGCGGGAAAGGAAGATTTCGAAATGATCGAGGTCTGAGATTCACTCAGACTGTCGCAGCTGTCTCACAGCGAGTCCTTTCTTCTCCATTAAGGCGGGCAAGCCGTCATCGCCCACCAGGTGCATGGCGCCGACGATAATCAGGTAATTTTGCGGGTCGTCGAGCAATTCAAAGATTTGTCCGACCCAGTTTTCGTTTCGCCGTACCAGAATAGCCTGATAAATCTCGGGGTATTGCCTGATGTCCTGCAACAGGCTGGACTCAATCTCGTCGGTCTCGCCATTGCGCCAGGATGCAATCAATTCGTTCATCGCCGAATCCACGTCTTGACCCTCGGCCAGGGTTTGCAACAGCAGATCACGTTGGGCAGGAGCCGACAGACCATCCAGCATTTCAAGCTGTTGCCGTTCGGTTTCCAGTCCGGAGATCGCCTTGCCGTCATTCGCGGCCAGTTCCGCAAAGCGCATTTCCACGCCATAGGCCGGGCTGAAGCCAAGTCTTGTCAACATCAGCACATCGATGGTCACTGCGGCCAGCCAGGGTTCGGCGCCAGCCAACATCGCAAGTGGAATGTTGGCCCTGTCAGCCAGGCTGAGCGCTGCAGAATAATCGGTCGCACCCAGCAGTTCGTCGAGTTGCTTGCCGTCCTTTATCATGCCGAGCTCGTTGACCAGCGCCTGCGTGGCCACCGGATCAACGCTCGTAACATCCAGCTCCATGACCAGCGCGTCGGCATCGTCATACGCATCGTAGAACACGGCTGGCAGCGGGTGATCGGATTCGCGCAGCATGTGCACTGAGCCGAGGAGATATATTCGGTTGTCCCGGCCGTCAATTTGCCAGAGGGGAACCGCGTGCCCGGACGATTGCGAATGGGCAGGCGGCAGGAGCGCAAATAAAAGACAGCCGATGACAATGGCAAGCAGCGCATTACGGCTGGCGCGTGTCATCACTCCACGTAATCCGGTCATTGATCAGTTCTCAACCCAGATGAGCTTGCTCTCCACCGATCCGTCAGATTCCAGTTCCAGGCGTCTGTAGGCGGGAGGGTTTTCGTCGAGCGAAAAATCGTCGCTGTACATTGAAAACTGCCGGCAGGTTGAGGGAGTGCCGATGATATTGATGCCGGCATATTCACCGTCGAAGGCCTGGTGCACGTGGCCGAAGATGGCAGCACGGACCTTGCTGTTGGCCGACAGGTGTTCGAGAAACTCCAGGCCATTTTCGAGGCCGACAGAATCCAGCCAGCGACTGCCAACCGGCAACGGCGGATGATGCAAACAGATCAGCACGTGTTTTGCTTTCGTAGAAGCCAAAAGGCCTGCGAGTCTGGATAACTCACCTTTGCCAATTCGCCCACCGGCTTTTCCTTCGATGCAGCTGTCGATGCCAGCAATAAGCCAGTTCCCCAATACCGTGGATTCGCAGTAGTGGAAGCGGGGCGGGCGCAGTACTTCCTTCATCAATGACCGCACATCGTGGTTGCCCGGCACGCAATGCACAGGCACGTCAAACACTTGCAGCATGTCGCGAACGCGAGTGTAGGCGCCGCGTGTGTCGTCCTGAATCAAATCGCCAGTGAGTGCCACCAGGTCCGCAGGCCAGGCTTCCGCGCTGATGTGATCGAGCACTGCCTGCAGGGTCAGGCGCGTATTGGTACCGCGCAGACTGCCCTCCGGCTCGGCAAACAGGTGTGGGTCTGTGACATGCAGAACCCGAACTGGGTCAGTCGATTTATGAATGACGCTTGAACTCGCTAACGGCGCGGCTGTGCCGCGAAATCAGACTCGGGAAACGCAAATGTCAGGTCAATAATAACGCTGTGCTTGAATTCCAGCCAAGCATCGCGTGCAGGGTTGTCGTACAGCGCCTAGTACCGGTAATGCTCCGACTTGAATGGACCTTTCTTGCTCAGGCCAACGTATCCGGCCTGTTCGTCCGTCAGTTCGGTCAACCTGACGCCGATCCGATCGAGGTGCAGTCGTGCGACCTTTTCGTCAAGATGCTTCGGCAGTACGTAGACCTTCTTTTCGTACTTGTCGCTGTTCTGCCAGAGTTCGATCTGTGCCAATACCTGGTTGGAAAACGAATTGGACATTACAAAACTGGGATGGCCGGTTGCGCAACCAAGATTCACCAGCCGTCCTTCTGCCAGAAGAATCAGGCGTTTGCCGTCCGGAAAAATAACGTGGTCCACCTGCGGCTTGATGTTTTCCCATTTGTAGCGCTTCAGGTACGCAACATCGATTTCGCTGTCGAAGTGCCCGATGTTGCAAATGATGGCCTGATTGCGCATGCGCTCCATCTGCGGACCGGTGACGACATGATAATTGCCGGTCGCCGTAACGACGATATCGACCTTGTCAGCCACCTCGTCCAGTCTGACGACCCGGTAACCTTCCATCGCCGCCTGCAACGCACAGATCGGATCGATTTCCGTGACCAAGACCGTCGCGCCCAGTCCACGCAGAGACTGCGCGCATCCCTTGCCGACATCGCCATAGCCGCAAACTACGGCGACCTTGCCGGCGATCATCACATCGGTTGCACGTTTAATACCGTCGACCAGTGATTCGCGGCATCCATAGAGGTTGTCAAATTTCGACTTGGTTACCGAGTCGTTGACGTTGAACGCCGGGCACTGCAGGGTACCGTTCCTCTGCATGTCATAGAGCCGTTTTACGCCGGTTGTGGTTTCCTCGGAGAGACCGCGAACCTTCTTCATGATATCCGGGTATTTTTCGTGCAACACCAGGGTCAGGTCGCCGCCGTCGTCGAGGATCATGTTGGGCCGCCAGCCATCCGGGCCCTTGATCGTCTGTTCTACACACCACCAGTACTCTTCCTCTGATTCACCTTTCCAGGCAAATACCGGAACGCCACTGGCGGCAATTGCAGCGGCAGCATGGTCCTGTGTCGAAAAAATATTGCACGAAGACCAGCGGATGTCCGCGCCAAGCTCGGCAAGCGTTTCAATCAATACCGCAGTCTGGATGGTCATGTGCAGACAGCCGGTCAATCGCACACCCTTCAGTGGCTTTTGCTTGCTGAATTCTGCGCGCAGTGCCATCAGGCCCGGCATTTCGGTTTCGGCGATGGCGATTTCCTTCCGCCCCCACTCGGCGAGCTTGATGTCGGCAACTTTGTAATCGTGTTTTGGCAGGGCAACAGCTTCTCTGCTCATTGGTATCTCCCGGGTTATTCTGTTCAGGCCGCGGCGGCGCCGCGCAAGGCGTCGGCCTTGTCGGTGCGCTCCCAGCTGAGATCGAGGTCGTCACGACCAAAATGTCCGTAGGCGGCAGTCGGTCCATAAATGGGTCGAATCAGGTCCAGCATCTTGATGATGCCGTAGGGACGCAAGTCGAAGTTTTCGCGAATAAGCTGAATCAACCGTTCGTCGCTGATCTTTCCGCTGCCAAATGTCTGGACACTGATCGAGGTTGGTTCGGCGACGCCGATGGCGTACGACACCTGGATCTCGCAGCGGTCTGCAAGACCTGCGGCGACGATGTTTTTTGCCACGTAGCGGCAGGCATAGGCAGCGGACCGATCCACTTTCGACGGATCCTTGCCGGAGAATGCGCCACCACCATGCCGTGCCGAACCGCCGTAGGTGTCGACAATGATCTTGCGCCCGGTCAGGCCGCAGTCACCCATGGGGCCGCCAATTTCGAAGCGCCCGGTCGGGTTGATGTGGTAGCGGGTTTTCTTGTTGATCCACTTCGATGGCAACACTGGCTTGATGATCTCCTCCATGATGCCTTCGCGAAGGTCAGAAAGTTTCACATTGGGCTGGTGTTGTGACGAAAGTACGACAGCGTCGATGCCGACCGGCTTGTGGTCCTCGTAAACAAACGTCACCTGGCTCTTTGCGTCGGGACGCAACCAGGGCAGCCTTCCATTCTTTCTGACCTCGGCCTGGCGACGCACCAGCCGGTGCGCAAAGGTGATTGGCGCCGGCATCAGTACATCCGTCTCCCGGGTCGCGTAGCCGAACATCAGTCCCTGGTCGCCAGCTCCCTGTTCTTCCGGGACTTTGCGGTCGACTCCCTGTGCTATATCCGGAGACTGTTTGCCTAGCGCATTGAGCACCGCGCAGGAGGCACCGTCGAAACCCATGCTGGAGTCGTTATAGCCAATCGCAAGCACAGTACGGCGCGCAATTTCCTCGATATCGACCCAGGCACTGGTGGTCACTTCACCGGCCACCAGGACCATGCCGGTCTTCACCAGCGTTTCGCAGGCCACCCTCGCCCGGGCATCCTGAGCAAGGATCGCATCGAGTACCGCGTCTGAAATCTGGTCCGCAATCTTGTCCGGGTGGCCCTCGGATACGGATTCCGAGGTGAAGAGATACGAATGGCTCATGAAATCAATGCCCGATTGCTGTCAGGTGGCGATTGTAGCCCATCCCTCGAGCCCGGCACCAACAGCAGACTGTAACGAATGGTTACGGCGGCCGGCCCGGTCGCGATCTGCGGCGCGCTTCGCTTTGCAAGGCCGGGCTTTGCTTGCGACACCGGGAGTAAAAAGAGAGAATGCGCGGGCGCGGGGAACCAGGTTTCTCGCGAAAATCCTTAACATAAATGCTGGGAAGTGGCGCGCCGGTTCGCGCATCGAATCGTGCGCCGGGCCCCGAAAAAGACAAATGCCATCAATTACACGCCGTTCAAATGTCGCCGGCCAGCCTGCCCGGCGTGACCTGGCAAATGCCATACGTGCATTGAGCATGGACGCTGTCCAGGCAGCAAATTCCGGTCATCCCGGTATGCCCATGGGCATGGCGGACATTGCCGAAGTATTGTGGAACGATTATCTGAAACACAACCCGGGTCACCCGCAGTGGTTCGATCGTGACCGCTTCGTGCTGTCGAATGGACATGGCTCGATGCTGTTGTACAGCGTGCTCCATCTCACCGGCTATCCGTTGTCCATCGACGAGATCCGGAATTTTCGGCAGCTTGGATATCGTACCGCCGGTCACCCGGAACGTGAGCCGGCGCTGGCTATCGAAACCACGACCGGTCCGCTGGGGCAGGGCATCAGCAATGCCGTTGGCATGGCGCTGGCGGAGAGAATGCTCGCCGCGAATTTCAACCGGCCCGGATTGGATGTAATCGACCATCGAACCTGGGTATTTTTGGGCGACGGCTGTCTGATGGAAGGCATTTCGCATGAAGCCTGTTCATTGGCCGGAACCCTGAAGCTCGGCAAGCTCATCTGTTTTTACGACGACAACAACATTTCGATCGACGGCGAGGTCGCCGGCTGGTTCACGGACAACACGCCCGGCCGCTTCGCAGCCTACGGCTGGCAGGTCATCCCGGATGTGGACGGTCACGACAGCGCATCGATTGCGGCAGCCATCGACACGGCTTTGCGTGAACGCGACAGGCCAACGCTGATCTGCTGCAAAACCATCATCGGATTCGGTGCGCCAAACAGACAAGGCACCGCAAGCACGCACGGTGCGCCACTCGGCAAGGACGAAGTTGCCGCAAGTCGCAAGACACTGGGCTGGGACTCGCCGCCGTTCGAGATCCCTCGGGAAATTGCCGCTGCCTGGAATGCCGAGAAGAAGGGCGCAGCCGCCGAGACCGCCTGGAAGCAGTTGTTTGCCACATACCAAAAAGCGCATCCGGATCTCGCGCGCGAACTGCAGCGACGAATCGATGACCAACTGCCGAATGACTGGGAGTCATTTGCAGATGCAGCCATACACAAGATCGATGCGGCGGGCGCTACCATGGCAACGCGAAAGGCATCACTTGTATCGCTCAACGCGTTTGCACCGGCGTTGCCTGAACTGGCCGGCGGTTCTGCGGATCTGACCGGTTCCAATCTGACCCTGCACAGCGGATCCAAAGTGATCACGGGGAATGATACATCCGGCAATTACGTCTATTTCGGAGTGCGTGAATTTGGCATGTCAGCAATCTGCAATGGCCTGGGCCTGCACGGCGGAATCCTCCCGTATTCGGGCACGTTCCTGACATTCTCGGACTATGCACGCAATGCACTGCGCATGGCTGCACTGATGAAGTTGCAGAATATTTTCGTCTATACCCACGATTCCATCGGCCTGGGTGAAGACGGACCAACACATCAGCCGGTTGAACATCTCGCCAGTCTTCGCGTCATGCCGAACATGCGTGTCTGGCGTCCCTGCGATAGCGTCGAGACCGCGGTGGCCTGGCGAGATGCCATCGAGAGAAACGACGGACCGACGTGCCTTGTGCTGACTCGCCAGAATGTTCCGCACCAGGCACGCACAGAGCAACAGATTTCGGACATCAGGCGCGGGGCTTACGTGCTCAGAGACTGCAAAGGCAAGCCACAGTTGTTGCTGGTCGCGACCGGATCCGAGGTAACGCTTGCGGTTGATGCTGCGGCGCGACTCGCTGAAGACGGTGTTGCCGTGCGTGTCGTTTCCGTGCCATGCACGGACCTTTTTGAAGCTCAGCCGGACGATTATCGTCAGCGCGTACTGCCGCGTGAGGTTACCGCTCGCGTGGTGATCGAGGCCGGTGTGAGTAACTGCTGGTGGCGCTATGCCGGGCAACAGGGGCGAATCATCGGGCTCGACCGGTTCGGTGAGTCCGCGCCGGCGGAGCAACTTTTCGAACACTTCGGATTTTCGGTTGCCAACGTGGTGCGCGTGGCGCAGGAAGTGATGACGGCCAAGTAATCAACAACTGGCAGGACAGAGCCAGCAGAAGACACATCGGGAGAATGCAATGACGATCAGGATTGGAATCAATGGCTATGGCCGGATAGGCCGAAACGTATTGCGAGCCTTGTACGAAGGTGACAAGCGCAAGCAAATCCAGATCGTCGCGGTCAATGACCTCGGTGACAGTAAAACGAATGCGCACCTTACGCGGCGCGACACTGCGCACGGGCCATTTCCCGGGACCGTCACCGTCGATGGCGACAGCATGGTCGTCAATGGCGACCGGATTCGCGTCCTGGCACAGCGTGATCCGTCGAAGCTTCCATGGGGTGAGCTCGGCGTCGACCTGGTGCTGGAGTCAACTGGTTTTTTCGCATCGAAAGAGAAAGCGTCTGCGCATCTCAAGGGTGGCGCAAAGAAAGTCATCATTTCGGCGCCGGCGGGCAACGAGGTCGATGCAACCATAGTTTTCGGCGTCAACCACAAGATCCTGACCAGGAAACACACGATAATTTCGAATGCATCCTGCACCACCAATTGCCTGGCACCGCTGGTCAAGCCATTGCATGAAAAGATCGGTGTGAAACATGGCCTGATGACCACCATTCATGCCTACACCAACGACCAGGTGCTGACCGATGTGTATCACGAGGATCTGCGTCGCGCGCGTTCGGCAACCATGTCGCAGATCCCGACAAAAACCGGCGCGGCCGCGGCCGTGGGTCTCGTGCTGCCGGAACTTGCCGGTCGTCTCGACGGATTTGCGATGCGCATCCCGACTATCAATGTATCGACCGTTGACCTGACCTTTGTCGCTGAGCGCAAGACCAGCAAGGAAGAAATCGACAACATCCTCAAGGCGGCGAGCCAGGGTGAGCTGAAGGGCATACTCGATTACAACGATGAGCCGCTGGTTTCGGTCGATTTCAACCATAATCCGGCATCGTCAATATACGACGCAGGTCTGACCAAGGTGATGGGGGATACGCTGGTGAAGGTCTGCGCCTGGTATGACAACGAGTGGGGATTCTCGAACCGCATGCTGGACACGGCGCTCGCACTGGTCAATGCCAAATAGCGGCGGCGCAGGATAGCTCCGGCATGACTGTCATCAGCATGAGCGACCTCGATCTGGCGGGGAAACGCGTGCTCATCCGTGAAGATCTGAACGTACCGATAGCCGATGGCAAGGTGTCGAGCGATGCCAGGATCCAGGCGTCCCTGCCGACCATCCGCGCTGCTCTCGATGCCGGCGCGGCGGTCATGCTGATGTCGCATCTCGGGCGACCCGAAGAAGGCCGGCCCGATCCGGAGTCGTCACTCAGGCCGGTTGCAGACTATCTGTCGTCGGCATTGCAATGTGAGGTTCCGTTGCTTGCCGACTGGATCGGCGGCGTGACCATTCGCCCCGGCCAGGTGGTGCTGCTCGAAAACGTGCGATACCTCAAGGGTGAAAACGCCTGCGACGAGGGGCTCTCGCGTCGTATGGCTGCCCTGTGCGATGTGTTCGTTATGGACGCATTTGGTACGGCGCACCGCGCCCAGGCCAGTACCTATGGAGTTGCCAGGTTTGCGCCGGTAGCTTGTGCCGGCCCGTTGCTGGTCGCGGAGCTCACGGCGCTCGGCAAGGCGCTCCATCATCCGGCCCGACCTTTCGTCGCTGTCGTCGGGGGGTCGAAAGTATCCACCAAGCTTACCGTTCTGGAGACACTGGCCGGTTTGGTCGACCAACTGATTGTCGGCGGCGGAATCGCCAACACGTTCATTGCCGCTGCCGGTCACAAAGTCGGCAAGTCACTGCATGAAGCCGACATGCTGGATACCGCCAGGGAACTGATGCGGCGGGGCTCCTCGGGCAGTTCCGTGCCGATACCGATTGACGTCGTAGTCGCAAAGGAGTTTTCCGCGACAGCGAAAGCCAGAGTGAAAGCAGTCAATAAGGTAGTGGATGACGATCTCATTCTGGACATCGGTCCGAAAACGGCGGCGAGTTACGCTGCGATACTGGCACGCGCCGGGACTATTATCTGGAACGGTCCTGTTGGTGTATTCGAATTCGATCAGTTCGGCGAAGGAACCCGGGTACTCGCGGAAGCAATTGCGGCAAGCCAAGCTTTCTCGCTGGCCGGTGGCGGAGATACGATTGCTGCAATCGACAAGTACGGAGTCGCGTCAAAGATTTCGTATATCTCGACCGGTGGCGGTGCGTTTCTAGAGTTTGTCGAAGGGAAAAAACTGCCGGCAGTGGAAGTTCTCGAGCAGCGGGCGGCTAGTTCGCGGGCCAGGGCCCGCTGATCGCGAGCGTCAGTCCCGGGTATTGCACGTTGACAAACAGGACCGAACCGTCAGGCGAGAAACAAACCCCGGCAAGTTCGCTGTTGCTGTAGGCGTTGTCGGCGATCACGTACTGACTTCCGTCCGGCCGCACGCCGACGAGACCGCAATGATCGGCAGTGTCTTCGCAGACGAGCAGATCGCCCCAGGGAGCGGCAACCATGTTGTCGGCGTTGCGCAGCAGGCTGTCCGATGTTGCCTCGGCGAAAAGCTGCAGTTGCCCTGCTCGATCGGTCTCCCCAGGCTTGCCCTCGAACTGGCTCGGCGAGTAAAGAAAGACCTGACCCAGGCGATCCGGTCCGCCGATCGTGCAGCTGAAAGCGAAATCGTGTCCGATACTGCACAGACCTTCGCCGCGCGCAAAAATCGCTGCGCCTTTTTCCCTGCCGCGCAGGCGCAGGTCATTGCTGTCGCCGTCGACATTGTCAAGGTCGACCCAGCTCACCGGCATTGCCCGCCGCAGCGCCACGCGACCGTCTGTTAACCAGTTTCTCGTGTCATGCCCGGGACTGCCGTTGATCGCGAGCGCTTGCAGCCGGCCACCGTCGGCCAGTCGCCCGGGCGATCGCGGCAGGAAGCGGTAGAACAGGCTTTCGTGCCGGTCTTCGGTCATGTACACCACGCCCGACTCGCTGCTGACAGCAGCCGCTTCGTGTTCGAAACGGCCCATGGACTTAAGGGGTACCGGTTCAACCAGAGCGGGGTTGCCGGACGGGACCTCGAATACGTAGCCATGCCGACGCTCGCGACGCAGCACCACGCCACTCTGAAAGGAGATTCCTTCATCCTGGAAACTTTCCTCGCAACTTAACCAGCTTCCCCAAGGTGTGGGGCCGCCGGCACAGTTCCACTCGGTGCCGGCCAGGCTCAGGTGTCGCCGCAAGACACGCCGCTTGCGCGGATCAAAGACTATCGTTGTGGTACCGCCATTGCCCGGTGTAACACCGGACCCGGCATCGTAGATCGCATGCCTGGGTACGATGGCCAATCGCTCGAGATTCGGACCCCAGGGTCCCACGCTGGCATCGCCCGGCCAGTTTTCGTGGTTACAAACCAGCACGATGGTCCCGCCGATGCCTGCAAACGCGGCCATACCGTCGCTGCAGCCGGGCACGAGCAAGCCGTCATCCATTACATCACCTTGCGACGAGATCACCTGGTATTCGAATCCTGCTGGCAGATCGAGTATGCGCAGCGGATCAGGACGAAGCGCGGCAAACGGCGGGCGACTCCCGTTGTTACCCGCACACGCGGCCGGCGCTGCGGCGGCGGCGACAAGGCCATGCAGAAATCGACGACGATCGATCATGGTGCGAACGACCCACCCGAAAATTGCAATAGTCCCGGATTGTATGCACAGAACAATAGTGCACACCAATTATTGCAGCCGTGTGCAATAATCCGCGCCATGCTGCGAAGAACCAAAATTGTTGCAACCCTCGGGCCGGCCTCCGATGATCCGGCGCGATTGCGGGAAATGATCCGTGCGGGAATGGATGTCGCAAGACTGAATTTTTCGCATGGCGATGAAGCAGAACAGCGCGCCAGGGCGGAACGGATTCGCGAGGCTGCTCGTGATTGCGGACGCGACATCGGCATCATGGGAGACCTTCAGGGGCCGAAGATCCGTGTTCGAAGGTTCCGTGACGGCAGCGTCATACTCCAGGACGGTGGCGGCTTCTTTCTTGATTCCAGGCTCGGCGAACTCGATGGCAGCGTGTCGGGTGTCGGCGTGGCGTACGACCACCTGCATACCGACGTTGCGGCCGGCGATATTCTGCTGCTGAATGACGGTCAGCTGACCTTGAAAGTGCTGCGAATCGATGGAACGAGAGTGCACACCACGGTCCTGCAAGGCGGTGTGCTTTCTGATCACAAGGGGATCAATCGCCAGGGGGGCGGCTTGTCGGCGCCGGCACTGACCGACAAGGATCGCAGTGACATCCGCATTGCCGCCGAGCTGAAGTTCGACTTTCTGGCCGTCTCCTTCGTGCGCAATGCCGAGGATGTCGAGGAGACACGCAGGCTGTTGCGCAAGGCCGGCGGGCACGGCCTCATTGTGGCAAAGATCGAGCGCACAGAGGCGCTGCAGGGCATCGACTCTATTATCGAGGCAGCCGATATCATCATGGTCGCGCGTGGCGACCTCGGTGTGGAAATGGGGTATGCCGAACTGACCGGTATGCAAAAGCAGATCATTCGTCGTACCCGGCATCGCAACAAGGTTGTCATCACCGCGACACAGATGATGGAGTCGATGATCAACAATCCAACGCCTACACGCGCAGAGGTTTCTGATGTGGCCAACGCGGTCATGGACGGAACGGATGCCGTGATGCTGAGTGCCGAGACTGCCGTCGGAAAGTATCCTGTTGCCGTGATAGCTGCGATGGCGGACGTGTGCAAAGGTGCTGAAAAGCACGCGTTGGCGAGGGGGCGAACGAGCCATCGACTCGACGACCAGTTCCAGACCGTCAACGAGGCCATCGCGATGGCGGTCATGTACACGGCCAACCACCTCGCGGTGAAGGCAATAATTGCATTGACTGAGTCAGGTGCAACGACCCTGTGGATGTCCCGCATACGGTCCGACATCCCTATCTATGCATTCACACCGCATGAATCGACAAGTCGGCGCGTTTCACTTTACCGTGGTGTGTATCCGGTTTCCTTCAGGATCGAGCACGTCGATCCACGGCAGCTGACGGAAGATATTTTTTCAACACTGCTCAAACACAAACTTGTGAGCGAGGGCGATCTCGTTATCTTCACCAAGGGCGACCTCACCGGCGTTTCCGGAAGCACCAATGGCATGAAGATCCTGAGCGTCTACAAGCCTGGCTGATTTCCGGTGAAAAGTTTCAAGCGCATGCTGCAGCGACTGCTGTTGTCGGTGCTCGCAATATTGGCGGCCGGCGTCGCGATGTCGTGGTTGTTGCTGGAGCGCAGCCTGCCGCCGCTCGATGGCGCACTGGTGGTGGCAGGTCTCTCGGGGACTGTGACGATCCAGCGGGACGCGCAGGGTGTGCCGACCATAACCGCGACAAATCGCGCGGACCTTGCTTTTGCAACCGGATTTGTCCACGGGCAGGACCGCTACTTCCAGATGGACCTGACGCGCCGCCAGGCGGCTGGGGAACTGTCTGAGGTCTTTGGCAAAATTGCGGTAGACCTCGACAGGCGCATGCGCGTGCACCGCTTTCGCAGTCGCGCCGGCATAGCGTTGCAGCGCGCGAGCGGCGAGGAGACCGAGGCACTCGCCGCCTATGCTGCCGGCGTCAACGCCGGTCTTGCCAGCCTGCGATCGCGACCGTTCGAATATTTCCTGTTGCGCGAATCGCCGCGACCCTGGCAGGCCGAGGATTCACTGCTCGTCGCCTACGCGATGTTTCTGGACCTGAACGACGACCACGCGATCAGAGATGTGCAACGTGGATATGCGGCACGGGTGTTGCCGCGTGCAGTATTTGACTGGCTTTACCCTGTCGGCACCCGATGGGATGCGCCGTTGACCGGAACGACAACCGCTGCCGTGAAAACACCGGCAGCAGAACTGCTCAATCTCGCTGGAAGTTCAGGTGCAAACGCCGGCATACCGGGCGATCTGGCAACTGACGAGATGCTGGCCGGGAGCAACAACTGGGCTGTTGCGGGTTCCCTGAGCCGCAACGGCAGGGCCATTGTTGCCAATGACATGCACCTC
>JAHKKM010000297.1 GCA_020027645.1 Pseudomonadota bacterium
TCCCGGTCGCCCCCGTGCAGGACGACAAACGATATCAAGTTGACGACGAGCCCGGCAGCAGCCACCACAAACATGGTCGTTCCCATGACCTCCGGCGGCGACATCAAACGCTGAACCGCCTCAATCAGAATCCAGGCAACAATCAGCAAGAGGCTCAGGCCGTTGACGAATGCGGCCAGGATCTGGAACCGCTGGTAGCCGTAGCTGCGCCGTGAATCGGCAGGCTTCGCACTTACGCGAAACGCGAGCGCCACCAGCGCCAGTCCCATGGAGTCCGTCAGCATGTGGCCGGCGTCAGCGAGCAGCGCGAGCGACCCGGAAACAATACCGCCGATGACCTCGACGACCATGAATGACGCGGTCAGGATCAGTGCAAACTGGACCCGGCGCATGTTGCCGTGCGAATGGTCTTGAGCGTGGTTTGTCGGGTTAGCGGAAGTCACTGCTGCTCATCGTTTTTAGGAAATGCCCATCGTCATTTCAGTGCGATTTGATTTCCCTTGGTATGCGGATCTGCTCCACCAGGTGCTGGATGCGCTCCGGCGGCGGTGCTGTCAGGGGAGAACCTGCCCACTTGAGGAACAGGCCCTTATAGAACTCGATGTAGCCGTAGGTGAAAAACAATCCCGTGAGCATGCCGGCGATAGCGCCCTGCTTGTTGGCCCGCTTGAAAAAGATACCGAGCAGGATCACCGGGAACAGCGATGCCGCCGCGAGACCAAAAGCAAATGCCACAACCTCGGCGACCCAGCCCGGCGGATCGAAGCCGAGATAACCAATAGCAAACCGGCAGCGGTCGAGAGCGCCGCCGCAATAGCGCCGGCTGCAACCAGCGCAATTACCCAATTGGGCAGGCCAGCGATCTCGGGATTCGCGAGCACCATGATGTCGCGATCGACCGTCAGCTCGTTGCCCTGCCAGCCGTAGGAATCCGCGGTGCCCTGAAATGCGACGTTCTTGTCTTCGTAGTACTGGATACGCCCGTCGCCATTCCTGTCGTCGATCCTGACCAGACCGGTTCGCTCCCAGTTGCGCATCCAGTCCGGCCGGGAATCGATCAACAGGTTGCCATCGGCGGCGCCCACCGGGCCCGGTTGCACCGTGTTCAGCAGGTTGTAACGCGCCATGGCGCCAACGGCAGGCGCCGTGGTGTAGAGAATCGCGATAAAGAAGAGCGCATAACCCGCCGAGGCACGTGCATCGCGCACCTTCGGCACGGTGAAGAAGCGGACGATGATGTGCGGCAGCCCGGCGGTACCGACCATCAACGCCAGCGTAATGCAAAACACATCGATAGTGCTCTTCGAGCCGTCGGTGTATTGGCTGAATCCCAGTGAGGTCACGATTTCATCGAGCTTGTCGAGCAGTCCGACGCCGCTTCCACTGACCTCACTGCCGAATGCCAGCTGCGGAATGGCATTGCCGGTAATCTGCAGAGCGATGAAGATTGCCGGAACGGTGTACGCGAAAATGAGTACGCAGTATTGCGCTACCTGCGTATAGGTAATGCCTTTCATTCCGCCGAGCACGGCATAGAAAAAAACGATTGCCATGCCGACTATCAGTCCGACTTCGACATCGACCTCAAGAAAACGCGAAAATACGATGCCGACGCCGCGCATCTGGCCGGCGACGTAGGTAAACGAGACAAAAATGAGGCAGATGACGGCGACGATCCTGGCGGTCTTGGAATAGTATCGTTCCGCGATGAACTCCGGCACCGTGAACTTGCCGAATTTGCGCAGGTAGGGCGCAAGAAACAAAGCCAGCAGCACGTATCCGCCGGTCCAGCCCATCAGGTACACGGATCCGTCGTAGCCCTGAAACGCGATCAGGCCGGCCATGGATATGAAGGACGCCGCGCTCATCCAGTCGGCGGCGGTTGCCATGCCGTTCGCAAGCGGCGACACGGTCTTGCCCGCTATGTAGAAGTCGCCGGTGTTATGTGCACGCGACCAGATTGCAATGACAATGTACAGCACGAAACTGCCACCAACGACCAGATAGGTCAGCGCCTGCAGGGTCATTGAGCGCGCTCAGTCTTCGTGCACATCAAACTTCTGGTCGAGATGATTCATGCGCCAGGCATAGAAGAAGATCAGCAGGATGAAGATGTAGATCGAACCCTGCTGCGCAAACCAGAATCCGAGCCTGAAACCGCCGATGCGAATGGCGTTCAATTGATCAACCAGCAAAATGCCGAAACCATAGGAGCACGTAAACCAGACCAGCATGCATGCCAGCAGCAGGCGCAGATTGGCGCGCCAGTAGGCAGCTCTGTTCTCAGGACTCATTCACTCTCCCTTGCCGTTACCTGCCATTTGGTCATGCGCAATCTATCAGAGCATAATGCAAGTTACACGAACTGCCTGTTGCAACAGGTCGACGGGTCCTGGAGTCTTGATAGAGTGCTCCGGGAAGGAATCAGGCCATGTCTTTACGTTCCGGTATCTATATCGTACCGACTGATCGGTGGTACATCGAACGCACCGTGTGGTTTATCGCCGGTTGTGTTCTGCTCGTCGCAACTGCATTGGCAGCAGTGGTTCACCCTCTGTGGGTACTCGTTGTACTGGCAACCGCCGCCTCTTCAATTGCGGTGGCGCTCACCGGGTTCTGCCTTGTTGGCAATCTGCTGGCGCGCTTAGGCTTCTCACCAGCCCTGGCCA
>JAHKKM010000298.1 GCA_020027645.1 Pseudomonadota bacterium
CACGTAGATGGTTTGCGGCGACAAGCGTTCGAATTCATCGAACCGCAACGGCCGATTATCCAGCGCCGATGGCAGGCGGAATCCGTATTCCACCAGGGTCTCCTTGCGTGAACGGTCGCCGCGGTACATGCCGCCGAGCTGCGGGATAGTCACATGGCTCTCGTCGATGATCAGAATCGCCTTTTCCGGCAAGTAATCAAACAGGCAGGGAGGAGGTTCACCCTCCAGGCGGCCTGACAAAAAGCGTGAGTAATTCTCGATACCCTGGCAGTAACCGAGTTCGCGAATCATCTCGATATCAAATAAAGTTCGCTGCTCAAGTCTTTGAGCTTCCAGAAGTTTATTGATCCCTCGCAAGTAGTCAACGCGGCCCCTGAGCTCCGCTTTGATCTCGTCGACCGCCGCCAGGAGCTTCTCCCTGGGGGTCACGTAATGGGTTTTCGGGAATACCGTCAATCGTGGTACGCGGCGTAGTACTTCCCCGGTCAGGGGATCGAAGTACGACAGGGATTCGATTTCCTCATCGAACAGCTCGATTCGAACGGCGTCCCGCTCCGACTCCGCTGGAAAGATATCGATGACGTCGCCGCGCACCCGATAGCTTCCCTGGGCAAATTCGAGCTCATTACGCTTGTATTGCATCTCCGCAAGTCGCCTCAACAAGCTGCGCTGGTCGATCCTGTCGCCGCGGACCAGGTGCAGCACCATGCTGAAGTAGGCCTCGGGATCTCCCAGCCCGTAAATCGCCGATACGGTCGCGACAATGATGGCGTCAGGTCGTTCGATAAGCGCCTTGGTAGCCGACAGCCGCATCTGCTCGATGTGCTGATTTATCGACGCATCCTTCTCGATATACGTGTCCGAGCTCGGTACGTAAGCTTCGGGCTGGTAATAATCGTAATAGGATACGAAGTACTCGACGGCATTGCGCGGGAAGTATTCTCGCATCTCGCCATAGAGCTGCGCTGCCAGTGTCTTGTTCGGGGCAAGAATGATCGCCGGCCGTTGTACCGCCTCGATGACACTTGCCACGGTGAAGGTCTTGCCGGACCCGGTCACACCAAGAAGTGTCTGGCGAGCAAGTCCATCATTGAGGCCTTCCACGAGACCTGCGATTGCAGTCGCCTGATCGCCTGCCGGACCGTATTTGGACACCAGCGTTAACCGGTCCCGGTCGTCGGCCAAAGTTTTCTTGGGCAGGGTTACAGAATCACGTACCATGTGCGGCGGTTTTTCGGAGGCAAGCTCTTGAGTTTATCAGTTTCAGAACGAATGACACGGGTCAAGCCTTCGCCAACCAGCGCCGCTCTGGCACTGGCCGCGGAGTTGAAGGCAGCCGGCCGCGATCTTGTGAGCCTGGGCGCCGGCGAGCCGGATTTCGACACACCTCTACACATAAAAGCGGCGGCGATCGCAGCAATCAATGCGGGCGTAACCAAATACACGCCGATCGACGGCACGGCACAACTGAAGGCCGCCATTCAACGAAAGTTTGTCCGCGACAATGGCCTGCATTACCAGCCGAACCAGATTCTGGTCTCCAGCGGAGCCAAACAGAGCTTGTTTAACGTTTGCCAGGCCGTCCTCAGCGCTGGCGATGAGGCTATCGTCCCCGCACCCTATTGGGTGTCCTATCCTGACATGGTTCGTCTCGCGGATGCTGAACCCATCATCATAGAGACCACGATCGAATCCGGATTCAAGATATCAGCAGAGCAACTGGCTGCCAGCCTGACCGACAAGACGCGCCTGGTGTTCCTGAACAGCCCGTCGAATCCGACCGGCAGTTGTTACACCAGCGCGGAACTCGCGGCACTTGGAGCGGTGCTGGCCGACTATCCGGACGTTGTCATTGCGGCCGACGACATCTACGAGAAGATCTATTGGGCCGATGAGCCGTTCTGCAGTTTCGCTGCTGCCTGCCCGTCCCTGGCTGATCGGACCGTGACCATTAACGGTGTATCCAAGAGTCACGCGATGACCGGGTGGCGTATCGGTTACGCAGGTGGCCCGGTTGCGGTAATTGACGCGATGAAGACCATTCAAAGTCAGTGCACATCGAACCCCTGCAGCATATCGCAGGTCGCTGCAATCGCAGCGCTCGATGGATGCTTTTCCCCGAGTGGATGATGCAATTCGGGACCTCGGACTTCGCGACGACGGCGAGTTCGTCAATCACCTGCTGCAGAAAGCCGATGTTGCGATGGTACAGGGCAGTGCATTCGGTGCGCCCGGCTATGTGCGCATTTCTTTCGCCTGCTCGATCGCGGAACTGGAGAAAGCAGTAGAGCGGATGCGCCGCGTACTGGTGTAAAATCCATCGGGTATCCCGTTGAAAAGCAGGCAAAACGCTGCTTCTGCTTGCTTGACACAGTTGCATGGCTGGACCAGAATCCCGGCCCGTGTGCAGGACGCCACACTGAAATTCCCCGGTAGCTCAGTTGGTAGAGCGACGGACTGTTAATCCGTTGGTCGCTGGTTCGAGTCCGGCCCGGGGAGCCA
>JAHKKM010000143.1 GCA_020027645.1 Pseudomonadota bacterium
ACGGCATCCAGGCGCTCGCGATTCTCGGCCAGAGGAAGGTAATTTTCATCGTTCCGGTTGCGCTCCACCACGGTGACGACCGTATCTTCGGCGACGAATCGCGTGAGATCGTCGATATGACCGTCCGTATCGTCGCCTGCGATACCGTCGCCAAGCCAGACGATCTGCCGCACACCGAGGTTATCGCGCAGGCGTTGTTCGATGTCGTCTCTGCTCATCGACGGATTGCGATTCGGATGCAACAGGCATTGCTCCGTCGTCAGCAATGCTCCCGCTCCATTGACCTCGATCGAGCCGCCTTCGAGCACCATGTCGATGCTCAGGCAGGGGACACCGAGTGCCGCCGCCATTCTCGGCGGAATGGCGTTGTCCAGGTCAAAGGGCGGGTACTTGCCACCCCAGGAATTGAAGCGGAAGTCCAGCGCGAGCAATGAGCCGCGCGGCTTGCCGCTCGTGACAAAGATGGCACCATGATCGCGGCACCATGCATCGTTGGTCGGAAACCGATGAAAGCGAATGTTTGCAGCGGTCGCCTTGCGCTCCAGCAGCGCTGCCACGTGTTTTTCGTGCGCCGCGTCCAGAACGTTGATGCGGACCAGTTCAGCGGCCGAAAGACTGGCGACGAATTGCACCATGACCGGCTCCACCGGCGCGAACTTGCCCGGCCAGCTCGCTTGCTTGTGCGGCCAGGAAATCCAGGTCGCCTGGTGCGGCAGCCACTCGGCCGGCATGGAGAATCCGCGTGCCGCCGGGGTGGCGGACGGTGCCGGGTTTTTGACGCTGGGCATACATTTCGCCTTCGATCGCTGTGCTGAGCAGAATCGAAACTTAACGCATTATTTCCGCCAAGTCGCGCGATCACAGAAACATCAGCCCTTCATCAGCCATTCAGCGGCGAAGAATCAAGCGCCGTGTAACGCAAGGGAGGAATCTCGCTGGCACTCACGGCGAAAGTGGAGATTCCGATGAACGCGCTGATTTTTCTCGCCACCGCAGTATCGACCTACTATGTCATGGCCATTGTGCAGACGCTCCTGCACAGGGTATTCGGTCACAGGAACAGGATTCGCAAAGTCTTTGTCAACCATGCAATGGGGCATCACGGCAAGTATCGGAAGGATGCGCTGCTGACCGACCGCTATATCGATAGCGAAACCTACGTCATGTTCTATTACGCGATCCCGATAGCCATTATCGCGGTCGGTGTTTTCCTGATCGGCGGCCTGCTCATACTGCTGGGGTACCTGGCGGGAGTGGTCATGGCATTCTGGCTGCACCTCTATCTGCATGAACAGTACCACCTGGCTCACTCGCCGCTGCGGCGTTTCCGTTGGTTTCGCAGAAAGCGCGAGCTGCACTTTGTGCACCACCGCCATGTGCGCAGAAACTACGCGATCGTCGAGTTCTGGATCGATCGCCTGACCGGAACCCTGGAGGACGCGCCGGCACGGCAGGATTGAGCGGCATCACCGCAGTTCAACGACGTGGCGCGAGATTCGACTTGCCCAAAAATGAAAAGCCCCCGGCATGCGGGGGCTCATCGATTCTTCGTGGGTCGTCTTCAGTCTTTGAACTTGACCTCTTGCAGTACATAGGTGCTGCCTATCGTCCTTAATTGTTCGCGGTCGACTCCTGCCATACGCACATTCTCGGTCGAGCCAAGGATGCTCGCTCCCAGCGTCTCGAAGTACTCCAGTCCACGATCGAAGACTGCCCAGTTCTTGTACGTGATGGTCAGATACAAGTCCGGCTCGCCGTCGCGCGCCGAAGTATTGGCGAACATGCTGAATGAGAGAATGTCACCGTCCTTGACCTGGGCTTCGTTGAATTTCCGCCATACATTGTTGAGGTCGTTGACGTAGGCGTTGAACATTCCGGGCTTGATGTGCACTTCGGTGACGGCCACGATGTTGCCGTTTTCCCAGCCGCGCGAATGATCCTGTGCTATTGCTGCGCCGCTTATGCTGCAAAACGAAACGGCGAGTACTGCAAGCTCGATGCTTATTCTTTTCATGGTTGTCGTTCCTTATTCTTGTGTTGAGAGAGTACAATCACATACGGTGTTGCTTTCGTGCCGGCAACTATACAGACATTGACGGCGACCTATACTTCCAAATAGTTGTGAGAAATCCAGTATGAGACAGATTCTGATATCGACTGCCATCACTGTTGCGTTGCTGACGGGCTGCGCTCAATCGGACAAGTCTGAGGACGCTGACCTGGTGCTGACCAATGCGTACGTGTACACGGCAGATGATGCGCACAATGTCGCCGAAGCAGTCGCGATCACCGGCAATTCGATTGTGTTCGTCGGCACGAATACCGATGCCGCCGCTTACATCGGCGAGAACACTGAGGTAAGGGACATGGCCGGTGCGATGGTCATGCCAGGCCTGCACGATATGCACATTCACGCACTCGGCATCGTTGAGCCCGACATGTGCGATCTGGGTTCCGAAACGCTGTCGCTCGAACAGATGGTGCCGGTTTTGCAGGGTTGCCTGGAAAAATACAAGATTGCGCCCGGCGAGTGGCTCATCGTCCTGCAGTGGGCGTTCTCCAGGGGAAACCAGCCCAGCGACAGCCTGCCGAACATTCGCGCAGCGCTCGACGCAGTGTCGACTGAACACCCGATTTTCATGTGGGGTGACGACGGGCACCACGGCGCCGCGAACAGCGCCGCGCTGGCCCTGGCGCAAAACGCCAGTGGCAAAGTCGTTGGCATGACTGCGGCAACGATCGCGACGGAGTTTGCCGCATACAAGCCCATGATTGCGGTCGATGCGCACGGTGAACCTACCGGTGGTGTCAACGAGGATGCGCGAATACCGATCCGGCCGAACTTCTTTGGGGACATGCTTGGAATGGGTGCTGCGCCGGAGACCACCATGCCGAAAGTCGCTGCGAAACTGGCTGCCAGCGGCATAACGTCAATCCAGGATGCGCTTGTCGACTCCGATTCGCTGGCATCGTATGGCTGGCTGGAGAAAAGCGGCCTGATGACCTTTCGACTGAAAGCAGCGCTGGGCGAGCCGCCGACCGAGAATATTGACGACATCGATGCGCACTTGAAATCCCTGCAGGAGTTACGCAAACAATACGAGGGCTCGAAGCTGATCCAGGCTACCGCGGTCAAGCTGTTTGCCGATGGTGTGCTGGAAGGGAACCCGCTGACCAAACCACCGACGCTGCCCGTCGCTGCCATGCTGGAGAACTTCAAGCAGCCGATATTCGGCGGCAGCATCGATGATGGCAGCTTTGGCGTCCGCGGTTACGTCGACCAGAACCGGGATGTGTGCAAATCCGTTCAGGCAGATCCCGCGGGCTACACCGAGGCTGCGCGTGTCAGCGCTTTTGAGTCGGAGTACGGGTTCTATCCGCAACAGTGCATTCCGACCAGCGGCGTCCTCGAGCACGAGGAGTCCTTCGTTCGGGCTTATATTCGCAAAGCAACGGAGGCAGGCTTCAACGTGCACGTGCACGCGCTGTCCGACCGGGCAGTACACATCGCCGTGGACGAGTTCAGCAAGGTCAAGAGCATTGCTGACGCACAGAAGCTGACTCAAAGCCTCGCGCATGTGCAAATCGCGCACCCCGACGACCAGAAGCGCATCGGGGAACTCGGGGTGTACGTGGTTTTCACCTTCGTCTGGGCATCGCCCAGCGTCCAGTACGAGATGATGGTGGCGCCGTTCATTGACGAGATAACCGGTATTGAGGATATGTACAGCCTCGACAATTACTACATGAAAAATGTCTATCCGGCGAAGAGCATCCAGAACTATGGAGGTGTGCTGGTCAATGGCAGTGACGCACCGGTCGGCAGCCGCGACCCCATGCCATTCGTCAGCCTGCAGCAATCCGTCTATCGCAGCAACGGCGAGTACGTAATGAATGCGGAGGAGCGCATTGACATACACTCAGCCATCGCCGCCTTTACGAGAAATGGCGCAAAGCTATTCGGCCATGACGACAAGCTGGGCAGCATCGAGACCGGAAAGACCGCCGACATTATCGCGATAAGTCAGAATATTGTTGAACTGGCGGACAACAATGAACCGCAGCGTATTGGCGATACGCGAGTAACACTTACAATTTTTGACGGAAAAGTCGTGTACGAAAAGGCCGCGGAAGAATGAGATCGGGCTCAGTCGCCAGCCAGCAGGCCTGATATGTAGCTGATCACCAGGTCGGAGTCCGTTTGCGCCAATGAGAACAGGGCCATGCGGCGAATTTCCATGTCCAGGTCCGGTCTTTCGATTATGGCGATCAACTCGTGAGCTGCCTCGTCCGGTGGCAGTTGTGCCAGTGCCAGGATGGCTTCCTCCTGGAT
Source organism: Pseudomonadota bacterium (assembly GCA_020027645.1). Classification (GTDB taxonomy): domain Bacteria; phylum Pseudomonadota; class Gammaproteobacteria; order Steroidobacterales; family Woeseiaceae; genus JAKEGN01. The sequence continues at coordinate 4,334 of JAHKKM010000143.1, forward strand.
ATCGCTGTTGCCTTTCTCGAAAACCAGCTGCCTGATGACGTCCCTGGTCTCGCCGATTCGTACCAGCCCTAACCATTCGATCGCGTTCTTGCGATGCTCGACAGTCGAGCCGTTCCTCGCAATGGCGACCAGTGCGTCGCGGGCACGTGTTCCTTCGTGAACGGCCATCGCAGCCAGTACATCGGAACTTATTCCTGACGGTGGCTCAGCAAACTCCTGCAACCAGTCCAGGCTGATATCCGCGGCAATGAGGCCGAGGTCGCCGATGGGCCGGTCCGATGTCACCGCACATTGTGGACTGAGCGTTCGAATGTCGGCCGGTTTTCCGGCATCGAGCAAGACATACAACTGCATTTCGCCGGCCTGATACTCGTCAGAGTCCATGATAGTGATATTACTGCCTCGACGATCAAGGTCACATCCAGTCTGCATTGGTCTGCCCAAGCTCCATTGACCGCAACACCACTCTCGTTGGCCACCGTAGGCTGCTACCCGCCAGCTGTACCAGCCGTCGTTACCAATTGCGATCCTGTCTTGTGCAAGACCCTGGCCGCTGGCGGTCAGGCCAACCAGCAGCAGCTGCAAGGCGCAGAAGCGAATCCCGATCGAGTTGCTGTGCATTACTGCGTACCATCGAACGTCGAATCGATGATCTCCATCACTGCGTCACTGTCCATGTTGACCAGCGTTTGCAGCAGCCGTCGCTTCTCGTCAGTGTCCTGACTTTCGCGAAACAGCTGCAGTACGCCTTCGTCATAGTCTGAGATCAGCATCCCTTCCAAAGCGGCTTCCCTGACATCCGGTGAAGCTGCTGACTTGTATATCTCCAGCAACGTGGCATTTGCCTTGTCGCCACCGGCAACCCCGAGGCCGTGAATGGCCTGAATCTGCATTTCCGGATCCTTGTTATCGACCGCCAGCTCACGAAGGCTCTCGAAATCGCCTGCGACCGAATACGCATCGATCAGGCTTTCCGAACTTCCCAGTTTGTCGCGCAGCCGGTGCAGTTCATCGCGCGCATTCATTGCACCGAGTATGCTGACCGCCGCTTCGAACTCCTCGTCGTCCGACGCAGCAACAGCAATCTGATAGACGGCATCGGCATCGTCGGCAATCAGGTAAGCATCCAGCACGGCCTCGCGTATATCGTTGTCACCGCCCGCGTAAATGTCCTTGAGGCCCGCAAGAGCGGTTGTATCGCCGCCGATGCCAATCATGCGAATGGCCTCGGTTCGCAGTGACCCGGTACCCGTCTTTGCCGTATCCAGCAACATCTGTTGCGCCTCGGGCAACTCGATCTGGCTCAGGACAAACAAGGCGCGGGACTTCAGCGTATCGCTGTAATTGCCGCGCAGGACTTTCGCGGCTATCGGCAGGGCTTTTTCCGGCGGCGCGGAAATGAGCGCCTCGAGCGCCGCCATCCTGAGTTGTTCGGTGTCATCGGCCGAATTGCCGGCCGTTTGTGCGACAGCCCCGGCAGCGGCGAGTGCAAACATCGCGATCAGGGCGAGAATCCTCAGCAAGTGCATTTCCGTGTTCCTCTTCAAATGGTTTCTGCTTTTTCTGATGGCGTGCGCGAGAGTTTGGTTAGCATCACCTTCAGTTCGAATGCGAGTTGCTCGCGCAGTGCTTCAGCGTCCTCAGGTGCGATATCTTCGCTGGCAAGTCGCAGCAAAATCGGTTCGAAAGCGCGCAAGACGCGAGCCAGGTTCGGTGCGTTGCTTTGAACCGCGGCTTGTTCGAATAGCCGATTCTGCTCGATGAGTTGCAATGTCAGCGAAACGCGGCCGGCCTCATCGGCTGTCGGCAGGCTGGTGATATCGCGCTGGCTCTGCTCCAGGTGCACCAGCAGGCCACGTGTAAAGGACACCGGAACCGTCAGAGCCGAAACGGATTCGGCATCGGCAATCGAGTTGTCGATGACGTAGTCGGGGCTTCGTTCGTGCTGCAGCCGCACACCGATACCAATGCCGACGGCCAGAGCTGCGGCAAGCGCAACGCCGATCCCGGCCAGCCAGAACCGGGACAACGCCGGCTGAGCTGCCCGGTGAACGATAGCCCGGCCGGGCATGCTGCGCGCC
>JAHKKM010000144.1 GCA_020027645.1 Pseudomonadota bacterium
GAAGGGCCTGCTGCGTGACGCCGGCATCGAATTCGAGGCGCTGGAACTGAACAGCGATTACACGGACCGTACCTTGCGTGCAGTGACCGCGGCCCGCACCTTCCCGCAGATTTTTATCAACGCCGAACACATAGGTGGTGCTGATGAACTGCAGGCCTGGTTGAGCGGGCCGTACGCCAAAAGGCAGAAGAAAGCAGCCTGATGCGAAAGGTGTATGCACATCGTTTGTTGCGAAACAATCCAGCCCCGGCCATGTGCCGGGGCTTTTTTCGTCTGTGCTCCAACTGGCCTGTTTGCATACGGAATTTTGGCGTTGAAGCCGCCGGTGAATCTCACTATTCTTGCCGCTCGCACCGAGGAGCAGATCAGGCATGCAGATAACCAACAAAGCGCTGCTGAAGACGCAGGCGTACATCAATGGCCAATGGGTCGACAGCGACAAGGGCGAAACCTATCCGGTGAACAACCCGGCCAATGGTGCACTGATCGCGAAATGCGCATCCTGCGGCACAATGGAAACGCGGCGGGCGATCGAGGCTGCTGAAGCGGCCATGCCGGCCTGGCGCAAGAGAAGCGCGAAGGATCGGGCGGCGATCATGCGTCGCTGGTTCAACCTGATGATGGAGAACCAGGAAGACCTGGCACGCATTATGACCTCGGAACAGGGGAAGCCGCTCGCCGAAGCGCGTGGTGAAATTGCCTATGGGGCGAGTTACGTCGAATGGTTTGCCGAAGAGGGCAAGCGCATTTACGGCGACACCATACCGCAGCCTTCGAACGACAAGCGCATCGTTGTCATCAAGCAGCCCGTGGGCGTGGTTGCCTGCATCACGCCGTGGAATTTTCCGAATGCGATGCTGACGCGAAAGATTGCACCCGCGCTGGCTGCAGGCTGCACTGTGGTGTGTAAGCCCGCCAATGCCACGCCGCTGTCAGCATTCGCATTTGCGGTATTGGCCGCCCAGGCCGGCGTGCCGGCGGGGGTCATCAACATCGTGACCGGCCGGACGGAAGAAATCGGTGAAGAGCTTACCTCGAACCCGATTGTTCGCAAGCTGACCTTCACCGGCTCGACGCCGGTTGGAAAAAAGCTGATGGCAGCCTGCGCCAGGACCGTCAAACGCACCTCGATGGAACTCGGTGGCAATGCGCCGTTCATCGTTTTCGACGATGCGGACCTCGACGAGGCGGTGAGGGGCGCGATCATCTGCAAGTTTCGCAACGCAGGACAGACCTGTGTCTGTGCCAACCGGATTCTGGTGCAGGATGCGGTGTACGATGAATTCACAAGAAAATTAATGATCGCAACCGCAAACCTGAAAATCGGCAACGGCATGGACGAGGGAGTGAACGTCGGTCCGCTGATCAACGAGCGGGCCGCAAACGACGTGATGGGATTCGTCGAGGACGCTGTTGCCAAGGGTGCCAAGGTCGTGGCTGGCGGACAACGCTCGTCACTCGGCAATTGTTTTGTGCAACCGACCATTCTGACCAATGTGAATGACGGCATGCGCGTTTTCCGTGAGGAGATCTTCGGACCCGTCGCGCCGCTGTTCCGTTTCAGCACCGAAGAGCAGGCCATCGCGATGGCCAACGATACCGAGTTCGGCCTGGCCTGTTATTTTTATTCCCGGGATATCGGCCGTGTCTGGCGTGTAGCCGAGGGGCTCGAGTACGGCATCGTCGGCATCAACGAAGGCATCATTTCCAACGAAATGGCGCCTTTCGGTGGCGTCAAGGAGTCGGGGCAGGGCCGCGAAGGGTCGAAGTACGGGCTCGACGACTACCTCGAAATCAAGTACATGTGCATGGGCGGCCTCGACAAATAGTCGGGCCCTTGCCGGGCCAGTCATTGAGGTCCGATTCCGGCTAGTCGGCCACATTCGGCGGCGTATACTGATGCTCATTCGGTAACGGTGATGGGCATGTTGCAAAGCGAAATCTACGAACGCGCGAGGCTCGCCAGGGATCCCCGCTTCGACGGCCAGTTCTTCATTGGCGTCAATACCACCGGCATCTATTGCCGGCCGATCTGCCCTGCGGTTTCGCCGAAACGCGAGAACATCGCCTTTTTCCCCAGCGCTGCAGCCGCTGGCGAGGCGGGCTTCCGGCCGTGCCTGCGATGCAGGCCGGAATGCGCCCCGGGCACGCCGGCCTGGAGTGGCACATCGACGACGGTGCGCCGGGGTCTCAGGCTGATTTCCGGCGGTGCCCTAGATGACGGCAATGTCGAGCAACTCGCTGACCGTCTCGGTGTCACCAGCCGGCACCTGCGTCGATTGTTCGGCAAGCACCTCGGCGCATCGCCGCTGGCTGTCGCGAGTACCCAGCGCCTGCATTTCGCAAAACGCCTGATAGACGAAACATCGATGCCAATGAGCCTGATTGCCGAGGCGGCGGGATACGGCAGTGTGCGACGATTCAACGATTCGATGAAAGCCAATTACGGTCGCACGCCGCGCGAGTTGCGCCACAGCAGTTCGAGACGGCAAGAAAAGAGGCACGAAACGGTGGATGCAGCGACGCTGAGTGTCCGCCTGGCATACCGCAAGCCGTTTGATTGGAACAGCTTGCTGCAGTTCTTTGCCCTGCGTGCGACCCCCGGTGTGGAATCGGTATCCGGCGACCGTTATCGCCGCACGGCATCGCTGAACGGATCACACGCGATTATCGAACTGCAGCCGGATGAGGCCGACAGTCACCTGTTGCTGACATTGTACGGTGTTGCCACCGCGTCGCTGTTCGAGACCGTGCAACGCTGCCGCGAGCTGTTTGATCTCGATGCACCGGTTGCGGATATTTCAGCTGTTCTTGAACGAGACCGGGTATTGGCCGGACTCCTGAAGAAGCAGCCGGGCATCCGGGTGCCGGGCAGCTGGGACGGATTTGAACTCACGGTGCGCGCCATCCTGGGACAGCAGATTTCGGTGAAGGCGGCGACAACACTTGCCGGGCGCATTGCGTCCAGCTACGGCGAAGCGCTTGCATTGCCCGATGGCGTTGAGCAGGGCGAACTGACGCGGGTCTTTCCGACAGCGGAACGGCTGCTCCGCGCACGGCTCGAGAATTGCGGCATCATCCGCGCGCGGGCGGACACCATACGTTCGGTTGCGCGTGCAGTGACTCGTGGTGACCTGGTATTCGACGCGAGCCAGGACCCGGAAGAATTCTGTGAAGCTCTGAAATCCATAAAAGGTATCGGAGACTGGACTGCGCAATATGTCGCCATGCGAGGCCTGAAAAATCCCGATGCGTTTCCCGCCAGCGATCTCGGCCTGATAAAGGCTATCGAACGGCCGCGGCGCGTTACACCGGCGAAACTGCTTGCCCGGGCGCAAGAGTGGCGTCCATGGCGAGCCTATGCTGCATTGCTATTGTGGGGTTCCGATGCGAGCTCCGGAGGATGAAACGATGTACTACTGTTACCTGAACACACCGATTGGCGAGCTGCTGCTCGCCGGTGATGACGATGCACTGACCATGGTCGGTTTTCCGCAGGGTTCGATGCGGCGGGAGCCCGAAGCGCACTGGATCTACTCGGAAAAGCCGTTTACAGCAGCGCGCCAGCAACTCACCGAGTACTTCGGCGGACAACGCAAGTCCTTCGATTTGAAACTTCGTCCGGACGGAACCGAGTTTCAGCTCGACGTGTTGAAACAGCTGCAAAAGATCCCCTATGGCACGACCGTTTCGTATCGGGATATTGCCGAACGCGTAGGCCGGCCGAAAGCGGTGCGCGCGGTGGGTGCGGCAAACGGGCGGAATCCCATCCCGATCATCATTCCCTGTCACCGCGTTATCGGCAGTTCCGGAGACCTGACCGGGTTCGGCGGCGGCATACCGACGAAAAAAGCCCTGCTGCGCCTTGAACTCGAGAACAGCCAATTTACCGGCGGCTCGCAAGCGGCCGCGGGCTAAGGCTGGCAAGGCAAGCCAGAGTGTCTTTTTTATGCAACACTTGTACCCGCTGTGCGCGGCGGGCGCAAGCATGCTTTGGCACACGTACCAATACTCAAAGACTTTCAGTACCATAGTGTCCACACCCAAAGGGACTGTTGTTTTTGCACGAATTCACGGTGGGTGCCGCGCCGGAACAGGCGCCAGCAGTTCATGCAAATAACTAAAAAGCGGGGACGACACAATGGAAATTCGCAAGCAGCTGACACACGTCATCACGCTGTCGGCAATCTTCACCGGACTCACTTGGTCGGGTTACGCGCTCGCGCAGGAACCGAGCAAGGTATTTCTCGAAGAGATCATCGTAACGGCCACCAAGCGTGCCGGCGGAATGGAAGTCCAGGATGTCGGGGTGGCGATTACGGCCTACAACGACTCGCAGCTCGACGCAATGTACATACGCGATCTGAAGGCGATTGGTTATTCGGCACCGAGCGTGCAGCTGGAAGACATCGGTACGGCGCGCGGCGTCGCGAATTTTTCGATCCGCGGCCTCGGTATCAACAGCTCCATTCCATCCATTGACCCTACAGTTGGCGTATTCGTCGACGGCATGTACATGGGCTTGAACGCAGGCGTCGTGCTGGACATATTTGACCTCGAGGGCGTCGAAGTGCTGCGTGGCCCGCAGGGCGTATTGTTCGGCCGGAACGTCACCGGTGGTGCGGTACTGATGCGCACGACTAGGCCTGGTGACGCACTGAGCGTCAATACCAAGGTCGCCTACGAAACCGGCGAGAACATGTACGCGTCAGCGGTGGTGTCGGGACCGCTGACCGATCGAATCGGTGGCAAACTGGCTGTCTATTACAACGACGATGGCGGCTGGTTTACCAATTTGTACGATGGCAGCAATTATGGCAAAGCCAAGACCACGATGTATCGAGGTGCTATTGATTTCGAGATTACGGATAGCATGGATCTGATCGTGCGAGTGGAACACGCTGATTCCGACGGTGATGGACCTGCAGCACAAAACAGCGGTCTGTATCCCAAGAAAAATTTCGACTTTTCGGTCAATTTCGACGGCTATTACGACAACGGATGGGACCAGGCGATTGCAGAATTCACCTGGGACGTTGGCCCTGGTGATGGGCAAATTGTCAACATTCTTGGTTGGCGTGAGTATTCATCATTGACCGGCGGTGATATTGATTCATCGCCGTATTCGTTTTTTCATGCGCCTGCATCGACCGATCAGGACCAGTTGTCGAATGAGTTGCGTTATACAGCATCCATTGGTGAGTCATACCTGACAGCGGGCATTTACTATTTTACGCAGGACATTGTTTACCGTGAACAACGCCAGTTGCTTGGCTCAATTCTGCCAGCGCCAAGAGTAATTACTGGCGGTGGCGACCAGACCCAGGACACACTGGGATTCTTCGCCAACCTTGACGCCGCCGTCACTGACGACATTACGCTGAATCTTGGTGCACGTTTCACCGAGGAAAAGAAGGACGCCAAGGTCCAGACAATTCTCACGCCAATCCCGCCGGTCCCGCCAGCTACTGTGGGAGTTGATCGTTGCACTATCGGCGGCGATTGCGTTGCATACGATTTCGTCGAAGACCGGACCTGGAGCAGCGTATCGCCGAAGGTCGGTGTGCAGATTACTCCGAGCGACTACACGCAGATTTACGCCTTCTGGACCAAGGGGTTTCGCAGTGGTGGTTACAATCTTCGACACACTGCACCGCTCATTCCCAACGAATCCTTCGACCAGGAAGAACAGAGTTCCTACGAAATTGGCTTGAAGAGAGACATTGCGGGTGGACGAGTTCGAATAAATGCAGCGGCTTACTTGAACAAGATGTCCGATCTGCAGCGTGAAGTGAACCTGTCAGATCCTGTCGTTGGTGTAATTCAGCTCATTCGCAACACCTCGGATGCAACGATTGCCGGCTTTGATCTGGAGGCCTCCGCCTCGCTGTCGGATAACCTGTTTCTGCGCGGCAGCTATGGTTACGTCGATGGCAGCTACGACGAAGTGCGTTTCGACCTGAACGGCGACGGCTCGATTGATGACGCGGACAAGCAACTCGACTTGCCACGCCTTGCGCCCACGTCCTTTGGTGCCGAAGTAATCTACAACCGCGAGATTGGCAGCAGCATGTTTACGGCCCAAGTGAGCGGCTATCATCGGGATTCAGCTGCGTATACAGACAACAACCGCGGTCAGCTTCGAGCTGCCGACATGTTTGATGCAAGCCTCGGCATTACCTTTATGGAGGATCGGCTGAAGCTCTCGATTTTTGGACGAAATCTGAAAGATGAGTCGACTATAGGTGGTGACACGCAGCTTCCCGCGATCTTCCCGGGCGGCCCGGCTTCATTGATCCCGACGGCAGCAGGTGACGCTGCGACCTTCTCGCCACTGAACAAGGGCCGTACTTACGGCGTCGAGCTTCAATATCAGATGTAATCTCGAT
>JAHKKM010000031.1 GCA_020027645.1 Pseudomonadota bacterium
TCGATCGCGTGTACCTGGTGCACAACGACTTCGTCAGCACCATGAGCCAGAAGCCGGAAGTTCACACGTTGCTGCCGGTCAGCTCGATCGATCTCGGTGAGGAGTCCTTGCAGGATCACTGGGACTACATCTACGAACCGGACGCCGGGGAGCTGCTGGACGATGTGTTGATGCGTTACATCGAATCGCAGGTTTACCGCGGTGCGGTGGAAAATTTTGCGTGCGAGATGGCAGCGAAGATGGTCGCCATGAAATCCGCGACGGACAACGCCGGCGAGATCATCGACAAGCTGCAGATAGCCTATAACAAGGCGCGGCAGGCGGCGATCACACAGGAAATATCAGAAATTGTCGGCGGCGCAGCTGCCGTTTCAGGTTAACGAGGACTTACGAATGAGCACCGGAACTACCGTGCAGATCATCGGCGCAGTTGTTGACGTCGAATTCCCGAGCGATGCGATTCCCAAGGTTTACGACGCACTGCTGATCGACGAAGCGGACATCACGCTCGAGGTCCAGCAACAGCTCGGCGATGGCGTCGTCCGGACGATTGCCATGGGTTCAAGCGAAGGCCTGAAGCGCGGCATGTCCGTAAGTAACACGGGCGCTGCCATTTCGGTCCCGGTCGGTGAGAAGACGCTTGGCCGCATCATGGACGTTCTTGGCAAGCCCATCGACAATAAAGGGCCGATCGGTGCCGAGACCACGATGCCCATTCATCGTGCGGCACCGTCGTATGAGGAGCAGGCAGCCACCACCGAATTGCTGGAGACTGGGATCAAGGTTATCGACCTGATCATGCCGATCGTGAAGGGCGGCAAGGTCGGACTCTTCGGCGGTGCCGGCGTTGGCAAGACGGTGACACTGATGGAACTCATCCGGAACATTGCGCATGAGCATTCCGGTTACTCGGTATTTGCCGGTGTCGGCGAGCGAACCCGCGAAGGCAACGACTTCTACCACGAGATGACCGAGTCCGGCGTTATCGACAAGGTATCGCTGGTGTACGGACAGATGAACGAACCTCCGGGCAACCGCCTGCGTGTCGCGTTGACCGGGCTGACCATGGCGGAAGCTTTCCGCGACGAAGGCCGCGACGTGCTAATGTTCATCGACAACATCTACCGTTACACGCTGGCCGGAACCGAAGTATCGGCACTGCTCGGCCGCATGCCATCGGCCGTGGGCTACCAGCCGACGCTTGCAGAGGAAATGGGCGTGCTGCAAGAGCGCATTACCTCGACCAAGACCGGTTCGATCACCTCGTTCCAGGCGGTATACGTACCGGCCGACGACCTGACCGATCCGTCACCGGCAACGACTTTTGCGCACCTTGATGCAACGCTGGTGTTGTCGCGGCAGATCGCAGAACTGGGAATCTATCCGGCCGTGGATCCGCTCGATTCGACCAGCCGCATTCTCGACCCGAACGTCATCGGCCAGGAACATTACGACTGCGCGCGCCGCGTGCAGGCTGTTCTGCAACGTTACAAGGAATTGCAGGACATCATCGCTATTCTCGGCATGGACGAACTGTCGGAAGACGACAAGCAGACGGTCACCCGCGCGCGCAAAATCCAGCGTTTTCTGTCGCAGCCGTTCTTCGTTGCCGAAACCTTCACCGGTTCGCCCGGCAAATACGTGCAGCTGTCGGAAACGATACGCGGCTTCAACGGCATCGTGAACGGCGATTATGACGGTCTGCCGGAGCAGGCGTTCTACATGGTCGGGCCAATCGACGAAGCGGTCGAGAAAGCCAAGGCGATGAAATAGGCCGAGAAAGAGAGTATTCCCATGGCCACAATACGCGTCGACATCGTCTCAGCCGAAGGAGAGATTCATTCCGGTGAAGCGAAGATGGTTTTCGCACCCGCGCGCATGGGCGAGGTTGGAATTTCACCGCGGCATGCGCCACTGCTCACCGCGCTGAAACCGGGTGAGGTCCGTGTCCAGGACCCGGACGGCAAGGAGCACTTTTTCTATATCACCGGCGGCATGCTGGAGATCCAGCCGCATCTCGTGACCGTGCTTGCCGACACCGCACTTCGCGGCGAGCAACTCGACGAAGCAGCTGCGCTTTCTGCAAAACAGCAGGCCGAGGAAGCACTCAAGGGCGTTTCAGACCAGACCGACCTGGCCCGTGCGCAAGCCGAACTGGCCGAAGCCGAAGCGCGCTATCGCGCCGCGCAAAAACTTAAGGGCAAGTAGAGTGACAGCGAATTAGGGTGACAGTAACCTTAATTCACGAAGTGCTATTTGGAATGCTGTTAATCTATTAACGTAGGAATTAAGGTTACTGTCACTGTAATTCTGTCACCGAAATTCCCGAAGAAAAAAATGGAAGTCGTCTATTTCACACTCGTTGGCATAGTCCTTTACCTGGCTTCCGACTGGATTCTGCAGCGCGTGGAGATTGCCGCAGGACGTCGCCTCGAGCACCGGACGCTGATCTTTTTCGCCTTACTTCTCACGCTGGCTCTCGTCAGCTTTTCCCTGATCCGTTGGTATACGGGTAATCCCTGATACCGCCACGACGGGCCGTTGTTTTAGCTTGCAAATGCGGCAGTTCGCACAGCGGTTCGCGACGCCGGGCGCGCACGTCGAACATTAACCGGCACTGGCTTGGCCCAAGGCCAACGTCGTCCGGCGCTTTCGGAGGAAGCCATGACCAGGAACAAGGACCCGGACGAACATAAATCGCCGCAGTCATCCGTAGACGAACCCATCCCGCTCATGCAGCGAGTGCTTGATAACCCATTCCTGTTGTTGGTCCTCGGCATCACGGTGCCGGCCGTGTTCTACATTATCTGGGGAGTGATGGAGATCACGCAGATACCGATAGCCGACTGAGGGGAGCACGCTTATGGCCATTTCGCCACCGACCGAGCGCATCTGGTGGAAAGAACCGATAGCCAGGGTCGAACTGATCTGGATCGTGATTGCATTTGTCTGGGGACTCGTCATGTTCTCCATGATGATCTACTGGCACGGCGCCGGTGAACAGAACCTCTCCAGCGAAGCCTACAAGATCAAACCGCAGGCATTTGCGCAGAAAGCCCAGACGATGATCGATCAGTACACCGTCAGGCAGGAAGGCGGCTTCCCGGTCGTACGTCCACCAGTTGGCAGCGACGTGTACCTCATTGCGAGGTTGTGGCAGTGGTGGCCGATTCTCGAATTGGAGAAAGATCAGAGTTATCGCCTGCACCTTTCATCGATGGACTGGCAGCACGGCTTTTCGCTGCAGCCGGTCAATATCAATGTCCAGGTACATCCGGGCTACGAGATGGTTATGAAGTTGAAACCGAATCAGTCCGGTGAGTACGGCGTGGTCTGCAACGAATTCTGCGGGATCGGCCACCACACGATGGTCGGCAGGATCTACGTAGTCGAATAGGGAGGACGCCGTCATGACGAAGCCCGCGCAATTCCGCAGCTGCCCCACGACGGGGTTGAGGGTCGAGCGCTCTGCAGAAAACCTGATCAAGGCCAACGCTGTGGCCGCCGTCGTGTTCCTGGCCGTGGGTGGATTTTTCGGCCTGCTGGTTGCGCTCACGCGGTGGCCGGCAGTTCATTTCCTGCCGGCAGATTTGTTCTACCTGGCGTTGACAGCGCACGGCTTCGACGTGCTCCTGGTCTGGATCATCTTTTTTGAAATGGCGGTGCTGTATTTTGCCTCGGCGGTGCTGCTGAGCTCGAGGCTGGCCGGCCCGCGCTGGGCCTGGACCGGTTTTGCGTTGATGCTCTCTGGCGCCGTAATTACCAATGTGGCTGTGCTGCGGGGTCAGTCCACGGTCATGTTCACATCGTACGTACCGATGATGGCCCACCCGACCTTCTATCTCGGCATCATCCTGTTTGCGGTTGGCGCACTCATCGGCTGCTGCGTGTTCTTCGGCACGCTCGTTGTTGCCAAGCAGGAGAAAACCTATGAGGGTTCGATACCGCTGGTAACTTTCGGTGCGATGACGGCGGCAATCATTGCAGTTTTCACGATTGCCTCCGGAGCCATTATTCTGATACCGACCTTGCTGTGGTCGATGGGGCTGGTCACGTACATCGACCCGCTCCTGTATAAAACGATCTGGTGGGCCATGGGACATTCCTCGCAGCAGATCAACGTGTCGGCACACGTGTCCGTCTGGTACGCCATCGCCGCCATGGTCTTCGGCGCGAAGCCGATCTCCGAGAAAGTCAGCCGCATGGCATTCCTGATGTACATCCTGTTCCTGCAGCTTGCGAGTGCACACCATTTGCTGGTCGAACCCGGCTTCAGCCCGGAATGGAAGATCTTCAATACCAGTTATGCGATGTACCTCGCGGTACTCGGCAGCATGGTGCACGGATTGACCGTGCCTGGATCAATCGAGGCGGCGCAGCGACGGCGCGGCTACACCAAGGGCCTGTTCGAATGGCTGCGCAAGGCCCCCTGGGGTAACCCCGCTTTCTCGGGAATGTTCATGTCGCTGGTGTTTTTCGGTTTCCTTGGCGGCATTTCCGGCGTCGTCATGGGTACCGAGCAGATCAACCTGATCATGCACAACACGCTCTACGTGCCAGGGCATTTTCATGCCACCGTCGTCACCGGAACGACCCTCGCCTTCATGGCAATCACCTATATCCTCATTCCACTCATCTTTCGGCGTGAGCTCAGGATGAAAGCCCTGGCAAAATGGCAACCCTATGTGTTCGGTATCGGTGCGGCTGGAATTTCACTTTTCATGATGGGCGCCGGAACGCTCGGTGTGGCCAGGCGGCACTGGGATATCACGTTTGCAGACGCGCAGCTGCCGTTTGACTACCCGTCGGCCGCCTATCTCATGATGGGGCTCAACGGGATGTTCGCGGTTCTTGCCGCCATCGGGGGACTGATGTTCGTCGTGATCGTCGTAAGTTCCGTGTTCTTCGGGAAACGTCTCGCGATCGATGAAAAACCGAGTTATCCCGAAGTCCCGCCGACAGCCAGGGCTGTCGGGCATTATGGCAGCGCTGAGTCGATTCACATCCCCGGAACTGCGGTGCTCGTCGGCATATTCTTTATCGCCTTCGTGCTCTATTACTTTGTAAACTGGAAATACCTCTCCGAAGTCTGGCCATTGAGCTAGCATCGGGCGCTGGCATAAGCGCCAGTACGGATTCGGGGGTCCAGGAAAAAAAGTGGCCGCAACGCTGAAACTCATCTATCACACCGCCAAGGTGCGCCTCGGTTTTCTCATCATGGCCTGCGCGCTGGCGGGTATTGCCATGAGCCCCGGATCCAGCCCCGGAGCCTGGCAGGTCGCGGTGCTGGGAATTGCAACCTTGTTTGCGTCTGCTGCGGCCGGTGCATTCAACCAGCTCTATGAGCGAGACGTAGATGCCGCCATGAGGCGCACGCGTGAGCGGCCGTTCGTTACCGGGCGATTTCGCGCCGATGGCATCTGGCTTGCTGGCATCTGCCTGGTGCTGCTCGCGTCCGTCGCCGCTGCCGCTCTAGCCACCAACTGGCTTGCGGCAGCGTTCGTTTTCCTCGGGGCATTCACCTACGGCGTCGTGTACACCGTATGGCTGAAACGAAGAACCTGGCTCAACATCGTCATTGGCGGTCTCGCCGGCAGTTTTGCCGTGCTCGCGGGTGCCGCCGCCACTGGAAACGCACTCAGCCCGGCACCAATGATTCTCGCGGTGGTGTTGTTCCTGTGGACGCCGCCCCATTTCTGGGCGTTGGCATTTGCCTGCAAGGAGGATTACGCGGCGGCCGGCATCCCGATGTTGCCGGTGGTTGCCGACGACCGGACCACGACCAGGGTAATTCTCGCGCATGCCGTGTTGTTGGTGATCTTGTCTCTTGTGCCTGCCTGGTATGGCATGGGCTGGCTGTACCTGGTTGGCGCGATTGGCGGTGGTTTTTTCTTCATTGTCGCAAGTATTCGCCTGATGCTTTGGCCGTCGATTCCCCAGGCATGGCGCACTTTCGCTGCTTCCATCGTCCAGCTCGGCATATTGCTGACGGCGGCAATTCTCGACAGTCTCATTGTGGCCTGAGCCATGCTGCGCTACAGCAGCACTTTGTCTATCGTCATCTCGCTTGTGCTGTGCACCATGGTGGGCGGTGCCGCCGCACAAACAGAGCACGACAGCGATTCGGCCCTCGATGTCAGCCAGGCGGCTATCGGCCGGACACTGGATGAACACGTTCTGCTGGACACCAATGGACAGCCGTTTCAGGTCTCGGCGCTTCGAGGCAAGCCGGTTCTTGTCAGCCTCATCTACACCAGTTGTAATCATGTGTGCCCGCTCATTACACGGAATCTCGCGCGTACTGTAGCGATTGCACAGGAAGCGCTCGGTGAAGACGCATTCTCTGTTATTACCGTCGGTTTCGACTGGGCGGTCGACAAACCGGATCGCATGCGCATGTATGCCGCGGAGCGGGGCATCGATGACCGCAACTGGCACTTCCTGAGCGGCGATGCAGATTCGATCGATGCACTGAGCAAAAACCTCGGGTTCCAGTTTTACCCGAGTGCCGGGGGCTTCGGCCATCTGTCGCAAGTTACGATCGTCGACGCAAAGGGCGCAATCTACCGCCAGGTCTATGGCCAGGATTTTGAACCGCCGATGCTGGTGGAACCGCTCAAGGAACTGGTGTTCGATACGCCAAATCAAGCCGGCTTTGTCGAACACTGGGTGGATAAATTCAAACTCTTCTGCACGGTCTATGACCCGAACATAGGTCGTTACGCTTTCGACTATTCGATTCTGATGGCCATATTCACCGGCGTGCTGAGTCTTGGTGCGGTGGCTTTCTTCATCGCGCATGAGTGGAGACGCGCCCGGTGAAACTGCCGTTGCTGATCGTCAATCGCGGATGGCGGCGCTGAAACGCTTTCTGCGCACGCTGTTCCTGCGCTGGGAGGCAGTGTTGGAGCTGGCTTTCGGCCAGCAGAACAATCCCGTGGTCAATCTCGGGGCGCTCGGATGGTATTTCTTCTGGATTGCCGCAGGTACAGGCATCTATCTGTACATCTTCTTCGACACGGGCATCACCAATGCCTATGCCTCGGTCGAGTACATGACGCACGATCAATGGTACGCAGCCGGCGTGATGCGCAGCCTGCACCGCTATTCATCCGATGCACTGGTCGTCGTCGTGTTCCTGCACATACTGCGGGAGTTTTCGCTCGA
The DNA here is from genome assembly GCA_020027645.1 of Pseudomonadota bacterium. Taxonomy (GTDB): domain Bacteria; phylum Pseudomonadota; class Gammaproteobacteria; order Steroidobacterales; family Woeseiaceae; genus JAKEGN01. Next base: position 7,168 of record JAHKKM010000031.1, read on the forward strand.
CCGATTGCGGGGCCGGCGTTTTTTTGCGTGGATTACCGGTGTCCCGACCTTGTGGCTGATCTACATTTGCGGCATCAGCGGCTACTGGCTGATATGGGACAAGCTCGCCCAGTACATCGCAATAGCAACTACCGAATGGCTCGATACCTTGCCGTTCTTCGGCGAACCGATTGCCAACAATTTCCTGAACAGCACGACGCTTGGCAACCGCTTCTTTACCTTGATGGTATTCATTCATATCTTCGCCCCGCTGTTCCTGTTGTTCCTGATGTGGCTGCACATCCAGCGCCATGCGAGGGGCCGCGTGAATCCGCCACGATCGCTGGCGGTCGGCACAGCCATTACCTTGCTGGCGCTGTCACTGGTGTATCCGGCGGTGAGCCAGGGTCCGGCGGACCTCGATACCGTGCCGGCGACTCTGCAGCTCGACTGGTTCTATCTGCTTGCCTACCCGCTGCTGGATGTCGTTCCCGGCGGAAAACTGTGGCTGATACTCGTTGGCGGCACCTTGTTTCTGGCGTTATTGCCCTGGGTGCCGCCGCTCAAACCGACACCGGTGGCCGTGGTCAGCCTGGACAATTGCAACGGCTGTGGCCGCTGCGTCGAGGACTGCCCGTTCAGCGCCATCACCATGGAACCGCGTAGCGACGGCCTGGCATTCGATACGCAGGCGGTAGTCCTGGCGGACAACTGCATGAGTTGCGGCATCTGCGCAGGCGCTTGTCCGACGTCCACACCCTTTCGCCGGGCGCGCGAACTGATACCCGGCATCGAACTGCCCGATCATTCCATTGCCGGCCTGCGCGAGAAAACAGTGGCCGCGGCGGCTCGCCTGAACGGTGCAAGGAGGGTTGTCGTCTATGCTTGCGAGAAAGCCGGCGCGGAAGTCCTGGGTGGCCCGGACGCCCAGGTCATTACGATGCCCTGTGTTGCGATGTTGCCCCCGGCTTTCATCGACTTTGCGTTGTCCCGGCGCCTCGCGGACGGTGTCATGCTCGCCGGCTGTGCCGAGGGCGACTGTTACTTTCGTCTCGGTGACGAGTGGACCCGGCAACGGCTCGCCGGACAACGCGATCCCTATCTTCGAAGCCGTGTGCCGCGCGAGAGACTCGTTACCAGCTGGCTGCCGGCCGTAAGTACCCGCCGCAGGCAGCATGCGCTGTCGCAGTTTATCGACGCACTTCGGGCGCTGCCGACAGCCGACAACGAACGGACCCGCTAGGATGAATAGCCTGACGCGTGGATTACTGCAGTTGCCGGCCTATGCTGTATTTGCCATATCCGTGGGGTACTTGTCGTTCTGGCCGCGCTATCAGTATGCCGCGCCCGATCGCGCTGTGGTCAAAGTCTCGGTGAGTCACGCGACCAAACACATAAAACCTTGCGTACTCCTGACACCGCAGCAAATCGCCGAGCTGCCACCGAACATGCGACGGAAGGAAAGCTGTGAGCGCAAGCGTCTGCCATTGACCATGGAAGTCGAAATCGATGGCGATATCATGCTTCGAGTGCAGGCCGAACCATCGGGACTGTGGGGTGACGGACCGGCGTCGGTTTACCAGCGCTTTGAGGTCGAGCCAGGGATACATCTCGTCACGACCCGATTGCGCGATACTGATCGTGCCGACGGTTGGGACTACAGTCGCACAGACGAGCACATGCTTCATCAAGGCCGCTACTTCACGGTGACCTTCAAGGCCGAGACGGGAGGGTTGGTATACCGATGAGTCTCATTAAGTGGAGGGACGAATTCAGCGTCGGCGTTGCTGCGGTCGATCATGAGCATCGGGAACTTATCGAGCTGATTAATGAACTGCATGAGTTGACGAAATCGGGTGGCGGGCGGGAGCGTGTTGTAGAGTCTTTAGGGGAGATTTACGCACAGATTGCCGCACACTTTGCGCTGGAAGAAAAGATAATGCGCGATTCTGCGTACCCGGCATTGCGGGAACACAAGACCGACCACGAGAGTCTGCTGGACCAATTGCGCGACATCATGGACCGGGTCGAGGACGACGGCCGTTACGACGAAGAGCGTTTATCCAGGGATCTCGAACGCTGGTTCACGGAACATTTCCGCACGCACGATGCCAGGCTGCATTTTGCGCAGCGATGAAGCGGCGCGCGAACCACAGTGACAGTAACCTTAATTCACGCGCTGAAATCTGGGTTACCATCATCCTGCTTGTGCAGGAATTAAGGTTACTGTCACCCTAATTCACCCAGATACCGGTAAAACTATTTCTTGAAGAGGCTCACTATATAGAGGAGCAGGCCGCCACCAACAGTAGAGCCCGCAATTGTCCCGAGAATGCCGCCTGCATCGCCGAGGCCGACGACTCCCAGCAGCGCGCCACCGACGCCGCCGCCGAGGATGCCGACCACGCTGTTCCATAAGGTCCCCAGGCTCTTTTCCTTCATCAATGCGCCAGCAATGTTGCCGCCCACAGCGCCACTGACGAGGCTGACCAGCAAATTCACCATTCCGCTTTCCATGTCCTTCTCCTTGTTGTTGTTTTCAACGACCCCGAATCAGGGTGACAGTAACCTTAATTCGTTCGAAGTGCAGCGAGAACAATCCAATTTGCGTCAGGCGAATTAAGGTTACTGTCACCCTGATTCGGGTTGCTGTCATTCTGTTTGCGCAGGAATTGCGGTTACTGTCACCGAATATCAGTCGTCGTTGTCCTCGACGTTCAATTGGCCGGTGACCCGGCGCCAGATGTGTGCCCAGGAAAGCCCAATCGCCATCACGGCGGCGAGGCAAACGAGCGCGATCCAGGTCACCATGGATACGGTATTCGCGGTGATAATTCCGAAATCGACCAGCAGCCAGACGATCGCGGCGAGCGCGATGAAGGCAAGGAACACACCAAACGTATCCAGTGCCCGCCAGGTCGCGACCCAGAAGATCACCCAGCCGATCAGCAGCAGGATTAGGACGACGGCATGGATCGGACCGAAGGCGCTCGCGCCGATGGCGGTTACCACCCAGTGATAGGCGGAGTGGCCACTCGGGTTGAAACTGATCAGCACCAGGGCCAGGGCGGCGAGAAATCGCCACAGGAAGCTGAGTGCAGAGAAGCTTTCGGGGGAGTCTTTTTTGCTAGCCATGCGCTCTTACTCGTTATTTTTGCGCTGCCGAGGGCTGCATATATACCCGCATTTCCGGCCAGCCTCAATGCCGCCCGCCCGCTTTCCGGACAGTGCCGCGGACGGAGAACTGCAGCGCCACGTCGGTTGTCGCATCATCAAAGAGTTCTTCGATCAGCGCGAACGACAGGCGCAGGCCATTGCCACGAAATACATAATAGCCGCCAAAGGCGAATTGCACGCTTTGCTCACCGATTTCTTCCAGCTCGCTGTCGTAGTACGCGCTTTGCGCATACAGTTCCGTCGAAATACCGAATCTTTCCGTTGCCCGCCAGGCGCCCGCGATGCCGACAAAAGCGACCGCATCCTGCTGGATCTGCGGCAGCACATCGCCGGTCCCTAGCATCAGCACTCCGGCAACCGCCGACGCGCTGATGTCCTGTGTGCCGAATACACCATCGTCAGCGGCATAGGCAGCGATCGAGTAGTCCACAGCACCGCTGCCCCGCAGTTCGTTTGCATCGCCGGTTGGCAATTTCAACCCGACCCGAATTCCTGCCTCACGGCCGCGTTCGGCAGACTTGTAAAAAGGCATCGCGGCATTCAGGCGAATATCGCCAAGACCGAATCCGCCGGACACCAGCTCATACGAGCCAGCCTGCTGATTTTCATAATGGAACTCGAGTTCATTGCGGGGGCCTTCCCGCTTGCTGTTCGTCATGCCCCAAAGGTCGTGCCAATTTTCAATCGGTGCATCCATGAATCCGCCGGCGTGGCCGACAAACGGAATATCGACTCCGAGCACGAACTTGTCCGATAGGCCATAGCGGGCCGCCAGGGTCAGGTAATAGCTTTCACCGTCAATGGTGATCGATTCGGCCACGGTCGAGTTTTCCTCGGCGTGGTTGGCTATGTCGAAATCAATATGAACGGCGGTTTCTCCATTGCTAACCGCAACCGTCGTTTCGAAGGCCGGAAGCCCGAAAACCTGCAGAAACGGATTGTGATTCCTGAGCGGCGGCCACGGCTCGTCCGCGAACGCTACTGCGGGCAAAAGCGATGCCAGGCACGCAAGGCCTGAAACAAACCGGGGGTTCTGCAATGAGAGCCAGGTCAAAATACGTGCCTCCCGCGTTGGTGATTTATCTCTTCCGTCGCTATCATTTCACGCATGCGCATCGCACTCCTGCAAAGTCCATTCAATAAACCGTGCCGACCGGCAACTTTATACACCTGTACACGCGAACTCTGTTTGCTGTTCCTTATGGTTGTAGCGGTACCGCAGGCAACGGCGTCCGAGACCTTGCCGGCATTCGAGGCCACTCTTGCGATCCGGTACGGACCCTTGAGCGGCACCATGACGCTCCAACTCAGTCATTGCACGGGGGGCTACATTTATGCAACCTCCTTGCAACCGAAGGGCTTCGCCTCGCTGTTCAAGAGCGGCATCATCAACGAAACGACCTACCTGGAAACAGCGGGGGAGACTGTCAGGCCGCTGGATTATGCGAGTACTGACACCATCGCCAATCCGGTCCGAACCACGCACTATGTTTTCCAGCAGGATCGCGTATCGGGCGTCTACAAATCGCAACCGGTGGATGTCCCGATGATGCCCGGCGGTCACAACCGAATCTCGGCACATATTGCCATGATGATGGCCCTGCAGTCCGGTGTCGATCTGCCCGGGTTTGCCATTTTTGACCGTGCACGCTGGCGAGAATTCGAATTCGAAACGATCCCGAACCAGGTGGCCAAGACCAAGTCCGGGACATTCGATACTGTCGAGGTACGCTACGCGCCGAAAGACAGCGACAAGAGCTCGTCGCTCTTTTTTGCACCGTCACTGTCCTACCTGCCGGTGATGATCGTGTACCGCGAAGGCGGAAAGGTGAAGTCGCGGGCTCAGTTAAGCGAATATCGAATTGATTCCGCTGTCGAGAATCCGCCAGTTTGCAGTTCAGAAAATACCTTGGCCGATCAGTAGCGACACGACCGTGCTTGCGAAGATGTCGCTTCGCAGGCACGGCATCGCCAGAAGACCCGAAACCCTATCGGAGTCTGGCTGCAATTCCGTTCAGCGTCCCAGCCAGCGACGCTCGCCGTTTCGCTGTAATAGCATCCCCCTCACCCTGGCCGACGTCTTTGGCCAGCGATTCCAGCCTCGCCGCGAGCTCGCGGTCTCGCTTGCCATCCTTGAGCTGAGTGTCCGCAAGGTTGAGCGCCGCATCCAGGTCGCCAACGGCCGACTCGGAGAGCGCCTTGGCGCGTACGAGCTGATCGATATACGCCCGGGCGACGACTGGCTCGGCCGGCCAGGTCACGCGGAACTGCTGTTGCGGATTGAACAACTCGCCCTGATCGGCCACGGCCGCGGCAGCGACTTCGTTTTCTGACAATTGCTCGCTGGGTACCAGCGCAAATACGTCCAGCCCGCGTACGATCTCGGTGCCATAGATACGGCCGTCGTACCAGTAAGTCGACCAGTACCCGCCGACGACCAGGTGCTCCTCGTTAATCGGACCGCGGTCGAAGTAGGCGATCTCGACCGGGTTGGCCGAGTCGGTGAAATCGATCACCGAGACGCCGCCCTGATACCAGGCCTGAACGAAAATATCCCGGCCCGGGACCGGTATGATGGAGCCGTTGTGCGCTACGCAGTTTTCCTGTTCCACCTGCGGAGCCGGCAACTTGAAATGTGAACGGAACTCGAGTTTGCCATCGACGATGTCGTAAATGGCATCCGCGCCCCAGTCCATCGGATCGTAAGCACGGCAGCGCGGCCTGCCGCCGCCGCCCCACTCGTCAGTGAACAGGACCTTGGTGCCATCATTGTTGAATGTCGCTGAGTGCCAGTAGGCAAAGCCCTTGTCGATGACCGCATCCATGCGTTGCGGGTTCAGCGGGTCGGCGATGTTGAACAGGATGCCGTTGCCCGAGCATGCGCCGCCGGCGATCCCGAGTTCCGGAAACGAAGTGATGTCGTGGCACTGGTCGGTCTGATAGGTCTCCTGCGTATCGTCTCCGTGCTTGCCGCCGCGCCACAGGCCGGCGAGGATGCCCTCCTCCGGATCGGCGAATACAGCCGGGCTGTCGACGATACGCGCCTTCGATGGATCGTCGACCGGGATCTCGATCACGTCGATGCGAAACAGCGCGGTTCGATAGTCGCCGGGGGCTTCACCGATGCAGCCTTCCAGTTCTTCTTCCTTCCGTACGGACGAGGTGCCGGAGTTGTAGACGATGATCTTGCCGTCTTCGCCCGGACCGGAGATGACCGAATGCGTGTGCGAGCCGCGGCAGGTCTGGACCGCGCCGACCTGCACCGGCCGGGTGAGGTCGCTGATGTCGAAGATGCGAATGCCGCGGAATCGGTCGGTGCTGATGTCTTCGCGGATGCCCTCCAGCCCGCAGTCGAGCCGTCCACGGGTCTGTTCCACTGACATGATCAGGAGATCACCGACGATCGAGACATCGCCCTGCCCGCCCGGGCAGACCACCGAGCTCAATAGCTTCGGCAGTCCGTCTTCGGGCAGTCGGTAGACATTGAAGCCGTGGTAGCTGCCGGCCACCAGCACATCGCCCGCAAAAGCCATGTCGGTGTTGGAAAAGCTCAGCAGCGGGTAGCGTTCGTCGTCCTCAGCCAGCGGCACTTCCTCATCGTCTGCGGCCGCCTCCTCGGCGTCTGTCGGCAAATACTGGGACGGCAGCTCACCGGGATTCCTCGGGTCGAAGAAGCCGGGTGGCTTGGGTAGCGTGCCCACCAGTGCCAGGTTGAGAATTGCCTGGCCGGCATCGTCGAGGCCTGCCTTGAGTCCTGCGCGCGGGTCGGAAGACAGGCTGACCAGTAACGCATTCATTCGCTCGATTTCGGCGTTCTGGTCATTGGTGACCGCGGTGGTGAATTCGAACAGCACGGAGTCGTAGGCGGCACCCGGCTGTTCCAGGAGCTTCTCGACCATTTTCACCGCGCCCTCGTGGTGGGTGATCATCAACGAGAGAAACAGCCGGTCGAAGTCCGTGCCTTCGGACGCGGCGAGCTCGGCCATCTGTTCCGGCGTGGCCATGCCGGCCATCTTGTGTGTGGTGTGCATGGTGTCGTGTGCGGTCGGTTCCGGCACCGGTTCGCCACGTTGCTGCAACCATTGCTGCATGAACTCGATTTCGTCGTTCTGCGAGGCATTGATCCGACCGGCTACGTCGACAAGCTCAGGCCGGTTGGTCCGATCAGCCACCAGCGCGGCCATCTCGATGGCCTGGTGATGGTGCGGGATCATGTCCTGCATGAACTTGACGTCGTCCGGCGAATAGCTCGAATTGGCAATCTCGATCGCCTGTTCGGCGCTCAACTCCTGCGCCGGCGTGCCAGGCGCGCCCGGGTGAATGATGGGCGCTTCCTGGGCGATGGCGAGCGGCGCCTGGCCCAGCAGCAACGCTGCGAAAAATGCGGACATGGTCAGTTTAATCAGCGAAGCGGGCGTGGCGATCAAAGTGTCGCTCCTTTGTAGAAGTCTTATTAGGGAAGTGATCGGGTTGATTATTGGCCAGAACCTACCTGAATTGTAAGCACAGAGTGTAGGCTTACGGTTCTCACCCGGCCAAAAAGCCCCGATGCCGGGCCCTCGAGGAGCAAATATGCCTGCAGCCGCAGCATTAGATGGCGCTACACCGGTCTCGCAATCCCTGGGCCACCGCGGCTGGGTGCGCAGCTGTCATTGGGCGATCGCGTTCAGCTTCCTGACACTTGCCTTCACCGGCATCGTCATCCTGATGGCGCATCCCCGCCTGTACTGGGGCGAGGTCGGCAACGACCTGATGCCGGCGCTCCTCGAGTTCCCGATCAGCAACAACCACCGGCCCGATGACTATGGGCCGGCGACCACGTTCACGGAAGTCCCTGGGGCACCGATCAGCGCGACTCGCGACTACGAGGATGAGTTTTTCAACCAGAACAGCTGGGGCCGCAGCCTGCATTTCCTGGCGGCATGGATCCTGGTGACCACGGGTTTGGGCTACGCGTTTACCGGGCTGGTCACGGGTCACGTCGGGCGCAACCTGTTGCCGCGAATTGGCGAGCTGGCGCCGCGAGTGCTGTGGAACGACTTCAGGAATCACCTGACATCGCCCATCGAACCAGCGGGGAGCGGGCCGCCATACGGATTGCTGCAGAAGCTGACGTATTCGAGCGTCGTGTTCATCGCCCTGCCGTTGATGCTGTTGACAGGACTGACGATGTCGCCGGCGGTGACGGCCGCCTGGCCGTTCCTGCTGGACTTGTTTGGCGGCTACCAGTCGGCCCGAACCATACATTTCTTCTGTTTCACGGCCCTTATCCTGTTCCTGGTTGTCCACGTCGCGTTGGTTATTGCGACCGGCTTCAGGCGGCAGCTCCGCGCCATGGTTGTGGGGCACTGATCTGGGGAACTGACATGATGACACCGAATAATCCCGTACCCCGTCGTGCCTTCATGAAGGCGATGGCCTCCTCGGCGGGACTTGTGCTGGCAGGCTGCGGCCAAACGGAACCGCCAACCTACGGCAACCTGCTGCGTATGGGCGACCTGCTGACGTACAAGGCACATCGACTGCTGCTGCCCGAGCATTCGCTGGCGCACGAATACGAGTACAGCGATGTCACGTCCGTTCCAGCTATCGGTACGACCAACCCGGGCAACCCCGCCCGGTCGATTTACAGTGCCGAATTCGGGCCCGTTTACGAACAGCTGCGGGCGGACGAGTTCTCCGGGTGGCGGCTGACTGTAGAGGGCAGCGTCATGCGGCCAAGCGCTTTTACACTGGCCGACCTGAAGCGTTTGCCGTCGCGGACACAGATTACCCGGCACGCCTGCGAGGAAGGCTGGTCGGCGATCGCGCAGTGGACCGGTGTGCCGCTACGCACAGTCCTCGAAGCAGCCGGCCTGCAGTCCGGCGCACGCTACGTGCAGTTCCATGCCTATGACGACATCGTCGATGGGATCGACATGCTGGATGCGTTGCACCCGCAGACGCTGCTGGCGTACGGGATGAACGGTCGTGATCTGCCGATCGGCCACGGCGCACCGCTGCGCCTCCGGGTGGAAACCCAACTCGGTTACAAGAGCGTCAAATTCCTGCGCCGCATCGTCGTAACGGACCACTTCGACGATAACGGCAGCCAGGGAACGATCCAGAATGGCTGGTCATGGTATGCGGGGATTTGAGACTGGGCGGGAGCGACGGTAACAGTCCCGATGCGATACACTTGCTGCGGATTGCGATGTCTGTGGAGTTCATCCGGCCGCACTGTCCGGTCATTGGACTTCGCGTAATAATTGAAGAAAATTTACAGCAGCACCGCATTGCAATAAACGAGGAGCGCCCGGAATGAAACTCAAGCTTTGGCTGGCCGGTACGATGTTGGTCGTCGGCCTTGCGGCCTGCGCAACGGTGTCCCGACCGGACCTGTCGGGAATGTCCTTTTCGACTGCACCGCTGGTCGGGAAAGTCGTCTGGAACGACCTGATTACCGAGGACATCGATGCGGCGAGGCGGTTCTACGGAGGCCTGTTCGGCTGGACCTTCGAGGATGCGGCGGGACCTGGCCGTCGGGGCTATGCGATTGCACGTCACGGCGGGATTTATGTCGCCGGCCTGGTTCCTGTCGAAGCACGAACGGACGGCACGCGCCTTTCGCGCTGGTTGCCTTACCTTTCAGTCAACGATGTCGATGCGGCCGTTTCTGGCGGAGTAGCCAACGGCGCTACGGTCGCCGTTGCCGCAAGAGACGTCAATCTTGGCCGTGTGGCAGCGATCGTCGATCCGGAAGGTGCGGTCTTCGGCATCGCGAGGAGCAATCTGGGCGATCCTGACGACCGGACCACGGCAGCCGCACCGGGACGCGTCGTCTGGACCGAGCTGCTGTCGAACGACACCGCGGCGGCGGCAGCGTTCTATCGAACCATGGTTGGCTACGATGCGCGAAGCATCGAGAGACGAGGCGGCAGCTATACGCTGCTCGGCCATGGCGGCGTTGATCGCGCAGGCATCCTGCGGAATCCCACGGAAGACTGGAAACCGGTGTGGCTGACCTATTTCGGCGTAACCGATCCGGCAGCCGCGGCCGCTCTTGCCGAGAGCCTCGGTGGCAAGATTCTCGTGCCGGTGTCGCCGGAGCTTCGTGGTGGCAGCATGGCGGTGGTTTCCGATCCATCCGGTGCCGTGCTGGTTTTGCAGAAATCGTCCCTGTGAGCAGGAGTCAAAAGAATGCGTAGCGCAATCAGAAAAGCAGCATTCGCTGCCTTGTTATTGTCCAGCCTGTTGATCGCCGGATGCTCCGGGAACGTCGGTGTTGGGATGAGCATCGGCGTACCGGTCGGCAACCACGGCTACATGAGCGTGGGCGGCAGCCGATGGTATTAGGAGAAATACGGCCCGGGCTTTAGCCTGATACAGGCAGCGGGCTATGCGGCGATACGCCGCAATGCATAACGCAAATACAAGAAGAAGTCGGATGCAGACCGATGAGTGATCGATTACAAGGTCCGCGCAAGGTCGTTGCGGATCTCGCCAAAAAGTATCGCCGCTACTTGTGGGGCTTTTCGGCAGCCATCACGCTGTATGCGCTGCTCGGTTTCTTTCTCGCCCCGTGGCTGGTCAAGAACACCGCTATCGATGCGGTACGCGAAGAGCTCGCCGCGGAACTGCGCATCGAGAAAGTCGCTATCAATCCCTTTGTGCTCAGTCTGCGCATCGATGGTCTGGAGCTCGATGACCCAGGGCAAGCACGATTTGCGCGGGCTGACGAAATCTTTGTCAATTTCCAGGCGAGTTCATTGTTCCGCTGGGCCTGGACATTCGACGAGATTCGCTTTACAGCGCCACAGCTGAAGTTGGCGCGCGATGCCGCTGGAACATTGAACCTGGCCGCATTCAAAAAGCAAACAGCACAACCCGCGGAAGTGCCGGACCCGGCTCAGGGCGAAGGCGGCATGCCACGGCTGCTCATTTTCAACTTCACGATAGCTGCGGCGGTGATGGACTGGAGAGACGAGGTGCCTCCGGACCCTGTCGAAACGAGTTTCGGTCCCATCGATATTCGTATACACCAGCTCAATACGCTGCCGGACCGATCCGGCGATCAGACAGTTGTGATAACCACGGAATCGTCGGGCACCCTGAGCTGGACGGGCAGCCTGCAATTGAATCCGCTGAAATCTGCCGGGCACGCAGAAATCAAGGGATCGGATTTTCCGCTCGCCTCAGCCTACGTTCGTCATCAGATCGGCTTCGACGTCGTGCGGGGCAGTGCGGATGTCGATTTCGATTACACCATCGACGGCCTGCCGGACGGCAGTGTTCAAGCCGCAGTGGACAACTTCAATTTTGCATTCCGCGATTTGCTCGTGAAGACGTTTACGGCAGGCGCCACCGATGTCGATCGTGAAGTGCTGGCATTGCCCTCGCTTGTACTGAATGGCGGTACGTTTCGCTGGCCGGAGCAGACGGTGTCGGTCGCGTCGTTTGCAATCGACGACGCTGTGGTGAGTATCTATCGCGATGCAGCCGGTGCGCTGAATATTGTAAGGAACAAAACGCCTGAGCCGCAGTTGTCCGATGGGGAAGGCGCTGCTGAAATAAGCCCGCAACCGGAGCCCGCAGCGAATGTGCACCCGGAACCACAACCGGAAGCAGATTCGGCGGACAGCGCGACACCAGCGGAGGACGAACCGCCGGCCGGCAAGCCGTGGCGTTTTTCCCTCGATCAGTT